>JBEGOD010000116.1:0-4393 GCA_041182185.1 Pseudomonadota bacterium
GACGAGACTTTCCCGCCGGGCACCGATGTCAGCGCCCAGTCCTTCGCGATCCGCGATGACTATACCTCGCTGATGTGGCTGGGCGGGACCAAGGCACTGTACGAGCTGGGCGATGCCGCCCGCGCCGCGCCGCTGTTCTATCGCTATGGCGCGGCGGCGCGCAGCCCGCAGACCCGCACCAAGGGCTATTACTGGGCCGGCCGCGCCATGACCCAGGCTGGCAACCTGGCTGAGGCGAACCGCTATTTCGAAATGGCGGCGATCTATCCCGAGCAGTTCTATGGCCAGCTCTCGCTCGAGCGGCTGGGCCGGGCGCTGCCCGCTTTCAACCAGGTGCCCCGCGCCGTGCCGACCGAGGCCGAGCGCGCCGCCTTCAACGCCCGCCCGTTGACCCTGGCCGTGCGCGAAGTGGCGCGCGATAGCGACTGGCCAACCGGCGTGCGCTTTTTCCGCGAGATCAGTGACCAGGCCCTGACCGAGGCCGACCACGTGCTGGTGGCCGACCTGGCGCGCGAGTTGGGCCGCCGCGACCTGGCCGTGATCCTGGCCCAGGCGGCCCATACCGACGGCTTCGGGGAATTCCACAAGACCGGTTACCCGCTGATCCCGGTGGTGGCCGGATCGAGCTGGACCATGGTCCACGCGATCACCCGGCAGGAAAGCCAGTTCGCGATGAACGCGATGAGCCACGCCGGCGCCCGCGGGCTGATGCAGCTGATGCCGGGCACCGCGCGCGAGCAGGCATCGAAACTGGGCATGGAATACAACCCTGAAGCGCTGACCACCGACGCTGGCTACAACATCACCCTGGGCGATGCCTATTTCCGGCGAATGCTGGACTATTACGGCGGCAGCTATCCGCTGGCCGTGGCCGCTTATAACGCCGGGCCCGGCAACGTGAACAAGTTCCTGCGCGCCAATGGCGATCCGCGTAATGGCGGGATCGACTGGGTCGACTGGATCGAGCGGATCCCGCTGACCGAGACTCGCGGCTATGTCCAGCACGTGCTGGAAAACGCCGTGGTCTATGAAGCGATGAACCCCGAGAAGGCGCGGATCGGTGGCCCGAACCCGCTCAGCCGGTTCATCGGCAAACGCAGCCCAGGTTGACGCGGTGAAACCTGACGGCCCGCCGATCAGCCCGGCCGGGATGGCGGCGTTGCGCGCGCGCTATGACCACCTGCTGGGCACCGAACGCCCGGCCATTGTCGAGATCGTCAGCTGGGCCGCCGGCAACGGCGACCGCAGCGAAAACGGCGATTACCTTTATGGCCGCAAGCGGATGCGCGAGATCGACCGCGAGCTGGCGCATCTGGCGCGGCGAATGAAGTTCTGCCGGGTGGTCGATCCGGCCCGGCAGGAAGACCGCGCCCGCGCCTGGTTCGGCGCCACCGTCACCATTGCCGACGAGGACGACAACCAGCGCCAGCTGACCCTGGTCGGCGATGACGAGCAGGATGCCAGCCAGGGCCTGATCGGCTGGTCCGCGCCGCTGGCCCGAGCCTTGCGCGGGGCTGCCGTGGGCGATCTGCGCCGGGTCCATCTGCCCGGCGGCGAGAAGGAATGGGAGGTCCTGGCGATTTCCTACCCGGTGCCCCAATCACCTTGAATTTTGCGGCGATTGCCCCCATATGCCAGCCATCGTGAGCAGACCCCAGGTAAGCGCTCGCGGCTGAGAGACCTCCAGCGCTCCCGCTTACGAAGTGAGGAGCCGCCCATGGATCTCAATTCCCAATATTCGCGTCATCAACGCGCCCTGATGCGCGCCGCTGCAACCGCTTGCGCCGGACAGCGCAGCAATCTGCTCGGCGAAGCCGCCGTCATTGCCGGGACCATCGCCGGGCATCAGCACGGCCTGGGCGCATCCGCTGCCAACGGCTGGAGGCTGGTAGCATGAGCCGCGCGATGAACCTGTCGCTCAGCGAAGCCGAAGTGACGACTGCCTGCGAAAAGGCCAACATCCGGATCAGCGCGATCGAACCGCTTCCGCAGGCCGGCACGCACGTGGTCTGCCGCACCATTGAAGGTGCCGACGAGCTGCGCGCCAAGCTGGGCAAGCACCTGATCGAAGGCAAGGTAAAGCGGTTTGCCTTCTACCGGATGCCAAGCTCCTGGTAAGCTGACGGCTTTCCCCGCCGCGCTGTTTCTGCGAAGGGGGAAGGCGTGGCTGCGAAGGGGTAAATCATGGCCGAAGTGATCAACCTGCGCCTGGCTCGCAAGGCCCGCGCCCGGGCCGGCCAGCAGCGCCTGGCCGATGCCAATCGGGCCAGGCACGGGATCGGCAAGGCAGAGCGCGCGCGCATCGATGCCGAGGCCGAGCGCAGCACCCGGCTGCTTGATGGCGTCCGCCGCGAACCGTTGGACTGAGGCCGCGAAATCGTTTCATAATCCTTCCGCATGCGCCTAGCCTCCGCGTTCGGGGGAACAGGGCCATGGCTACATCGACAATCGACACGGCCGGGCGCGAGCGGCATCCGCGCGGACTATGGGTGCTGGCTTTCACCGAATTGTGGGAGCGGTTTTCCTATTACGGCATGATGGCGCTGCTGGCGCTGTACATGACCAAGCAATTGCTGCAGCCGGGCCATGCCGAAAAGGTCTGGGGTCTGGCCGCGCTGCGCCAGTTCTTCGAATTTCGTGGGCCGATGTCGGACATTGCCTTCACCTCGCTGGTGTTCGGCTGGTACGGCGGGCTGGTCTATTTTACACCGATCCTGGGCGGGCTGGTGGCCGACCGCTGGCTAGGGACCCGGCGCACCGTAACGCTGGGGGCGGTACTGATGGCCGCCGGGCACCTGGCGATGTCGCTGGACCAGACCTTCCTGATCGCGCTGCTGATGCTGATCCTGGGCTCCGGCTGCCTCAAGGGCAATATCACCACCCAGGTCGGCGCGCTTTACCCGGCCGAGGCGGAATCGCTGCGGCAGCGCGGCTATGCGATCTTTTCAACCGGGATCAATGTCGGCGCGGTAATCGGCCCGCTGGTCACCGCAGGCGTGGCCGCCGCCTATGGCTGGCACGCCGGGTTTGCCGTTGCCGCGGTGCTGATGCTGGTGGCGCTAGCGGTCTATCTGGCCGGTGGGCGCTACTTGCCGGAAAGCCGCCCCGCACGCGCTTCGGCAGCCGCCCACCTACCTCCTCCCGAAGCGGGCGACCGCCCCCGCCTGATCGCGCTCGCCGTGATTATCGGGTTGCTCATTCCGGCTTCCGTCGGCTTTGGTATGATCAGCGGGATCGGCCTGATCTGGATCGACCGCTACGTCAATCTGGCGACGCCCGCGGGAGCGGTCCCGGTCGGCTGGTTCAGTTCGCTCGACTCGCTATCCAGCATCCTGATCGCGCCCTGCCTGATCCTGCTGTGGGCCTGGCAGGCGCGCCGGCAGAGCGAGCCATCTGCCATCACCAAGATCGCTATCGGCAGTCTGCTGGTCGCGCTGTCATCGTTGATCTTTGCCGCAGGCAGCGCGCTTTCGCCGGAGCCGGGGACAGTCCCGGCAGTCTGGGCGCTGACCGGCTACCTCGGCATGGGGGTGGCTTTCATGTGGTTTTGGCCGCCGCTGCTGGCGCTGATCTCAAACAAGGCTCCCGCAAGGATCAATTCGACGATGATGGGGGGCGCCTTCCTGTCGACGTTCGTCGGCTCTGTCGCCGGCGGGTGGCTGGGCAGTTTCTATGACCAGATGACCCCGGCCGCGTTCTGGACCATCAACGCCGCGGTCCCGGCGGCGGGCGGTCTGCTGGCGCTGCTGCTGCACGGCCCATTGCAGCGCGGGCTTCGGCCCGCCACATAGGGCCGATGCGAACCACCTTCGATCAGGCCACGGTGCGGCTCTACCATCTCGACAGCGAAGCGATCGGCGGCGCGGCGACAACCCTGGTTTATGGCCCGCTGGCCGAGGCACTGCACCACGCGGCGCAGCAGGATCCGGCCGTGCAGGCCGACCTGTTCATCGCCACCGACAACGATGTGGTTGCCTATCTCGACCTGATCGGGGAAGGCTGAGTTCGATGCTGCGCCAGACCCTGCTGCTGCTGGCCCTGGCTGCCACCCCTGCCCTGGCCCGGGATTCGCTGGGCATGTTCGGCAAGTGGGGGGCCTTTACCGATCCGCAGGGCCCGGGCGGCCCACGCTGCTATGCCATCGCCATGGCCGCGCCCTCCACGCTCAAGCGCGATTACCAGCCCTATGCCGCCATCGGCATCTGGCCGCGCCAGAACGTGCGCGGCCAGGTCCATTTCCGGCTATCGCGCAAGTTGCAGCCGAATACGCCGATCACCCTGATCATGAGCGGCCAGCGCTACAGCCTGGTCGGCGGCGGCGGCGATGCCTGGGCGGCGGACAAGCGGATGGACGCGGCGATCGTTGCCGCCATGCGCTCGGCCGGCGAAATGA
>JBEGOD010000117.1:0-19933 GCA_041182185.1 Pseudomonadota bacterium
CCTCCCTCCGCCGGGGAGACGGGTCGTGCCGTGCTGACGGTGCGCAACCCGGATTCGCCGTTCTGGATCGGCAACCTGCGCAACAGCGAGTTCCGCTGCCTCGTCCCTGCCACTGTGGTGATGCTGTGGGGCGGGACCGATCCGACGACGGGCAAGCGCCGCCAGCTCTGGCTATCTTGCGCCGACCAGTCATTGTTCGCGATGGCAGGGGTGTGGAAGGACAGCGAGGTGGCCAGCTTCGCCCTGCTCACCTGCCCGGCCAATGCCGCGCTGCGCGAGCTGGGCGTTGAGCGGATGCCGGCGATCCTGCCCGCCGATCCAACCGCCCTGCGGCTCTGGTTGATGGGTGGCTGGGGCCGGGCGTCTGCGCTGGTCGCGCCTTATGCCTCGGGATTGACGCAGCTGGGTTAGGCCCGGATAGTCCCGGCCCATGACCATCACCGCCACGCGCCGCGGGTTTACCGCCGGCCTCGCCGCTCTCGCTGTCTCGCCCGCGATCGCGGAGGCGCGCAAGTCGGGCCGCTATGACACGATCGTGCGCGGCGGCACGGTGTTCGATGGCCTGGGCGGTGCTGGGCGTGAGGCTGACGTCGGGATCATCGCGGGCAAGATCGCCACGATCGGCAACCTCTCCGCCGCGCGCGGCGCGCTGGAGCTTGATGCCAAGGGCCAGGCGGTCGCCCCCGGGTTCATCAACATGCTGTCCTGGGCCAACGAGAGCCTGATCGAGGATGGCCGCTCGCAGAGCGACATCCGCCAGGGCGTGACGCTGGAAGTGATGGGCGAGGGCTGGTCGATGGGGCCGCTGACCGCCGAAATGAAGGCCCGCGAACGGCGCGAGCAGGGCGATATCAGGTTCGACATCGGCTGGACCACGCTCTCGCAGTACCTGAACTTCCTCGAAGCCAAGGGCGTCTCGTGCAACGTGGCTTCGTTTGTAGGGGCCACGACCCTGAGGATGCACGAGGTTGGCTATGACGATGTCCGCGCCAGCCCGGACCAGCTGCGGCGGATGCAGGACCTGGTGCGAATGGAGATGCGCGCCGGGGCGCTGGGGATCGGGTCTTCGCTGATCTATGCCCCCGGCAACTTCGCCAATACCGACGAGCTGGTCGCGCTGACTTCTGCGGCGGCAGAGAGCGGCGGCAGCTATATCAGCCACATGCGCAGCGAGGCCGAACGCTATCTCGAATCGATCGACGAGCTGCTCGAGATCGGGCGGCGCGCGCGGGCGCGGGTGCAGATCTATCACATCAAGCCCGGCGGGAAGGACAACTGGCACAAGGCTGACCTGGCGCTGGCCAGGCTCGATGCCGCGCGGCAGGCCGGGATCGACGTTTCGGCCAACCTCTACACCTACACCGCCGGCTCGACCGGGCTTTACGCCACCATGCCGCTGTGGGTGCAGCAGGGCGGGCATGACGCCTGGGTCGCGCGGCTCAAGGACCCGGCGATCCGCGCCCGGGTGCTGGCCGAAATGCGTGGCGTGCCGCAGGGGTGGGAGAACCTGCTCCACAACACCGGCTCGCCCGATGGTGTCCTGCTGATCGGGTTCAAGAACCCGGCGCTCAAACCGCTGACCGGCAAGACGCTGGCGCAGGTTGCGGCGATGCGCGGGACCAGCCCGGAAGACACGATCATCGACCTGGTGATCGAGGACGACAGCCGGGTCGACGCCGCCTTCTTCCTGATGAGCGAGGAAAACATCAAGAAGAACATCCGCTGGCCCTGGACCATGCTGGGTTCGGACGCGGGCTCGATGGCGCCCGAGGGCAAGTTCATGCTCAAGAACACCCACCCGCGCGCCTATGGCAATGTCGCCCGGTTCCTCGGCAAATACATCCGCGACGAGAAGGTCATCGGGCTCGCCGAAGGGATCCGCCGCCTCACCTCGCTCCCGGCCCAGCAGGTGGGCATTCGCGGGCGCGGGCGGCTCGCGGCGGGCTATGCGGCGGACGTGGTGGTGTTCGATCCGAACAAGATCGCGGACACTGCGACTTACGACAAGCCGCACGCCTACGCGGTTGGCGTGTCTGACGTGCTGGTCAACGGCACTGCCGTCCTGCGCGGCGGCGAGCATACCGATGCCCGCCCTGGTCGGTTCGTGAAGGGGCCGGGCTGGAAAGCTTAGTGAAAGCGGGTGGCTGACAGCACGGCCAGCACCAGCCCGAACAGGCTGGTGGTCATGGCCCAGCCGCGGTGCATGTGGGTGAGGTTCTTCAGCCAGAACTGGCTGTAGATGTCGACAAAGCCCAGGATCACCAGCGCTTCGATCATCATCAGCCCGCCGATGCCCTTCAGCACGCAGGCCAAGAGGTCGGCCGGGACCCAGGGGTTGGCGAGGTAAACCACCGTGCCCACCACCAGCTCCAGCATCCCGCAGAGGAATTGCAGCGCGGGTGATTTCTCGACCTCTTCCAGCATGGTCCGCCAGGCGCCCGGTTTGCGCAGCGCGCCGATGCCGGCGAACATGGCGGTAAAGCCCAGCACCAGCCCGGACCAGGCAGTGGGATCGAAGGTATCGTTCATTGCGGCATCGCTCCATTGCCGTCCCTGTGCCGGGACTTCCCCGAGACTGATCTAGCCGCCTGGCGCAGCAAGCGCTTTGCGCGAGATCAATCAATTGTCCGCTGGACTTTAATCGCGCGCTTAAACATACTCTCCGAAGGCCCGCCAGAGGCCGATCGAGAGAGGCATCAATGGCTGATACGCGCGCATTGCCCCGGGTCTGCATCATCGGCGCGGGCTGTTCGGGATTTACCACGGCCAAGCGGCTGCAGGACTATGGCATCCCGTTCGACGTCTATGAGGCGTCGGACAACATTGGCGGCACCTGGTACTACAACAACCCCAACGGGATGAGCGCCTGCTACCAGAGCCTGCACATCGATACCTCGAAGTGGCGGCTGGCGTTCGAGGACTTTCCGGTGCCGGCGGACTGGCCGGACTATCCGCACCATTCGCTGCTGCTGCAGTACTTCCACGATTACGTTGATCACTTCGACCTGCGCCGCCACATCCGCTTCAACACCCGGGTGGAGAGCGCCGAGCGGCTTGAAGGAGCGGGCTGGCGGATCACGCTCTCGACCGGCGAGGTGATGCATTACGATGCGCTCTGCGTCGCCAACGGGCACCACTGGGCCGCGCGCATTCCCGAATACCCCGGCACCTTCGATGGCGCGCAGCTCCACAGCCACAATTACCGCACCCCGTTCGAGCCGGTCGACTGCATCGGCAAGCGGGTGCTGGTGGTGGGCCTGGGCAACAGCGCAATGGATATCGCCAGCGAGCTGTCGCAGCGGCCGATGGCGGCGCGGTTGTTCGTCTCGGCCCGCCGCGGCGTCTGGATCTTTCCCAAGTATCTGGGCGGGCAGCCGATCGACAAGAACCCGGCCCCGGCCTGGATGCCCAAGGCAATGCGGCAGTGGCTGGGCGGCAAGATGATCCGCAAGGCGGTCGGCAAGATGAGCGACTACGGCCTGCCCGAGCCGGAGATCGAGCCGTTCGAAAGCCACGGCACCGTTTCGGGCGAATTCCTGCTGCGCGCGGGTTCGGGCGATATCGTGGTGCGGCCGGGGATCGAGCGGCTCGATGGTGACGGGGTGGTCTTCACCGACGGGACGCGCGAGCAGATCGACGTGATCGTCTGGGCGACCGGCTATGACATCAGCTTCCCGTTCTTCAAGGACCCGGCCTTCACCGCCGATACCGACAACCGCCCGCCGCCGCTCTACAAGCGGATCATGAAGCCGGGGGTGCCGGACCTGTTCTACATGGGCCTGGCCCAGCCGCTGCCGACCTTGGTCAACTTTGCCGAGCAGCAGTCCAAGCTGGTCGGGGCCTATCTGGCGGGCCAGTACCTGCCGCCCGCGCCGGCCGAGATGGAACAGATCATCAGGCAGGATGAGGAATACTACACCGGCCACTACTATGCCGCGCGCCGCCACACGATCCAGCTCGACTTCGATCACTATGTCCGCGCGCTGAAGAAGGAGCTGGAGCGCGGCGCCAAGCGTGCGGCGGCTTCGGGCAATGCCCTGCCGGTGCGCGGCCGCCAGCTGGAGACCGCCTGAGATGAGTGCCAAGATCGCCGAACGCCCGATCAATCCCTATGACGTCAGCGAAAGCGCGCTTTACGTCCACGATACCTGGCGCGAGCCCTTTGCCCAGCTGCGCTGCGAGCTGCCGATTTCGTGGCGGCCGGACAGCCCGTTCGGGCCCTATTGGTCGGTCGTGACGCACGATCTGGTGTCTGAGACGGAGCTGCGCCATGACGTCTTCTCCAGCCGCTGGGACATGGGCAACATCACCATCGCGGAATCGGTCAATGGCGAGGGCTTTCCCAACTTCATCGCCCAGGACCCGCCGATCCACACCGCCCAGCGCCGGGTGATCGCCCCGGCCTTTTCGCCCAGCCAGATGCAGAAGCTGGATGTCCAGGTGAAGGCGCGGACCACGCAGTTGCTCGACGGCTTGCCGATTGGCGAGAGCTTCGACTGGGTCGAGCGGGTCTCGATCCCGCAGACGCTGGGCATGCTGTGCATCCTGTTCGACATGCCGTTCGAGGAATGGCGCGACATCAAGCGCTGGTCCGACTGGGCGAGCGGGGTTTCGGCCGAGAACCTTACGGAAGAATACCGCATGCAGTTCCTTGCCCAGATGGGCGAGATGCTGGCCCGCTTCGACCGCGAGCTGGAGGACCGCCGCGCCAAGCCGCCGACGGACGATCTGCTCAGCCGGATGGTTCATTCCGAAGCCATGGGCCACATGGAGCCGATGGAGCGGATCGCCAATATCGCGCTGCTGATCGTCGGCGGGAACGATACGACGCGTAATTCGATGTCGGCGCTGGTCGAGGCCTTTGACAAGTATCCGGAAGAGCTGGAACGGCTGCGCGCCGATCCAGCGCTGGCGCCCAATGCCGCGCAGGAAATCATCCGCTGGCAGAGCCCGGTCACGCACATGCGCCGGACCGCACTGGCGGACACCGAGCTGGGCGGACAGACCATCCTTAAGGGCGAGAAGATCGTCATGTGGTACATCAGTGCCAACCGCGATGAGCGCGTCTTCGCCGATGCCGAGCGGTTCGACGTCGGGCGCGAGAATGCCCGGCGGCACCTGGGCTTCGGCCACGGCATCCACCGCTGCGTCGGCGCGCGGCTGGCCGAAAGCCAGCTGGCCATGCTGATCGGTGAGCTCGCCAGCCGCAACTGGCGGATCGTGCCGGAAGGCGAGGCGAGCCGCCTGCCCAGCCCGTTCCTGCATGGCTTCACTTCCATGCCGGTGCGGATCGAGCCGGCATGACCGCCGCGTTCGAGACCATGCTGGTCGAGCAGGAAGGGCCGATCCTGTGGGTCCGGCTCAACCGGCCCGAGGTCTTGAACGCCTATACCAGCCAGATGGGCGCCGAACTGGTCCGCGCGATCAGCCGAGCGGACGCGGATGATAGCATCAAGGTGCTGGTCCTGACCGCGACCGGCCGGGTGTTCTGCGCCGGGGCCGATGTTTCGGCCGGGGCCGGAGCCTTCGATACGGAGAGCGGCGAAGGCGCCAAGAACTTCGGCAGCCGCGATGGGGCCCGCACCGACAGCGATTTTACCGCCGCGATGATGGCGGCGAAGAAGCCGTTGCTGGTTGCCTTCAATGGCTCGGCGGCCGGGGTCGGCCTGACCCTGACCCTGCCTTGCGATATCCGCATTGCCGCCGACACGGCCAAGTTCGGCTGCGTCTTCACCCGGCGCGGGCTGGTGCCGGAAGCCGGCTCGGCCTGGTTCCTGCCGCAGCTCGTTGGCCTGTCGACCGCGCTCAAGTGGTGCATGACCGGCGCGCTGGTTCCGGCGCAGGAAGCGCTGGCGGCGGGGCTGGTGAGCGAGCTGGTGCCAGCGGACCGGGTCGAGGCCCGCGCGCGCGAACTGGCACTCGAGATTGCCGAAAATTGCTCACCCGTCGCACTGGCGCTGACCCGCCGGATGCTGTGGCAGTTCTCGGCCGAGGATAGCCCCAAGGGCGCGCTATCCGTCGATGCGGCGCTCAACATCGCGTTGGGGGGCCGGGCCGACGTGCGCGAGGGCGTCGCCGCCTTCCTGGAGAAGCGCCAGCCGCAGTTCCCGCTTCGGGTCTCCAGCGACTTGCCGGACATGCCGTGGTGGCGCGGGCGCTAGAACCCGTAGAGCAGCCCAGCAACGACCAGCGCCTGGTGGGCGCTGCCGGCGTCCTTGACCACGGGGCTGTCAGCAAATTTACCGAGCATCCGCTTGTAGCTGGTCAGCGTGAACAGCCCCAATCCCTCGCGCGGGTCGCCGCCGAAATCGCGGATGTAGAGCAAGGTGGCGCTGGCACTTTTCCAGCCGCCGCCATTGGTTGCGTAAGGGGCCAGCGCGTTGCCGGGGCCGACATCGTAATAGGTCCGGGCAAAGCCCTTGCCGACATAGTCCGCCGACAGCGCCAGCCGCGCGAAGCTCTTCATCGACAGCGGCGAGGAGAGCGAGATCGCCGGGGTCAGTGTGTAGCTGTCATGCGCACCGGTCACATCGCGCAGATAGGTCAGGTCCATGGTCAGGCTGGCGGGCGGGATCAGCACGCCGCGGAAGCTGATTCCGGCATTTACGCCGACCTCGAACGCAGTCTGTCGATCGCCCAGTTGGGCGACGCGCGGGTCCATGACCTCGCCGGTCCGTTCCGGGCGCAACTGCAGCACCGGCCCCAGGATCACGCGGACCTTGCTGTCCGCCTGGTCCGGCACGAAATCGGTATAGAGGTTGAGCCCGCGCATCTGGAAATCGATGCCCGCAACCCGGCCCTGCATCACCCCGCCGGGCTGCAGCCGGTAATCGTTCGACCCTTCGTAATCGGGGGCTATACCCAGCCCGAAGCCGATGGTCAGCTGGTCTCCGGTGCGCGGGGCAAGTGCCGCGGCGGGCGGGCCAGCGGGAGCGGGATCCTGCGCCAGGGCAGGCGTTGCCTGCAGCAGGGCGAGTACCGCAAGCCATGGGGCGGCAGAAAGATGCGCGGCGGAAATTTTCAAAGTTGCTCCGTTCTCCCCCATGACAGGGATTATAGGCGGCTGCCGGGTGGACGCAACGGTACCAAAGCACGGGGGAACGCATGACCTACACACTCTATGGCGCGCTCGGCTCGCCTTATTCCCAGAAGATCCGGGCCCTGCTGCGCTATCGCCGCCTTCCCTATCAATGGGTGGACGAGGGCGCGCGGCGGCAGGCGGCGTTGGCCGCGGTCAAGGCGCCGGTGATCCCGGTGCTGGAATATCCGGACGGCACCTTTGCCAACGATTCCACCCCGCTGGTCTATGACCTGGAGGCGCGGCATCCGGAGCGCGGCGTGGTCCCGCCCGATCCGGCGCAGGCCTTCATCGCCCATCTGCTCGAAGACTTCGCCGACGAATGGCTGACCAAGGCGATGTTCGGCTATCGCTGGCTGGAGGAGGTCGACCAGATCCAGATGAGCCGCTGGCTGGCCTTCGACACCGCCAAGGGCGGCGGGCTCGAGAAGAGCCAGGGCTTTGCAGAGCTGTTCCGCGCCCGCCAGGTCGGGCGGATGGCGCTGGTTGGCTGCACGGCCGAGAATTTCCCGCTGATCGAAGCCAGCACGCGTGCGGTCCTCGCCGCGCTCGAAGCCCAAGTGGTGGAACGGTTCTGCCTGTTCGGCACCCGGCCGAGCCTTGCTGAATTCGGAATCTTCGGCCAGCTCAGCCAGCTTGGCACCGATCCTACCCCGCAGGCGATGATGCGCGCGGACTATCCCTATACCTACCGCTGGCTGGCGCATATCGATGACATGAGCGGGCACGACGGCGAATGGGAACCGGGCTTCGCGCCAGTGGTGGCCGAACTGGTGCGGATTTCGGCAGCGGTCTATGCCCCGTTCCTCGCCGCCAATGCCGCGGCCGCCGAAGCCGGGGCCGAGACTTTCCGGATGGAAGCCATGGGCCTGCCTTACGAACAGGGCGTGTTCAAATACCAGCTCAAGTGCCTGGCCGACCTGCGCAGCCGTTACGCCGCGCTGGATGGCACGGCGCGGGCCGCGGTCGATCCGCTGCTGGGCGCGGACTGGCTGAATTTGCTGGAGGCCTGACCATGCGCCTTGCCCATGTGACCCTGGTGGTCGCCGATTATGACGAGGCGCTGGCCTGGTACTGCGGCAAGCTCGGCTTCAGCCTGGTCAGCGACGAGTACCAGCCCGAGCAGGACAAGCGCTGGGTGGTGATTGCCCCGCCCGGCGCGCCAGCGGGTGCGACAACTGTCCTGTTGGCCCGGGCGACCAGTCCCGCACAGGCTGGCGCGATTGGCAACCAGACCGGCGGGCGGGTATTCCTGTTCCTCGAAACCGACGACTTCTGGCGCGATTATCGCGCCTGGCAGGCGGCCGGCGTCCGCTTCGTCCGCGAACCGGCGCGCGCGCCTTATGGCACGGTCGCCGTGTTCGAGGACCTCTATGGCAATCGCTGGGACCTGATCGAGTATGATCAGGTCCCGGCAACCACCTAACCCTTCTTCGTCGCCTTGATCCAGGCGCGGATCTTGGCTTCGAGCACCGGCATCGGCAGGGCGCCAGTGTTGAGTACCTGATCGTGGAAGGCGCGGATGTCGAACTGCTTGCCCAGCGCCGCCTCGGCCTCGCGCCGCAGCCGCTGGATGGTCAGCGCGCCAACCTTGTAGGCCAGTGCCTGGCTGGGGATGGCGATATAGCGCTCGACTTCCGCGGTGGCGTCGGTCCGGCCCATCGCCGAGTTGGCCAGCATGTATTCGATCGCCTGGTCGCGGGTCCAGCCCTTGGCGTGGATGCCGGTATCGACGACCAGCCGCATGGCGCGCAGCATCTCGTCATCAAGCGTGCCCTGGCGCGAATAGGGGTCCTTGTAGAAGCCCATGTCGTAACCCAGCGTCTCGGCATAAAGCGCCCAGCCCTCGACATAGGCGGTGTTGCCGCCAAAGCGCATGAAGGCCGGCAGCTTGTCGTTTTCCTGCGCCAGGCTGATCTGGAAGTGATGCCCCGGCGCGCCTTCGTGGAGGTATAGCGTCACTTCGCCCGGGGTGGTCCGGCTCGGCAGGTCATAAGCGTTGAAATAGAAGGTGCCGGGGCGCGAACCGTCAGGCGTGCCCTGCTGGTAGGAGCCGCCGGCTTCGAACTTCTCGCGGAATTCCTCGTAAGGGCGGATCTGCAGCGGGCTCTTCGGCAGGACCGAGAAGTAGCCCCCGATCTTCTCGTCCACCATCTTGCCGATGTCGTAGTAGCGCTGGGTCAAAGCCTCGCGGCTCTGGCGCTTGAACTGCGGATCGGTGCGAATGAAGGTGAAGAATTCGGGCATGGTACCCTTGAAGCCGACCTCGGTCTTGACCTGCTCCATCCCCTCGCGGATGCGCTTCACTTCGCTCAGGCCCAACTGGTGCAGCTCTTCTGCCTTGTAAGGCAGGGTGGTCGAACCTTCGATCAGCAGCGCGTAGAGCTTGTCCCCGCCCTTCATCTGGCTGAGCCCGACGCTGTCGCGCGCCGAGGCGAGGTAGCTGCCCTTGAGGTAATCGAGCAGCCGCTGGTTGGCGGCAAAGACCTCACCCGTGACGCGGCGGTAATCGGCGGTCAGCCGCGCCTTGTCGGCGTCAGAGAAGTCGGCCGGCATGGCCTTGACCGGTCCCCAGTAGGGGCTCTCTTCCATCGGCTGCTTGAGCTGGGTCTCAAGCTGTTCGATCACATTGCGGATCGTCAGCTTGGTCTCGACCACGCCCGTCTGCTGGCCTTCCTGGAACTTCGCGATCGAACGGTCGATCAGCTTCACGTAGTCGGCGTGACGCTTGAGGTTGTTTTCATAGTCGGTGACGGTCTTGAACGGGATCCCGGTCTTGCCGCTCGCCAGCGTCGGATAGAAGGTGTGGAAGCCGAAGAAGTGATTGATCGGCCGCACTTCGGTGAGCGCCAGGATCTCCGGGGTCAGCCGCTTCAGGCCCTGGACGTTGCCTTCCTTGAAGACGTCGTAAGCGATCTGGTCAGTCGCGGAGAGCTTGGCTCGATCGATCTTGGCCAGCGCGGCCAGTTCGCTGATCGCGGCCTGGCGCTCGCCCTCGTTATACTCGGGCGTCAGGAAATCGCCCAGCCGGTCGGCATAGCGGGTATCGCCGCGGAACAGCGCCGACAGGGGGTTGCGCTTGAGGCTGTCCTCGTCCGACTTGGCGAACAGCGCGAAGAGCTTGTCATGCTCGGTCGGGGCGGGCTGGGCGACCGGGGCAGCCGACTGGGCCAGCGCCGGAGTAGCAGCGATCGGAGCGGCCAGCAGGGTCGCGGCAAGCAGGGCGGAACGCAGGGTTTTCATCGAGGCATCCTTTGGCGGAAGACAATTGGTGTATTGCCTGACTAATACAGATTGCCGCCACGCGCAAGCGGCGGTGCTGGCGGCGGCTTAGGCCGGGTCGGCGCGGCGGATGGTCAGGCTTCGATCAACGGCGTGAGCAGCTCGACGGACAGCTCAGGGCGCGACGCGGCCGCGCTCCATCACCCAGCGGACTTTCTCAAGCGTGCGGATGTCGGAAAGCGGATTGGCATCGACCGCGATCAGGTCAGCCGAGAAGCCCGGCGCGATCTGGCCGAGCTCGCCTTCCATGCCCAGCGCCTTGGCGGCAATGGTCGTGGCGCTGGCCAGGGCCTCGCGGTTGGTCAGGCCGTTCTTGACCAGCAGGGCAAATTCCTCGCCGTTGCGGCCATGCTCGAAGACCCCGGCGTCAGTCCCGAAGGCCACCGGCACGCCCAGCTGCTTGGACCGCTGCACCTGCTTGCCGGCGGCTTCGAGCGCCAGTCTGCCCTTGGCCTCGACCGTTGGGGTATAGACCCCCTTGCCCAGCCGGGCGCGGACGCCCTCCAGCGCCATCAGCGTCGGGACCATGTAAGTGCCCTTGGCCTTCATCGCTTTCAGGGCGGCCTCATCGGCGAAGGTGCCGTGCTCGATCGTGTCGACCCCGGCCAGCACCGCGCTTTCGATCCCGCGGGCGCCGTGGGCATGGGCCATGACCTTGAGGCCCAGCGTGTGTGCCGTGGTCATGATCGCTTCAAGCTCGTCCGGGGTGAAGTGGCCGTCGAGGCCCCGGCCCTGCTGGCTGAGCACGCCGCCGGTGCTGGTGATCTTGATCACGTCGGCCCCGGCACGGCTGGCCTTGCGGACCTTCTCGGCGCATTCGACGGCGCCAGTGCAGGTATAGCCATAGTCCAGCGCGGCGTGGACTTCCGCGCGGAAGCCGGTCACGTCGCCGTGCCCGCCGACGATCGACAGCGCCGGTCCGGCAGCGACGATCCGCGGGCCGGCAATCAGGCCCTCGGCCGTGCCGCGGCGCAGCGAGAAGCCGGTATACTGGGCCGAGCCGGCCTCACGGACGGTAGTGAAGCCGGCCTTCAGCGTCAGCAGCGCGTTCTTGGTGCCGACCATCATCCCCCATTCGTCGGGTTCGACCGCTTCGTTGCGGTAATCGGAGCCGGGATCGGAGGTGAGGTGGACATGGAGGTCGATCAGGCCGGGAACCACGGTCTTGGTCGACAAATCGATCTCACGCGCGCCGGCCGGCGCTGCGGAAAAGCCAGGGACAACGCTGACGATCTTGCCATCGGTCACGGTAATCGTCGCCGGGCCGCTCGGCTCGCTGGCGGCGTCGCGCAGGACCGATCCGGCGCGGATCACGGTCGTATCGGCCAGTGCCGGGCTCGCGCTGGCCAGCAGGCCGGCCACCGCGATCAGGACTTTGCGCATCGTCAGTACTCCCCCTCAATCTGAGGTTCAGGTGTGCCGCCTTATCGCCTACCTGACAAGCCGTGCCTGATCGAAGGAACCTGCGGATCGCGCCCGGGTTCAACTTGATGCAGGCCGCCGAAAGAGGCAATTAGAGCGCGATGAACAAGCTAACCCGCTGCGGGATGGGGCAGCACCTGCGACGGAGCAAGACGATGAATGGGCATGGCTGGGCACTCTGGCGGGCGGCGCGCGGCGCCTCTGCCCTGGCGCTGGCACTCGCGGCCGGGGCGGCGATCGCCCAGGCGGGCCGCGCACCGGAGAATATCCTGCCCACGCCCAAGCCGGCGGCTCCGGCAACCCCGCTGCCGCCCGCCAACCAGCAACCGGCGGCGCCTGCCCCGACCAGCCAGCAACCGGTTGCCACACCCACTCCGCCGACCACCCAGGCCCCAACCGCGCCAACGACCGAGCCCGAGCTGCCAGTGCTCGAACCGGTGATGAACTGGCAAGTGACTGAGGCCCAGGCACTGGCGAAGGTGATCGAAGGGATCGGCGTGCACGGCCTGATCCCGGCGGATTACCAGCTGACCGACCTGCGCGCGGCGATCCTGGCGGGACCGGGGGCTGAGCTGGACGTCCAGGCCAGCCGTTCCTTCGCCTGGCTGATCGAAGACATGCGCGATGGCCGAACGCGGATGGATTCGCGGGTTCAGTGGTTCGTCGTCGATCCCGATGTCGACCAGCGGCCGACCGCGACCGTGATGGCCGAGGCACTGGCCAGCAAGGATATCGCCGGGGCGATTGCCGCCCTCGCCCCCACCCATCCGGACTATGCCAGGCTCAAGGACAGCCTGGCCAAGGTGCCGGCCGCCGACAAGGCTGGCCGCGCGCTGATCCAGGTCAACCTCGATCGCTGGCGCTGGCTGCCGCGCGATCTCGGCAAGTTCTACCTGCTCACCAATGTGCCCGAATTCCAGCTGCGGCTGACCGTCGATAACGAGATCATCCGGTCCTATCGCACCATCGTCGGCAAGCCCGGCAAGACTGCTACGCCGCAGCTGGCGGAAGTGGTCGAAGGCGTGGTCTTCAACCCGACTTGGACCGTGCCGCAGTCGATTGTGAAGGGTGAGAACCTGGGTGCGCAGCTGCTGGCCAATCCGGCCCGGGCCAAGCGCGAGAACTACAAGGTAACCAAGGCCAAGGACGGCACGATCTATGTCGTCCAGCAGCCCGGGCCGGGCAATGCCCTGGGTCAGATGAAGCTCGACATGCCCAACGAGCATGCGATCTTCCTGCACGACACGCCGGGCCGGAACCTGTTCAACCTGGCGCAGCGCGCGCTGAGCCACGGCTGCGTACGAACCGAGCGGGCGACCGAACTGGCGATCACCATGGCGATCCTGGGGGCCGGCGTGACCCCGGACGATGCCGTGGCCATCGTCACTTCGCGCAAGTACACCCGCGTTGCCATGACCCGGACCTTCCCGGTCTACCTGACCTATTTCACCATGGCTTCGGACATCAGCGGCAAGATGGGCACATTCAAGGATCTCTACGGCCGCGACGATCCGGTCATGGCCAGCTTCGCCGCTCCGCGCGCCGCCTGGGACGGCAAGCGCAAGTCGACCGAGAAGGTGATCAAGCTGGATAATCCGCTTTAGCTTGGTGCGCCTTTCGCGTCCGCGAAGAGCTTGGCAACACCGGCCCGGATGGGCCGACCGCACCAACGAGGATTCAGACCTCGATCCGGTCCGCGTAGAGCAGGCGCCCGCCCGAGAGGTTCCACAGCGCTTCGTTGAAGTGCGCTGGCGACATGGCAAAGCAGCCTTCGCTGCGGCCCAGGCGGCCGAAGCGGGTGATGTAATCCTCGCGCGCATAATCAGCCGGATGCATCACGATCGCGCGGTCCAGCGCGTTGGAATTGTCGGCGTCCAGCCCTTCCAGGCGAACCGAGGTGCCGTATTTGCCCTTGTACCATTCGCAGGTCAGGTAAGCGCCGCGCGAGGTCGCTTCGGAGCCGGGCACGTTGGAGAAGGCTTGCAGGAAGCCGCTATGTTCCGGGTCCGAGCCGCGGCCGTGGCTGACGAGGAACGATTTGATCGTGCCGGCTTCCAGATTGACGAAGTGGAACCGCGGCAAGGTGCTGGGCCGGGCGAAATCGGCGATGCCGACGATGTCATGCCGCCAGACGGTATTCCCGGCGCGCTGCAATTCGCGCTTGGCGATCTCCAGCAGCTTGGCGTCATAGGCTGGATTCGGTTCAACCGCGACCGGCAGGGCC
Source organism: Pseudomonadota bacterium (assembly GCA_041182185.1). Lineage (GTDB taxonomy): Bacteria > Pseudomonadota > Alphaproteobacteria > Sphingomonadales > Sphingomonadaceae > Novosphingobium. The sequence goes on from JBEGOD010000117.1 coordinate 14,007, forward strand.
GGCGGCGGGGGCGGGGTGGCCGAAGGCGGCACGCCAAAGGCTTCCTCGAAGGCGCGCGCCAGATTGCGGGCATGGGCCGGCGTCGGCACGGCCAGTGCCGCACCGGCGGCCAGTCCGCCCAGCAAGATATCGCGCCTGTTCATGGCCCCGTTCATAGTGCCCTGTGGATAACCGAGCGCTTAACGCTCTGCCAAGCCCTTAAGCGCCGGAACCGCGCGCTGCTGCGCCAAGTTGTTGTAATGCCGTGCCGTCGACCCGCATGACGGTCCATTCGTCCATCAGCCGCGCGCCAAGTTTCCTGTAAAACCCGATCGCCGGCTCGTTCCAGTCGAGCACCGACCATTCGAGTCGGGCGCAGTCGCGTTCTACTGCCAGCATGGCGAGGTGCGAGAGCAGCGCCTTGCCCAGCCCGCTCCCGCGCGCTTCGGGCCGGACGAACAGGTCCTCGAGGTAGATCCCCGGTTTGCCCTCGAAGGTCGAGAAGTTGTGAAAGAACAGCGCAAAGCCCTGCGGCGCACCATCCAGTTCGCCGATCACCACTTCGGCATAGGGACGCGGCCCGAACAATTTGTCGCCCATGACCGCCTCGTCGAAGCGGACTTCACTCGCCAGCTTCTCATATTCGGCGAGGTCGCGGATCAGCTGCGCGATCAGCGGCAGGTCGGCGGCGGCGGCGGGGCGGATTGAAAGCGTCATGCGCGCGGCCTTGCCATAAATCGCGGCCAGAGCACACCCAGCGAAAGGCCCGCCATGACGAGGGCAAAGGCCAGGATCTTCCACCATTGCAGCGGCTCGCCCAGCAGCAGCGCCGAGGAACCCAGCCCGAAGACCGGCACCAGCAGCGCCATCGGCGCGACCGTGGCCGAAGGGTGCTGGCCGAGCAGCCAGCCCCAGGCAGCATAGCCGAACATGGTATTGCCGACCGATTGCCAGACCACCGCCGCCCAGGTCTTGGCATCGGCGGCGGCGACACCGGCGGCGATCTGCGGCCAGCCTTCGGTCAGCAGGGCCATGGCAAACAGCGGCGGCACGGCAAAGACGCTCGACCAGACGACATAGTTCAGCATCGGCACCGGCCCCGCCGCGCGCGCGGTCATGTTGCCCAATGCCCAGCTCAGCGCCGCGCCGACCACCAGCAGCAGGCCCAGCGGGGTGGCGCTGCCATCGGTATGCCAGGCGATCGTGCCCAGCCCAGCGACAGCCAGCGCCATGGCGGCGATCTGATAGGGGGCGATCTTCTCGCCCGTCAGCCGCATCGACAGGCCGATGGTCATGAACACCTGGACCTGCACGACCAGGCTGGCGAGGCCCGGCGTGATATCGGCCCGCATCGCGGTGAACAGCAGCCCGAACTGCCCCGCCCCGATCAGCACGCCATAGGTTGCGAGGTTCTTCAGCGGCACCGCCGGTCGCTTGATGAACAGCGCCAGTGGCAGGAAGGCGAGGGAGAAACGCAGCGTCGCCAGCGTCAGCGGCGGCAAGTGCGCCAGCGCCAGCTTGATCACCACGAAATTGGTGCCCCAGACGGCCATGACCGTGAGGGCGAGCAGCAGATGGAGCGGCGGGAGGCTTCGCCCGTCCCTCAATTTGGGAGCCTTTGATCTTCCCAGAGGTCTATTTTGCTATGTCGAACTAAGTCATCAGCGATCTGAGGGATCATGCCGATGATCTTGTCTTCCTCTGCGAATGCCGTGTCGAGCGCTTCAGCGGCCAGATCGCTATGTCGGCCCTGATATCTCTCGTGTCTGTCGTGAAGCTCGTTGATTCGAAGAACGCCGCTAACTGCCTCTGACATTCTATTCCAAACATCCTCCGGAAATATCAATTGGCAGTCTTGGAGGAGCGCATGGAAGCGACGCCATTCATCGTGGTTCAGTTGCCCATGCATCTGCCACGTCGTGGAAATTTGCCTCATCTCACGGACACAGCGGGACCGCTGCTCCAAGAGTTGGATCTTCAAATCAGTTTCAGCGATCTTGGACTGCCTACGAAGAATTGCAGTCTGCTTGTCACTGACCTTCCACGCAGCACCAACAGCGAGAAAACCGGTTATTAGGGTCGCGATTGCCTGCCAATCGGGAGCGATTTCCATCAAAATCTACGCCGCCTTGCCATGTAAGCTGTCCATGCTCGCGACGGTCCCGGCCTCGATCTCGGCGGCCTTTTCCTCGACCAGTTTGACGATGTGGTCGATCATCCCTTCATCCGCCACGTGGTGATCGGTCACCCCGCGCAGATAGACCATGTGCTTGCCATTGCCGCCGCCGGTCACGCCGATATCGGTCTCGCGCGCTTCGCCCGGGCCGTTGACCACGCAGCCGAGCACCGAGAGGCTCATCGGCGTCTTGATGTGGCTGAGCGCGTCTTCCAGTTTCTGGACGGTGCGGATCACGTCGAAGCCCTGCCGCGCGCAAGAGGGGCAGGAGACGACGCGGACGCCGCGGGTGCGCAGGCCGAGCGACTTCAGGATCTCATAGCCGACCCGCACTTCCTCTTCCGGCTCGGCCGAAAGCGAAACGCGGATGGTGTCGCCGATCCCGGCCCACAGCAGGTTGCCGATGCCGATCGCGCTCTTGACCGTGCCGCCGATCAACCCGCCGGCCTCGGTAATGCCCAGGTGCAGCGGGCAATCGACCGCTTCGGCCAGGCCCATATAGGCACCCACCGCCAGGAACACGTCACTGGCCTTCACCGCCACCTTGAATTCGTGGAAATCGTGATCCTGCAGCAGCTTGATATGATCGAGCGCAGATTCGACCAGCGCCTCGGGGCAGGGTTCGCCGTATTTCTCGAGCAGGTCCTTCTCAAGGCTGCCGGCGTTGACGCCGATGCGGATCGCGCAGCCATTGGCCTTGGCGGCGCGGACCACTTCGGCCACGCGCTCGCTTGAGCCGATATTGCCCGGGTTGATCCGCAGGCAGGCCGCGCCCGCATCGGCGGCTTCCAGCGCGCGCTTGTAGTGGAAATGGATGTCCGCAACGATCGGTACCCGCGCCGCCTTGACGATCTTGGACAGCGCCGCGGTGCTTTCCACATCCGGGCAGGAAACGCGGATGATGTCGGCCCCGGCTTCCTCGCAGCGGCGGATCTGGTTGATCGTGGCGACCGGATCGGAGGTCAGCGTGTTGGTCATGGTCTGGACCGTGATCGGCGCATCGCCGCCGACGGGGACCTTGCCCACCATGATCTGCCGGGACTTGCGCCGCGCGATATCGCGCCAGGGTCTGACTGAGGACATGGGCGGCATATAGGGGAGAGGACGGGCGGCGCAAAGCCCGATCCGTGTGCCGATTCAGTTCAGAACATTTGCGCGAAGAGGAATTCCTCGTCGAGCTGCTCGCCGACGCGGAAGGTGATGTCGGCCACCTTGTCGAAGCCGTAGCGGCGGTAGAAGCGGTGGCCGCCGTCGTTATAGGCATAGACCGAAATCTGAACCTCGTCCGCGCCGCGCGCGGCGAACTCGGTCATGGCCCAGTCCATCAGCTTGCCGCCAATGCCGAGGCCGGTCGCGTCGGCCGCGGTGTAGAGCTGTTTCAGTTCCATCACCCGCTCGCCGCGCGCATGCTCGGGAAAGCCGCAGCTGAGGCCGATCTTGCAATAGCCCAGCAGCACCCCGTCCTGCTCGGCCAGGCGGTAGACCCGGTCGGGATTGGCCAGTTCCGCTGCGATCGCCGGTTCGGACAGACTCTCGGCCAGGAAGGTTTCGAGGTCCGCCTTGGAATAGAGCGGGCCGAACTTGGCGACGAAAGAATCGATCGCCAGCCGCGACAGCGCGGGAATGTCGGCCTCACGGGCCGGTCGCAGGATCAGAGCGTTCGCGTCATGCATATCGAAAAAGGATCTTCGGCATAGGCCGCAAAGGGCGGGCACTCGGCAAAGCCGTGGCTTTCGTAGAGCCGCCGCGCGGGAAGGAAGGGTTCGGGCCGCCCGGTCTCCAGGCTGACCCGGGTGTAGCCGCGCTGGCGTGCGATTTCCAGCAGATGCAGCAGGATCGCCTTGCCGGCGCCCTGGCCGCGATAATCCGGATGGGCCCGCATCGATTTCAGCTCACCGTGGTCGGGGGACAGCTGCTTGATCGCCCCGCAGGCGGCCAGCCGTGCGCTGTGCCAGGCGGCAAAAAAGGTCACATCGGGTTGGCGCAGCCGCTCGAGCGGCATGGCATGGACGCTTTCGGGCGGCGACCACTGGTGCATCTCGTCCAAGTGCAGCCGCAGGAGTGCGGCGATGTCCGGGCCGGTCAGATCGTCTTCGGCTATGCGGTAAGCAGGCATGGCGCGATTCTGCACAACCGGCACAGCAGCACAAGCCTGGGAGTAAATGGAATGACGCTACGGAATCTTTGACTCCCGTAAAACTCGAGTCTAGCCTTCCCAGTACTTGGTGCCGGTAAAAATAAGCCGGGTCGCCCGTCTCCAGGCAAATGCGGTGTGACAGAACCGGCAGGGGGCCGGCCTGATCGCATCCTCAAAAGGAGAGATGCTCATGAAGCTGATGCTCAAAGCGGCCGTGCTGGCCGCAACCCTGTCGTTCGCCAGCGCCACGCCGGCCCTGGCCGACGATCCGTGGCCCAATGAGGAAGGCGACTATGTCCAGATCGGGATGATCGCGGTCGAAGACGGGCATGACCTGGAATACATGACTCACATGGCGGGGCAGTGGCGCAAGGGCCAGGACTTCGCCGTGGCCCAGGGCTGGATCACGAGTTACGAAATCCTGGTCAACGTGAACAAGCGTCCGGGTGAGCCCGACTATTACACGGTCACCCGCTTCCCGCGCTTTGCCGACAAGGCTGAATCCAAGAAGCGGGCCGATGCCTATGATGCTTACATGAAGCAGACTGTAGCTGACGCGCAGGCTGGCTCGGCCGCGCGGGCGAAGTACCGCACCGTCATGGGCAGCCAGATGCTCCAGGCGCTGGTCTGGAAGAAGTAGTCTTGCCAGGTTCCGGGCGGCGCAGCAGTGCCGCCCGGAACCTCGGCTAGCCGCGCGGGCGGCCCTGCGGGTAAGTGCCCAGGACCAGCAGTTCCTTGCAGTGGAAGGCCAGCTCCTCCAGCGCCCGGTCGACCGCCGGATCGCCCGGCGCGCCAACGATATCGGCATAGAACCGGGTTGCGGCAAAGCTGGCGCCCCGCTGATAGCTTTCCAGCTTGGTCATGTTGACGCCGTTGGTCGCAAAGCCGCCCAGCGCCTTGTAAAGCGCGGCGGGGATGTTCTTCACCTCGAAGACGAAGGTGGTCATGGTGACCGTGCCGGCCAGGCTGGCCGGATCGAGCGGCTCACGCGACAGCACGACGAAGCGGGTCATGTTGTCCGCCGCATCCTCGACGTTCTCGGCAATGATCTTCAGGCCATAGAGCTCGGCCGCAATCTTGGGTGCGATGGCGCAGGCCTCGGGATCGCCCTGCTCGGCCACGAAAGCGGCGGCTCCGGCGGTGTCGGCATAGGCCAGCGGCACGATCCCCCGCTCACGCAGGAAGAAGCGTGACTGGCCAAGCGCCTGAGGGTGCGAATAGGCTGCCTTGAAGGGGCCATCGCTGAGCGCCATCAGGTCATGGTGGATCGCCATGAAATGTTCGCCGACAATGGCGAGGCCAGATTCGGGCAGCAGGAAATGGATGTCGGCCACGCGGCCATGCTGCGAATTCTCGATCGGGATGATCGCCCGGCCAGCGCGGCCATCCTTTACCGCTTCCAGCGCGTCCTCGAAGCTGAAGCAGGGCAGCGGCAGGCAGTCTGGCGCATATTCGGTCGCGGCGCGGTGGCCGTTGCAGCCAGGAGCCCCCTGGAACGAGACGGCGCGGGCCGGATCGGCCGCGGCGGCGCGGACCATTTCCTCGACACGGGCGAGCGCAGGGGCGGGATAGCTATGCATGACGCGAAGCCCCTAGGCCGCGCGGGCGCGCTCTGCAAGCTGGCGGCGTCCGAGG
>JBEGOD010000118.1:0-6044 GCA_041182185.1 Pseudomonadota bacterium
CTATACTGCGCTGGTCGAGATCGGCGGCCTCAAGGCCGGGCAATGGGGACTAGTCCATGGCGCCAGCGGCGGGGTTGGCCTGGCGGCGGTGGAGCTCGCCAAGCGGCTGGGCGCCCATGTCATCGCCACCACCGGCTCCCCGGCCAAGCTCGGTGCCCTGCGCGCGGCCTGCGAGGCCGAGGCGGTGATCCTGGCCGAGGGGCGCTTCCGCGAGCAGGTGGCCGAACTGACCGGAGGCAAGCTCTGCGAGTTGGTCTACGATCCGGTCGGCGGCGACGTGTTCGATGAAAGCACCCGCTGCGTGGCCTTTGGCGGCAAGTTGCTGGTGATCGGTTTTGCCGGCGGACGGATTGCCGAAATCTCGACCAACATCCCGCTGATCAAGGGTTTCTCGGTGGTTGGCGTGCGCGCCGGGGAATATGCCCGCCGCTTCCCGGAACGCGGCAAGGCGATCCGCGAGGCCGTGGCGACGCTGGCCGCCGATGGCCGGCTCAACCCCCACATCGACCGCATCCTGCCGCTGAGCCGCTGGCGCGAGGCCTATGCGGCGATGGCCAGTCGGGAGATCGTTGGCAAAGTGGTGCTCGAACCCGGCAAATGAAAAGGGCGACCGTTAGGCCGCCCTTTGCAAGTGCAAGTCTGAAAGCCGGGATCAAATCCCGCCGATCGCCTCGTCGACCAGGCTCTTGTCGGCCTTGGCGTTATGGTTGGCTGCGATCAGCTGGCGCGCAGCGGCGGCGGCGGCGTTGGCGGCCTTGGCGCGCAGCTCGGCAATTGCACCGCGCTCGGCAGCGGCAATCTTGTCTTCGGCCATCTTTTCGCGGCGCTTGATCAGGGCCTTGGTATCGGATTCAGCCTTGGCGATGATCGCATCGGCTTCGCCCTTGGCATGCTCGATCATGGCCGCCGCGTCCTTTTCGGCATTGGCGATCTTGTCGGCATATTCCTGGCGCAGGGCTTCAGCCTCGGTACGCAGGGCCTTGGCTTCGTCGAGCTGCTTGCGGATTTCCGCAATGTTCGAATCGAGCCCGCCGGTGATCATCGCCGGGACCTTCTTCCAGATCGCGACCAGGATCAGCACGGTCATCGCCAGGGCAACCCAGGTCACCGGGCCAAGGCCAAAGGCCTCAGGGGCGGCATGAGTAGCAGCGCCGTGTTCAGCGGCTTCCGCCGCCAGGACAAGCAGATTAGCCATTGAGCGCTTCCTTCACCGCAGCGGTGGCCGCCTTGGCATCGACCGAAAGGCCGGCAACGCGAGCGACGATATCGCCGGCAGCCTCGGCGGCGACCTTTTCGATTTCCTTCAGCGCACCACTGCGCGCTTCGGCAATCTTGCCTTCGGCTTCAGTCAGCTTTGCGTCCAGCTTGGCATTGGCTTTGGCCAGACGGGTTTCGCTGGCCTTGGCCGCTTCGAGCTTGGCCTTGGCAATCAGGGCCTGAGCTTCTGCCCGTTGGCGATTGGCCGCGGCCCGCCAAGCATCTTCCTCGGCATCGGCGGCCGCACGGGCAGCCTCGGCTGCGGCCAGATCGCTGGCGATCTGCCGGTCACGCGTCTCGACGGTCGCCATCACCTTGGGCACCATGCCCCGGCCAATGACGAAGAAGATGAAGCCGAAGAAGATCAGCATCCAGAAGATCTGGCTGGACCAGGTTTCGGCAATTTGCGCGATTTGAGGCATCGGGGCGTCCGCAGTCTGCCCGGCCGGCCCTGCCCAGAGGGGCAGGAACCAGCCGGTCGGTCAGTCAATCGTAAGTCTTAGGCGACGAAGATCAGGATCATCGCGACGACGAACGACAGCAGGCCCAGAAGTTCGGCGGCGGCGAAGCCGATGAACAGGCGGCCCTGCTGGCCGTCAGCCGCACCCGGGTTGCGCAGCGCGCTTTCCAGGAACGAACCGAACACGTTGCCCACGCCGATGGCGGCCATGCCGGCGCCGATGGCAGCGAGACCAGCACCGATCAGCTTGGCGCTTGCAGGTTCCATTTCGATAACTCCTTCTTCGAAAATTCGTGTGGTTGGATAGGACTTAGTGAAGATTTTCTGCGTCGTTGAGATACAGCGACGTCAGCAGTGCAAAGACATAGGCCTGGATCCCGGCAACCAGGATTTCCAGGGCGCAGATCGCGATCATCAGCGCAAAGCTGAGGATCGAGACAATCGGGCCGATGCCGAGACCGGCATTGAAGCCATTGATCACGAAGCCTGACAGCACTTCCAGCAGCACGTGCCCGGCCATCATGGCCACGAACAGTCGCAGGCCGAGGCTGAAGGGACGGACCAGGAAGGATACCAGCTCGATCGCGAAGATCAGCGGGATCATCACCAGCGGCGTGCCGTGGGGGATGAACAGCGAGAAGAAATGCAGCTTGTGCTTCCAGAAGCCCACGATCAGCACGATCGCAAAGCTCATTACCGCCAGCACGCCGGTGGCGGTGAAGTGGCTGGTAAAGGTGAAGGGATGCACGCCAACCAGGCCCAGCGGCATCAGGCCGAGGACGTTGGCGAAGAGGATGAACATGAACAGCGAGAAGATGTAAGGCACATACTTCTTGCCGGCCGGGCCGATATTGGCGGCCAGCAGGTTGTCGATGAAGCCGGTAAAGCCTTCGACTGCCATCTGCCAGCGACCGGGAACCAGCTCGCGCTTCATCCCGCCGGCGACGAAGATCAGCAGCGCCACGGCCGCGATTCCCATCCACAGCGAGGAATTGGTGAAAGCAATATTGTAGCCCGCGATCTGCCAGTGATCGGTGCCGAACATCGGCTCGATCGTGAACTGGTGCATCGGATCGACTTTAGCCGCTTCGGCCACGCGACGTACCCTTCTTGCTCAATTCATATACGACCAGCGCCCCTCTGGCCTCATGCAAGGTCAATCAGGGCGCCGGGACGAAATCCGGATGATGTTCCTGAAGGCGACGAAGATCCCAAGGGCCATCACCACCAACAGACCCCAGGGCGATGTTCCGGCGAACTGGTCAATGACCCAGCCGATGAACGCACCGCCGCCGATCCCCCCGATCAACTCGGCCAGGACGCGGTTGCCAAGGCGATAATTCGCATCGGCTTCCATGCCCGGACTTGGTTTGCTGCGCTGCTCTTCTCGCTCGCGTGCAGCCTTAAGCCGCGCTTCGAGCGCGTTGACCCGCGCATCTTCACCAATGGGGTCTCGGGCAGGCGGCTCGTCGTTCATGCCAGTCTCCTTTCGGGGAGCTTTAGACACGGGCAACGGCTGCCCGCCGAGGGCACCGGCCCCTTAGGTTGGGGCAAGCCTCGAGTCAACCGCCGCCGGTAGCGGGATAAACGGCTCCGGCGGCGGGAAGTTTTGCAGCGCGGCAACGCCAGTCAGAATCAGGGGCAGCGCGGGTCGCGCAGCGGCGGCGCACTGGTGCGGGTCTGCCACGAGCCGTCGGGCGCCTGGTACTTCTCACCCGGCACGGTCCGGGCAATCGCCTGGCACCCGGCGGAGAAGGCGTATTCCTCGATCGTCGCGCCATTGGCCTGGGCCCGCTCGGCATAGACGGCCTTGCGCTTGATGTTGATATCGTCGGCCAGGCGGCGGGTTTCCGCGCTCGGCGCAGTGGGGAAGCCCAGGTAGCCATCGACCTTTTCGCCTACCTGCCCGCTGGAGCGGGCGGCGGCATAGGCCGGGTCGCGCTGCTGGGCAGAGGCCGGCGCGATCAGCACCAGCGCCGCCAGCGCGGCCCAACCAGCCTGCGCCAGGGCACTGCGTTCGATACGGGCGGCAAAATGACTCATCATCATATCCTCAGAAGATTCCGGGATTGTCCTTGATCGTATTCCCGGCATCGGCCGCGAGACGATAGACAACCTCCTGCTTGATATTGATATTCAGCTCGATCACGATCGGCTTGTCCGGTGCGTTCACCGAAATGCAGCCCGCCAGCGTCATCGCTCCGCCAATCAGCATCAATCCTTTTGTCCAGGCGGTCCGGACCATTCCAGCCCGCCCTGACCGCCCCTGCCGAGATGCATCACATTCCATCGCGGAACTTGTCGCAGCCCGGACCGGCTTGGTCAATTGTTGTGGCTTCATGGCACCTTCCTGCTGACTGGCGGCTGAATATCGGGGGGCAGCGGCGGGGAAATGGCAGGCTGCTCGATTGGCCGGCCATCCTGATCGACCAGTCCCAGTTCGCGCGGATCGCGGACATAGTTGGGATCGTAGAGCGAACGGAACGAATGCAGCAGCCGCTGGAACGGGGCGCGGACGTTGATGTTGAAACGGATCGGCAATTTGCCGAGCTGGCGCGTGACGAAGTTGCGCTTGGCGCCCTGGCCCTGGGCCACTCCATCGATCCGCACCCGGGTGACAATTTCGCCATCCAGTTCGCCGTCCAGCCCGATCTGCATTCGCTTGAAATCGAGCGAGCGCAGCGCCTGGAAGGCAAAATTCGCCATGGCGCCCATGTCCTTGTAAGTCAGCGCGCCGACGTAGGAGACATTCCCACCCGGCGGGCGCGAGATCAGCAGGCCGCCCTCGATCCGTCCGCCCTGCTCATCGAACACCAGCGGCAATTCGCCATCGAACACGCCGTTAGCCGCCAGGTTGGACATGTCGAGCTGCTGGATGAACTGGGCTGCGTTTGCGGCTACGACCTTCAGCGTGAAGCGCCGCTCTTCGGCCGCGCCCAGTTTCATCCGGGTCGGCAGCAGGTGCAGCTCGCCATCGATGAACGGCCACTTCGCGCCATTGACGATCAGCAAGCCGTCCGGCTCCAGCTGGAAGCTCAGGTCACCGCCAAAAACCTCGATCCCCGGGTTGATCGAGGCGATCTTCAGGCGCTGGTCGGGAGCCGTGACCAGCCCAAGCAGATCGGTAAAGACAATGGTCCCGCTGACCCCCTTCACCGGGCCGAAGGCCGCTGCGAAATCGAGCTTGTCAGTGGCGAAGCGGCCGGTTGACGTAACCTGGTCCGGCGTCCAGTCGATCCGTCCGGAACCGCTGACCGTGCCTTCGGCATTGGCGATCACCCCCAACGCCAGGTACGTCAGCGTATCGGGCTGGAGCTTGTCGTCAAACAGCACGCCCGGCACGGCCAGATCGGCATGGCCGCGCGCGCTGGTCAGGTCATGGGCGATCGTCGCCGCAGTCACGATCCGGTCGGAAGCCGGTTCGCGCAGCACGGCGAAGGCAGCAATCCGGTTGTTCTCCAGCGTCAGCGTGGCAGCGCGGGCCAGCAGCGGGCGGAAGCGATCGTCAACTGGGCGGTCCTCCAGCCGGAACGCCCCCTCACCCAGTGTCAGCTTGCCGTCAGCATAGCGCCAGGTCCCGCTGCCACCCAGCAGATCAAGCGGCACGGCGGCGAGCCGCGCCTCGGCCCCGGCGAACTGGCCGGACAGGTCATCGCCCAGCCGACCGGTCAGGGTTGCGATGGAAATGCGGTTGGCCGCGCTGACTTGCCCCAGCGTCACATCGACCTGCCGCGCGGCCAGGCGCCCTGGCCAGGCAAAGCCGACTGCGGCGGAATTCAGCAGGATCGGCGTCTGGCCCAACCGGCCAGAGAGGGCCAGCGCCGGCACTCCGGCCGCAAAGCGGGTGCCACCCGCACCACTGGCCAGGATCGCACCGTCCGGCCCCGGACAAAGCGTCAGCTCTTTGGCATCAAGGGTCAGACTGGCATAGCGCAGGCGGTCAAACCGCACCGGCGTGCAGCGCCGCCACATGGCGAGGCCCCGGCGCGCAGACCAGGTTCCGTCGATCGGAACGACCAGCCGCTCTACCCGGCCACCTGGCAGTGCACCGCTGATCATCGCGCTGCCTGCCAGCCCGGTCGCACCGTCGGCACGGCGGATGACGACCAGCCGCGACAGGGCCACACTGGCATCGCCAGCGCGGTATTCGGGCATCGCGAGCCGTGCCTCGATCACCCCGCCGGGGCGGCGCTCGACCTGTCCGGACACGCGCGGCAAGCCTGGCCCGCCCGTACGCAGGTTGCCGGTCATTCGCAGGCCGCCCTGCCCGCCACAGGCGAACTGGCCGCGTGAGAGGACCAGCAGCTCCGCCCCGCTGGTCCCGGTC
>JBEGOD010000119.1:0-30398 GCA_041182185.1 Pseudomonadota bacterium
CGCTCGCAACACGGCAGCGGGTAACGCGGGCCGGACCGTTCGACAGGATGGTCAATGGCCTGCTAGGGCTGCTCCCATGAACCGAGGTAAATTCATTGCCCTGGAAGGCGGCGAAGGTGCCGGCAAAAGCACCCAGGCGCGATTGCTGGCCGAGGCGCTGCGGGCCCGCGGTCAGGCCTGCGCGATCACGCGCGAGCCCGGCGGTACCGCCGGAGCCGAGGCGATCCGCGCGCTGCTGCTGGGCACCGAGGGAGAGGGTTGGCACCCGCGGGCAGAGGCGTTGCTGTTTGCCGCGGCTCGCTCTGACCACGTCGAACGGTTGATTGTCCCGGCGCTGGAGCGCGGCGAGTGGGTGATCTGCGACCGCTTTGTCGATTCAAGCCGGGCCTACCAGGGTGGCGGCGGCGGGCTCTCCGATGCCGATGTGCTGGACTTGCACCGGATCGGCGGGCGCGATGCCAGCTACCACGCGGCAGTGGCAGCGGCATTCCGCCGCTTTGCCGATGCCGAGCCCGCGCGCTTTGCCCGGATTGGCGGCGATGGATCGCCCGACCAGGTCCACGCAGTGGTGATGGATGTGTTGGAGCCGATCCTGCCATGACACTGCGCGGCCACGATGCGGCCTGGGCCGAATGGCGCGCTGCGTTGCGATCGGAGCGGATGCATCACGCCTGGATCCTGGCTGGACCACGCGGGCTCGGTAAAGGGTCTTTCGCCCGGGCTGCGGCAGCCGAACTTGTCGCCGAACCGGGCGTGCCGCAGCTGGCAGCCGATCGTCATCCCGATATCCTGATCCCCGAACATCCGCCGGAGAACAAGGAAGAGGAAAAGAAGCGCGCCGACGGGCAGGAAGATGTCCGCCGCAAGCGCTCGATTCCGATTGACGAGATCCGCACTGTCCAGCACCGCCTGACCACCCGCCCGACGCTTGGCTCACGGCGCGCCGTGATCATCGATCCCGCCGATGACCTGGAAAAAGGCGCGGTCAACGCGCTGCTCAAGAGCCTGGAAGAGCCGCCGGTGGGAACCTACTTCCTGCTGGTCGCGCATCGTCCGGGCCGTTTGCTGCCAACGATCCGGTCACGCTGCCGGATGTTGCGGTTCGCGCCATTGGCCGATGCTGAGGTCGATGCGGTGCTGCGCGTGGCTGCGCCAGAGGCCGATCCTGCCGCTCGCGAAGCCGCCGTGGCTGCTGCCCAGGGCGCGCCCGGTGTGGCGCTTGAATTCCTCGACCAGAACCTGGGTGCGATCCTGAAGGCGATGCAGGCCATCCTGGCACGGGGTGACGATGACTTTGCCTTGCGCGGTCAGCTGGCGGGAGAGATCGGCGCGCGGCCGGACCGTGATCGGATGCAGGCCGTGGCGGAACTGGCCCGGGCGGTTGTTGCGGCCGATCTGGCCTCGGCCCCGCGCAGCCGGCAAGCCAGGATCATTGCTGCCCATGCCGAGCTGGTCCGTCTGTCCGGCCAGCTACCGACCTACAACTTTGATCCGGGTCTGGCTGCCATGGAAATTGGCGGGTTGCTGGCCTCCGCCGCGATGCCTAGAGAGGCCGCGTAACCCCTTCCGGAAAGACTGCAAACGGCCATGGCCGAACCCTTCTATATCACCACCGCGATCGCTTATCCCAATGGTCGCCCGCACATCGGCCATGCCTATGAGGCGATCGCCGCCGACGCCATTGCCCGCTTCCAGCGTGCGATGGGCCGCGATGTCCGCCTGGTCACCGGCACCGATGAGCACGGCTTGAAGATGGACCAGACGGCGCGCAAGCTGGGCCGTGAAACGCTCGAATTTGCGACAGAGATGTCCAATTATTTCCGTGAAATGTGCACCACACTTAACATCAGTTACGATGCTTTTCGGCGCACCACGGAAGAGCAGCACAAGGCCGCCTCGATTGCGATCTGGGAAGCCATGGCTGCGGCCGAAGACCTTTATCTCGATCGTTACGAAGGGTGGTACTCGGTCCGCGACGAAGCTTATTATGATGAAAGCGAGCTGGCCGAGGGGGAAGGGGGGCAGCGTCTATCGCCCCAGGGCACGCCAGTTGAGTGGACGGTCGAGGAAAGCTGGTTCTTCCGTCTGTCGAAGTACCGCGATTACCTGATCGAACTCAATGAAACCCCCGGTTTCCTTGAGCCAGAGAGCCGCCGCAACGAAGTGCTGGCCTTCCTTAAGGGCAACGAGCTGCGCGACCTGTCGGTTTCGCGCACCAGCTTCGACTGGGGTGTACCGGTGCCGGGCAGTCCGGGGCATGTGATGTACGTCTGGGTCGACGCGCTGACGACTTACCTGACCGGCATCGGCTTCCCGGACCGGGAGGGGGATTTCGCCCGCTTCTGGCCAGCGAACCTGCACCTGATCGGCAAGGATATCGTCCGCTTCCACACGGTCTACTGGCCAGCCTTCCTCAAGAGCGCAGGCCTTGCGGCCCCCAAGGCCGTGTTCGGCCACGGCTTCCTGCTGCACCGCGGTGAGAAGATGTCCAAGTCGCTCGGCAACGTCGTCGATCCGCTTGAACTGGCGGAGCGCTTTGGCGTCGATCAGTTGCGCTACTTCCTGCTGCGCGAGGTCAGCTTCGGCCAGGACGGCTCCTATTCGGCCGAGGCTATCGTCACGCGCTGCAATGCGGAACTCGCCAACAGCTTCGGCAACCTGGCGCAGCGGTCGCTGTCGATGATCTTCAAGAACCTTGATGGTCAGCTCTCAGCCTTTGAACCGGCCGAAGCCGACTGCGCGCTGCTTGATGCTGTCCACACGGTCTGCGCCAGCGAATTCCCCGCAGCCTTCGGCGCCCTCGACCTGTCGGGCGCGATTGAGGGTTGGATGAAGGCGGTCTTTGCCTGCAATCAGTTTGTCGATGAGCAGGCGCCCTGGGCACTGCGCAAGACCGATCCGGAGCGAATGCGTGTGGTCCTGATGACGCTGTTCAGCGCAGTTCGCAGCCTGGCCATTGCGATCCGACCGGTGGTTCCGGCTTCGGCCGACTGCCTGCTTGATCAAATGGGCATTCCGGCGCAGGCGCGTGACTATGCGGCGCTGGGTGCTCCGGGCTGGCTGGGTGAATTGGTAAGCGCAGGCTTCACCCTCGAACAGCCGGTCGGGGTATTCCCGCGCCTTGAGTTGCCGGCTGACGAGGCCGCGGACTGATGCTGATCGATTCGCACTGCCACCTTGAATACAGGGGCCTGGTCGAGGACCAGGCGGGCGTGCTGGATCGGGCGCGGCAGGCCGGGGTGGGGGGCTTCCTCTCAATCTCGACCCGCCAGCGCGAATGGGGCCAGGTCATCGCCACGGCTGAGCGCGAGGCGGACGTCTGGGCGAGCGTGGGCATCCATCCGCACGAGGCTGACGGTCACGCTGACCTCGGCGAAGCGGCACTGCTGGAAGCGTCGGCCCATCCACGCGTTATTGCGATCGGCGAAACCGGGCTCGATTACTATTACGATCACTCTGACCGGGCCACGCAGCAAGCCCTGTTCCGCCGCCATATCGCCGTCAGCCGGGTGACCGGACTGCCGATCATCATCCACACCCGCGATGCCGAGGATGATACGGCGGCGATCTTGCGCGATGAGATGGAGCAGGGTGCCTTCCCTGCGCTGATCCACTGCTTCACCGCTTCGGCCGATTTCGCCCGGATCGTGCTGGATCTGGGCCTGACTATCTCGCTATCAGGCATTGTGACATTCAAGAATGCCAATGACTTGCAGGCAATAGCTTCTGAAGTTCCGGAAGATCGCCTGTTGGTCGAAACCGATGCGCCGTTCCTGGCGCCAGTGCCCAATCGCGGCAAGGTTTGCGAACCGGCCTTCGTGGCCGACACGGCGCGGTTCGTGGCCGAACTGCGCGGCGTAACGCCCGCGGCCTTGGCCGAAACCACGACCGCCAATTTTCGGCGCCTGTTCAGCAAGGCGGTGCTGTGAAGCTGCTGATGCTTGGCTCCGGCACCTCGACCGGGGTGCCACGGATCGGCAACGACTGGGGCCTGTGTGATCCCAACGAGCCGAAAAACCGGCGGACCAGGGCCTCGATCCTGGTTGAAAACGATGCCGGACAGCGCATTCTGGTCGATACCTCGACCGACCTGCGCGCCCAGTTCCTGGCCAATGGGATTGACCGGCTCGACGCGGTGTTCTGGACCCACGACCATGCCGACCATGTCCATGGCATCGATGACCTGCGACCGCTCCGTTACGGCCGCGGCGGCCCGATCCTGGGCTATGCGGTCGGGGAAACCGTGCGGCGGCTGCGCCAGCGTTTCGACTATGTCTTTGCCGGGCAGCATGGCTATCATACCATTGTCGAGCTCGACACGCTGGACCGGCTGCGGATCTGCGCCGGGTTCGGGATTGCGCATTGCCAGATGCCGCACGGACCGGCACAAAGTACGGCCTTGCGTTTTGAATGCGACGGCAAGACAATCGGTTACGCGACAGACTTCAGTGCGATTACCAGGGAAATGGTCGACCTGTTTGCCGGGATCGATCTCCTGGTTGTCGATTGCCTGCGCCGCGAACCGCATCCGACCCATGCCCATCTGGGCCTGGCACTGGAACTGGTCGAGGCAAGCCGCGCTGGCCAGGCCGTGCTGACGCATCTCGACAAGTCGATGGATTATGCGAGTTTGTCGGAGGAAGTGCCGCCGCATGTCGCGGTGGGTTATGACGGCCTGGAGATTGTCCTGTGAACACGACCGCCCAGATCGTGACCGTCGTCTCGGTGCTGGCGAGCCTGTACCTTGTGACCCGCGGGTTTCGCGGCCACGGCTTGTCCATCAACCAGACAGTCAAGATGGCGCTGATTTGGGCCGGAATCATCCTGGTGGGGACGCTCCTGATCAGCCGCATGGCTGGCTAGTGGGTGATCTCGTTTTACATAATATATATTATCATCCTTAAATGATCGAGCCCGCCGTGCCCCCTATCGAACGCCTCCTCGCTATCATGGCCCGCTTGCGCGACCCGCTGCGCGGCTGCGACTGGGATCTGGCACAGACCTTCGCGACGATCGCGCCCTATACGCTTGAGGAAGCCTATGAGGTTGCCGACGCAATCGAGCGCAGCGACCTGGCGTCACTGAAGGAAGAACTCGGCGACCTGCTGCTCCAGGTCGTGTTCCATGCGCGCATGGCCGAGGAAGCCGGTCATTTCGATTTTCACGCCGTAGCCGAAACGATCAGCGCCAAGATGGAAGCACGTCACCCGCACATCTTTGGCGATGTTGCTGACAACGGCCAATCGCGCGAGGAACGCTGGGAAAGTCTCAAGGCCGAAGAGCGCGAAGCGAAGGGTGCGACCAGTGCGATGGATGGCGTCGCGCTGGCCTTGCCGGCCTTGCTCCGGGCTGAAAAGCTGCAAAAACGCGCTGCGCGACAGGGCTTTGACTGGCCTGACCGCGAGGGTCCGGCGGACAAGCTGCGCGAGGAAATGGCAGAGCTTGCTGCTGCCGGAACGGAACTGGAACAGCTAGAAGAGGCCGGCGATCTGCTGTTCGCGGCGGTCAACCTGGTCCGGGCCTATGGCATCGCGCCCGAGGATGCCCTGCGCGGTGCGAACGCCAAGTTCGAGCGGCGCTATCGTGGGATGGAGGCCCTGGCCAGTCAGCGCGGCACCGATTTTTCCAGCCTGGGCATCGATGAACAGGAAGCCTTGTGGCGTGACGTCAAGGCGTCAGAGCCGGATAAAACGCCCTAGTTCGCGCGGTTCGAGCCGCACGGTCAGCCGCCGCAGCGGTCCGCGCTCATCCTCGCCGCCATCATCGTCTGCCTGGACCTCGCCATGCGCGTGAAGCCAGGCAATCCGCTGTCCGTCGCTTACCGGCACGACAAATTCGTGCGGGCGGGCGCCGGAGGTCAGCAGCTTCGATACGGCCGTCAGCAATTCTTCGCAGCCCTGGCCGGTGATCGCCGATAGCGGCACGATGACCTCGTCTGGATGGGCCGCGATCTGCGCTGAAAGTTCCTCGGCCCGATCAGGTGCGAGCAGGTCCCACTTGTTCCAGGCCTCGACGATCGGCACGGTTGGGACAGCCCCCTCCCCTTCGATCAGGCCAAGTTCCTCGAGCACTTCGAGCACTTGCCGCTTTTGCGCCAGGCTATCGGGATTGGCGATGTCGCGCACGTGGACGATGACGTCAGCGGCTGTGACCTCTTCCAGCGTGGCGCGAAAGGCTGCGACCAGCTGGGTTGGCAGGTCGGAAATGAAGCCGACGGTGTCGGACAGGATCGCCTTGTCAACGCCGGGCAAGCGGATCCGCCGCATGGTCGGATCGAGCGTGGCGAAGAGCAGGTCCTCGGCCATAACGCCGGCCCCGGTCAGCCGGTTGAACAGGGTCGACTTGCCAGCATTGGTATAACCGACCAGCGCGATCACCGGCCAAGGGGCCTTCTCGCGCCGGCTGCGGTGCAGGCCGCGGGTGCGGCGAACCTGTTCAAGTTCGCGCCGCAGCCGGGCCATGCGGTCGCGGATCATCCGGCGATCCGCCTCGATCTGCGTTTCCCCTGGGCCGCCCAGGAAGCCGAAGCCGCCGCGCTGCCGTTCAAGGTGAGTCCATGAACGGACCAGCCGCCCGGCCTGGTAATCAAGGTGGGCGAGTTCCACTTGCAGTCGGCCTTCGGCCGTGGCCGCACGTTCCCCGAAGATTTCCAGGATCAGGCCGGTCCGGTCGATCACCTTGCGCTTGAGCTTGTCTTCCAGGTTGCGCTGCTGGATCGCCGTGAGCGCTCCGTCGACGATCACCAGCTCGGCTTGCTCCATCTCGCAGGTCGCGGCGATGTTCTGGATCTGGCCTTCGCCGAACAAGGTGCCGGCGCGCGCTTCGCGGATCGGGACAACCATGGCTTCGACCACGACCAGGCCGATCGCCAGCGCCAGGCCCTTGGCCTCTTCCAGCCGTGCGTCCGGATCGGCGCCGCCGCCGCGGGCGCGAAACGTCGGGCACACGATCACGGCCCGTGCGCCGCGGGCTACGTCTTCGCGGTTATCGTCAAGAAAGCTCAGGTGTCGTCCTCTTCCCCGTCCCACTCACCGGTCAGATCGACCGGGGTGACGGGCTGGATGGTCGAGACCGCATGCTTGTAGGCGAGCTGCACATAGCCCTCGCGCTCAAGCAGCATGCAGAACAGGTCATAGGCCGCGACGCGGCCCTGCAGCATCACGCCGTTGACCAGGAACATCGTGACCTGGACCGCTTCCTTGCGGAGGCTGGAAAGAAACACGTCCTGGAGCAGGCGAGTCTTCTTGCCGCCCTCCCCGGCACTGCCGAACTGCGCGGCGTCGATCGGCTGGCTGGGCATGATCGTCGAGACGGCATGCTTGTAAACCAGCTGCGACTGGCCATCGCGGCGCAGCAGGATCGAGAAATTGTCGAACCAGGTAACGATGCCCTGCAGCTTGACGCCCTTTACCAGGAACATCGTGACGGGGACCTTGTTCTTGCGCAGCAGGTTCAGGAACTGGTCCTGGAGGTTCTGGCCCTTGCCGGTCACTGCGGCAATCGGGACGGCCGTGGCCGCAGGTGCTTCTGCTTCCGCCTTGGCGGCGCGCGGACGAGCGGTCAGGGTGCGAGAGGTCATTGCGGTCTCCTTCGTTCTTGGCGGCCGCCTTGCTGGCAGTCCGCAGTCTGGCTGCCCGAAGGCAACCGGTAGTCAGTGAGGGAAGACTATCTCGGCTTCAGGATTGCCGCAATGCACAATTAGCACCGTTTTTATTCGGCGATCTCGTCTTCGCATTCGTCTTCGCGGCGGTCGACCATGCCGAGCAGCTTGAGTTTGCGATGCAGGGCCGAACGCTCCATCCCGATGAAGGCCGCAGTGCGCGAGATGTTGCCAGAGAAGCGCCGGATCTGCACGCGCAGGTATTCACGCTCGAAGTTCTCGCGGGCTTCGCGCAGCGGCACGCCCATCAGCGCGGACAGGCCGGTATCGCCGTTGATCCGTCCGCCCAGCAATTCGCCTGGCAACATGTCAGCTTCGATCCGCTCCAGCCGTTCGCGCGGGGTCAGGATGATGGTCCGTTCGACCAGGTTACGCAGCTGGCGGACATTGCCAGGCCATTCATAGCTTTGCAGCGCGGCCATGGCCTCGCTGGTTACCTCGGGTGGCGAAACGCCCTGATCGGCCGCGAAGCGGGCGAAGAAATGGTCGACCAGCGCGGGAATATCGTCGCGGCGTTCGGCCAGCGAAGGGATCGCCACCGGCACTACATTGAGCCGATAGAACAGGTCCTCGCGGAAGCGCTTCTCGGCGATTTCGCGCTCGAGGTCGCGGGCGGTTGAGGAGACCACCCGCACATCGACACGGAGCTGGCGGTGCCCGCCAACCCGGACGAAACTCTGCTCGGTTAGAACCCGCAGGATCCGCGCCTGGGTGGACAGCGGCATATCCGCCACCTCGTCGAGGTAGAGCGTGCCGCCATCGGCCAGTTCCAGCAGGCCGGCGCGTACCAGCTTGCCGCCGGACTCCTCGCCGAACAGCTCCTGCTCGAATCGCTCAGGCGTGATCCGCGCCGAGTTGACCGTGACAAAGGCATGGTCCGTGCGCGGGCTCCACGAATGGAGCAGCCGCGCTGCCACTTCCTTGCCGGCACCGGCGGGGCCGGAAATCAGCAGCCGGCTGCCGGTATTGGCCACGCGCTTCAGCGTGGCACGGACCTGGTTGATCGCGCTCGAATTGCCCGTGAACTCATCGGCAGTGACAAAACCTTCGCGCAGGCGGGCGTTTTCACGCCGCAAGCGCTCGGTCTCGGTCGCGCGGGCAACCAGCAGCAGCAGGCGCTCGGCCTCGAACGGCTTCTCGAGGAAGTCCATCGCCCCGCGGCCGATCGCCGAGACTGCCGTGTCGATATTGCCATGCCCGGAGAAGATGATCACCGGCAGTTCCGGCTCGCGGGCCTTGATCGCATCAAGCACTTCAAGTCCGTCCATCGGGCTGCCGTGCAGCCAGACATCGAGCAGGACCAAGCTGGGCCGGCGCTGGTCGATCATTTCCAGCGCGGTATTGCTGTCACCCGCGGTGCGGCATTCATAGCCTTCGTCGCTGAGCACGCCCGCCACCAGATCGCGGATATCGCGTTCGTCGTCGACGATCAGAATATCGAGTGCCATTGCCTGTTCAGTCCTGCTCTTATTCTGCTGCTTCACTGGCGCGGCCGCTGCCAAGCGGATCGCGCGCAAACCGCATTGTCACGATAGTGCCCTGTTCCTCGGCCGGGCCGAATGTCATGTCGCCGCCATGTTCCTCGACGATCTTCTTGACGATCGCCAGGCCCAGGCCGGTGCCCTTCTCGCGGGTGGTAACATAGGGTTCAATGATCCGTTCCCGATCCTGCGGCAGGCCAATTCCGTTATCGGTGATCGTGGCGACCAGATCATCGCCATCAAGCGTCAGGGCCAGGCTGATCCGCCCGCGATAGTCCGCATCGGCGGACTTCTGCCGCGCCTCGACCGCTTCGGTGGCGTTCTTGAGCACGTTGGTCATGGCCTGGCCGAACTGGTGCCGATCGCAGGCGATGATTCCGATGTCGGGTTCGGCCGAGAAGGAAAAATTGATCTCGGGCCGCGCAACTTCCTGGAGGAACAGCGCCTGGCGGGCGAGGTCGACCGGATCCTCGCCGCGGAACACCGGCTTGGGCAGGCGCGCGAAGGAGGAGAACTCGTCGACCATCTTTCTCAGATCGCCGACCTGGCGGATGATCGTGCTGGTCAGCTCGTCGAACAGGTCGACATCGGCGGTCACCAGCTTGCGATAGCGCCGCTTCAAGCGTTCGGTCGCAAGCTGGATCGGGGTCAGCGGGTTCTTGATCTCATGCGCGATGCGGCGGGCAACATCGGACCAGGCAGCCTGGCGCTGGTCGAGCAGCTGGCGCGTAATATCCTCGAAGGTTACGACGAAACCGGTCGGACTGGCGCTAGCCTTGACCGCCAGGGTCAGCAGCTCCGAGCCCTTTGAGAACTGGACAATCCCGCTGTGCTTGCCGCTCTCGATCAGTTCGGCGATCGGCGGAACCAGTTCGGCGAGCGGTTCGCCAACCGGCGATTCCGCGCCTGGCGCCAGCAGCAGCTTCTGCGCCGCACCGTTAATCAGGCGGACCTCGCCCGTCGCGGTGGTGGAAACGACGCCGGCGGTAACCGAATCGAGTACCGCTTCGATAAAGGCGCGGCGCTCATCCAGCTGCTGGTTCGCGCCAACCAATGCCTGGGTCTGGCGCTCGAGCTGCTGGGTCATGCGGTTGAACGCACGATTGAGCAGGCCGATCTCATCCGCCCCGGTGCGTCCTTCGACCCGCATCGAAAAGTTGCCTGCCCCCACCTCGCGCGCCGCCGCGACGAGGTCGTAAAGCGGCTTTACCTGGCGGTCGGCAAAGCGCAGCGCGAACCACACCGACAGTCCGACCAGCGCGAGCGAGGCCACGAACAGCGCGATGATCGACTGCAATTGCAGCACGCGGGTGCGCTTGGTAAGTTCGGCATAGTCGCGCACGATGCTCTGCGCACGCTGGCCCTGCGACAGGCTCAGCAAATCGGACTTGCGCGCGGTGTAGAGGTAGATCCCGGTGCGCCGGTCAATCGGGGTCAGCGCCTCGATCTTGTCGGGCTTGGTGTCGACGACAATGTCCGCACCCTGATCCAGCTGGCGCACCACGCCCAACGAGACCTGCTCGCCCAGCGGGTTTTCGCCGCGAGCAAAGGCGGCGCGGCTCAGCGAACCGTCGGGGAGCTTCTGCAGGATCGTCGATTCGTTGATGTTCCGGTTGGTGATCTGGAACTGGTAGTAGCTGATGAATTCCGGGCTGACCGGGCTCTGCCGGCTGAGGAAGTCGCGCAGGTCCGCCGCCATCGCCAGCGAGGAATACTTCATGTCGTTCTCGGTCTGCTCGTAGAAGCCGAGCGCCAGCTTGTTCGAGTTCTCAAGCAGCCCGCGCGACTTGTCGGAGAACCAGAATTCCACCGCCGACTGGAACAGGAATGACGCGAAGATCGCTACCAGCAGGGTCGGGACGGCCGAGATCAACGAGAATAGGAAGACCAGGCGCACGTGCAGCTGGCCGGAACCGCCCGCTACTTCCCGAGCCCGCTGCAGCGCCAAACGCCGCCCAAGCAGGACCAGGATGCCAAGTGCCGGGATCAGCGTGCCGACCAGCAGGGTTGCGGTCAGGTCGGTTGGCAGCAGCTGGTCGCTCTTGGCCTGGGCGCTGATCACGTACCAGGTGATCCCGGTCATGATCAGGAAGGCCAGCACCGCGACCGCTTCCATCACTGCAAAGAAGTTCGCCCGGCGTGCTGCCACCTGGAACCGGCGCCACAATTGTGGCCAGCCGCTATTGCGGGTGGAAGGGACGCGTGGCGTCATCGTTGCGCGGTTACAACACTACTGTTGCTGAAAAGCAAGAGTGGCCTAACGGACTAATTCACCGGGCGTGATCCCCAGCTCGCCGAGCCGCTTGCGCAAGGTGTTGCGATTGATCCCGAGGGCCTGCGCCGCACGCAATTGGTTGCCCTGCGTTTCGCGCAGGACCGCTGCGAACAGCGGCCGCTCGAAAGCGGCCAGGGCCGCGTCATAGACCGTACCGGGCGTCGGATTATTGCTGCCGAGCCAGGCCCGAACGGCTGAATCCAGGTCCTTGCCATCGCTGGCTGCATCGCCGCGTGGCACCTCGGCCAGCATCGGTGCGAGCGAGCCGGCATCAATCACGTCTTCGCGTGAGAGCAGGGCCAGGCGGTAGATGAAATTGCGCAGCTCGCGCACGTTCCCGCGCCAGGGCTGGCGTGCCAGCAAGGCCGCTGCTTCCTCGGACAATTGGCGGCGCGGCAGGCCCTCTTGCGCGGCCAGCACCAGGAAGTGCCGGGCCAGCGCCGGAATGTCGTCGGCCCGCTCGCGCAGCGGCGGCAGCGTGATCGGCACGACATTGAGGCGGTAATAGAGATCCTCGCGGAAAGTCCCGGCGGCGATCATCGGCTGCAAGTCGCGGTTGGTCGCGGCGATTATGCGGACGTCGACCTTGATCTCGTCACGCCCACCGACCCGGCGGACCGAGCCCGATTGCAGCGCGCGCAGCAGGCGCGTCTGCGCCTGCATCGGCATGTCGCCGATTTCATCAAGGAACAACGTACCGCCATTGGCCTGTTCGAATTTGCCAACATGGCGCGCGACGGCGCCGGTAAAGGCCCCCTTCTCGTGCCCGAACAGTTCGCTTTCAATCAGTTCGCCGGGGATGGCGGCGGTGTTTACTGCCACGAACGGACCTTCGCGGCGCTGGCCAAGCTGGTGGATTGCCTCAGCCACCAGTTCCTTGCCGGTTCCGCTTTCGCCCAGCACCAGCACGGTCAGGTCATTGCGCAGCACCCGGGTGATCATGCGGTAGACTGCCTGCATCGGCGCACTGCGGCCAACCAGTGGCAGGCCTGCGGGCGTCCCCTCGCCTTCTATGTCGATCCGGCTGGCGCTGCTGCCAACCGCCTGGCGCACGGTCCGGGCCAGTTCATCGATATCGAATGGCTTGGGGAAATATTCGAATGCGCCGGTATCGGTTGCCCGCACGGCCGTATCGAGCGTGTTCTGGGCGGACAGGATGATGATCGGCAGGTCCGGATCGGCGGCGCGAACGCGGTCGATCGTCGCGATCCCGTCGCCATCGGTCAGCATAACATCGGTGACCAGGGCGGAATAGCGGCGCTGGCCCAAAAGCCGGTCCCGCTCCGCGATCGAATCGCACCGCACCACTTCGAAGCCTTCGGCCTCAAGCGCGGCAGTGATCACGATGGCGATGGACGTGTCGTCCTCGACCAGCAGCACGCTCATGCCATCTCTTCCTTTGCCGTGGGGGTTGCCGGAGCGGCGGGCTTCGGGGCGACCTGCAGGTGGACCCGGAAGTGGGTCAGGCCGGCGGCATCTTCGCGGTCATGGCTGATCCGGCCGTGCATGTCGCGAACCAGCCGCCGCACCAGCGCCAGCCCCAGGCCTTGTCCGCTCTTCTTGGTGGTGACGAAGGGCTCGAAAAGATGGTCGGCCATGGCCGGATCGACGCCGGGACCATTATCGCTGACGCGCAGCTCGATCGGCAGGCGCACCGGTGTGCCGGCAGCCGTGCGGTGCAACTGCAGCCCGCTGGCAAACCGGGTGCGGACCACGATCCGCGGTTTCGGTGCAGCGGCGCAGGCCTCGGCGGCGTTGGCGATCAGGTTGATCAGCACCTGGACGAGCGCATCGGCATTGGCGAGGACCGGCGGGAGCGATGGATCGAACTCCTCTATCACCACCGGGGCCTTGCCGCCGGCCTCGATCACGGCGCGGGCGCGGCGAACGGCTTCGTGGAGGTTGCAGGCTTCCAGCTCGGGCGGCGTGCGCCGCGAGAGTGATTGCATCTGGTCGATCAACTTGGCGATCCGATCGACCTCATCGGCGATCAGGCCGGTTAGCGCCAGATCGTTACCCTCAAGTTTCCGGCCCAGCAGCTGCGCCGCACCGCGAATCCCTGCCAGCGGGTTCTTGATCTCGTGGGCCAGGATTTCCGGTGCGCGCAGCACGGTATCTTCGGTCCCCTCGCCCCGCAGGGCCTCGGCTCCGGCGGCGTCCTGCAGGGTCACGACCTGCCAGCCAGGCTGATCGATCACTGGCGCCGCGGTGACGTCAAGACGGCGCTGCCCCTGGCCGGG
The DNA here is from genome assembly GCA_041182185.1 of Pseudomonadota bacterium. GTDB lineage: Bacteria > Pseudomonadota > Alphaproteobacteria > Sphingomonadales > Sphingomonadaceae > Novosphingobium. Next base: position 13,657 of record JBEGOD010000119.1, read on the forward strand.
AATCAGCACCGGCGTCGCCCGGGCGGAGATCTGGGCCTCGCTCTCGGTCAGCCGGTCGGCCAGGCGAGGCTCCGCGAACCGGATAACTTCGGCCAGCGGCCGTTCGACCAGGCGGCGGGCACTCTGGCCCAGCAACTGTTCGGCAGCAGGATTGGCGGCGGCAATTCGCTGCCCGGGCGCCAGCAGGACCACGGCCAGCGGCAGCGAGGCCAACTGGCGAGCGGCGTCGGCCATGGTCAGGCAGCCAGCCGCGAAATGAACGGCGCGTAGAATTCCCGCAGGCTGCGCATCACTTCAGTGGCGTCATCGACGAAGTTGATCCGGTTGCGGAACTCGGCCGAGCCGTGCAGCCCCTTGGTATACCAGCCCAGGTGCTTGCGGGCCATCTTGACCCCCGTATCGGTACCATAGTGGCTGAGCATCGCCTCGTAATGTTCTAGGATCACGGCTAATTGCTCGTCGATCGAAGGATCGGGCACCTGCACCCCGTGACGCAGCCAGTGCATCACCTGGCCCAGCATCCACGGCTTTCCGTAAGCACCGCGGCCGATCATGACACCGTTCGCGCCCGACTGTTCGAGCGCGCGGGCGGCGTCATCGATCGTGCAGATATCGCCGTTGACGATCACCGGGATCGAGACGGCATCCTTGACCTGGCGGACGAAGGCCCAGTCGGCCTCGCCCTTGTACATCTGGTTGCGGGTGCGGCCGTGGACGGTGACCATCTTCGCGCCAAGGTCTTCGGCAATCCGGGCCAGTTCCGGAGCATTGAGGCTGTCATGGCACCAGCCCATCCGCATCTTGACCGTTACGGGTACCGAAACCGCCTTAACCGTCGCCTCAATCAGTTTTGCGGCCAACGGAACGTCGCGCATCAGCGCCGAGCCGGCATCGCCGTTGACCACCTTGCGGACCGGGCAGCCCATGTTGATATCGATGATCGCCGCGCCGCGGTCCTCGACCAGCTTGGCCGCCTCGCCCATCTGGACCGGATCGCAGCCGACCAGCTGCATCGAGACCGGCTCTTCGATCTTGTCCCACATCGCCTTTTGCACCGAAACCCGCGTTTCGCGGATCGCGGCTGGGCTGGCGATCATTTCGGTGACGTTGAGACCCGAGCCATAGCGCCGGACCATCCGCCGGAACGGCAGGTCAGTCACGCCGGTCATTGGTGCCAGGATCACTGGGCAATCGATCCGTTCGGGACCAACCATGATCGCGGTCAGTTCGGGTGGTAGCGGGAGGGACATCGTCATCTGCCTAAAATTTGGGCAGCACATAGGGAATTGCCGGAAACACGGCAAGTCTTTACCGGCGCTGGGGCCATGACCACGTCCAGCACGCCCCTGCCCCGCATTGCCGCCGTGATTGTCGCGGCCGGGCAAGGCCTGCGCGCTGGCCAGCCGCTGCCCAAGCAATTCGCGCGCTGGCGGGGCAAACCGGTGGTGCGCCACTCGGCCGAGGCACTGGCGGCGGCCGGGATTGCGACGATCGTGGTCGCCATTCCCGCTGGAGCCGAAGCGATTGCGGCCGAGTGTCTTGCGGGGATTTCCGGCATCCAGCTGGTTGTTGGCGGGGCAACCCGGCAGGAATCGGTGCGGCGCGGGCTTGAGGCGCTTGCGGCTCAGGCACCTGATCTTGTCCTGATCCACGATGCCGCGCGACCGATCCTGCCGCGCGACGTGATCGACCGCCTTACTGCGGCCCTGGCGGTTCAGCCTGGAGCCATCCCGGTCCTGTCAGTTGTGGATAGCTTGGCTGAGGCTGACGGCGAACTGATGGGCAATCCGGCCCGGCGCGAAGGTTTGCGGCGGATCCAGACTCCTCAGGCCTTCCGCTATCGCGAAATCCTGGCCGCCCACCACGCCTGGTCAGGGCCGGCAGAGGCTGGCGACGATGCCCAGGTTGCCCGCGCCGCCGGTCTGGCCGTGGCGCTGGTTGAAGGAGACGAGTGCTTGCACAAGCTGACCTACGCCGGCGATTTTGCGGCCGATCTGCCCCCGCTCCGGGTTGGCACCGGCTATGATGTCCACCGTCTGGCCGCTGGTGAAGAGCTGTGGCTCTGCGGCGTGAAGATCGAGCATTCACACGGCCTGGCCGGCCACAGCGATGCCGACGTGGCAATCCATGCCTTGGTCGATGCGATCCTTGGCGCGATCGGCCAAGGCGATATCGGCAGCCATTTCCCGCCGAGCGATCCGCAGTGGAAGGGTGCCGCTTCGGACCGCTTCCTGGCCCATGCGGCCAAGCTTGCGGCCGAATCTGGCTACCGAATTGGCAACATTGACCTGACGATTATCTGCGAGGCTCCCAAGATCGGCCCGCACCGCGACGCAATGCGCGCACGGCTGGCCGAAATCCTTGCTACCGGGATCGATGCAATCAGCGTAAAGGCCACCACGACCGAGCGGCTTGGCTTTACTGGCCGTGCCGAAGGGATCGCCGCGCAGGCGGTCGCGACTTTGCTGCGCGATTGATGGAGTTTCCTGACATGACTGTCCTCAACCGGACTCTCGCCGCGCTCCTCGCTGCGGCCCTGCCCGCACCGGCCTTTGCCGCTGCGGCTGAACCGCCCTGCCTGACAGCCCAGGAATTCACGGCCGTTTCGACCTTTGCCCTGCCCGGCGTGATCCGCGGCGCGGCGCAGCGCTGCTCGGCCGTACTGCCCAGCGACGCCTTCCTGCGCAGCCAGTCCGAAAATCTCGCCAAGCGTTATACGGCAGGGCGCGATCGGGCCTGGCCAGAGGCCAAGGCGGCATTTCTCAAGATGGGCGGCGGGTTTGATCCTCAGGCCGCCAACCTGCTGAAGGGCATGCCCGATGATAACCTGAAGCCTTTCGTCGAAGGCGCAGTCACCACCATGGTCGGCCAGCAATTGCCGACCGATCGCTGCTCGGCGGTAGATCGGCTGGTCATGCTGCTCTCGCCACTGCCGGCGGAAAGCACCGCTGAAGTGATCGGCCTCGCCGCCGGGCTTGGCGCGCGATCCGGCCAGGCCCGCGTCGGCAAATTCGCGCTCTGCAAGGCCTGATCCATGGACCATCTGCTCCCCGCCGACCTCGCCGAACTCGCCGCGCGCGTGGTCGAAGCCAACATTGCCGCAGGCCGCACTGTGGCGCTGGCCGAAAGCTGCACCGGTGGGCTGGTTGCCGCCGCCATCACCGAGATTGCTGGTTCCTCCGCCGTGCTCGATCGCGGCTTCGTGACCTATTCGAACGAGGCCAAGCAGGAACTGCTGGGCGTGAACCCCGATATCATCGACACTTTCGGGGCAGTATCCATCGCCTGTGCCTGGGCCATGGCGCAAGGCGCGCTAAAGCGCAGCGGGGCCGACGTGGCCGTGGCGATCAGCGGGATTGCAGGGCCCGGCGGCGGATCGCCGCAGAAGCCGGTTGGCACCGTGGTTTTCGCCCGCGCGATCCGCGGCCAGACCGAGGAGGAAGCTTTGGCGGAAGAGCGGCTGCTCGATGGTTCAAGCCGCGCGACCGTGCGCCATCAGGCTGCGCTGGTCGCGCTGGAATTGCTGCTGCCGTAGAGCACTTCGGCGCGGGCTTCAAAGGCGCCTACCATCTTGCGGAAGGCGCGGTCGAAATAGGTCCCCGCCAGCTTTTCGAACATGGCGTTGCGGAAGGTGAAGCTGACCATGAACTCCACCTCGCAGCCGCCATCTTCCGTGGGACGGAATTGCCAGACATTGTCGAGATCGCGCATCGGACCATCGACGTAGATCACCTCGATCCGGCCGGGTCGCTGCTTGATCACGCGCGAGGTGAACTTTTCGCGCAGTGCATTGAAGCCGACCAGCATGTCGGCAATCATCTCGGTCTCGCTGTCAGAGCGGACCCGGGTCGCCACGACCCAGGGCAGGAACTCGCCATAGCGGGCGACATCGGCCACGAGCTCGTACATCTGCTCGGCCGACCATGGCAGCCGGCGGACTTCGTGGATCCCCGGCATCAGCCGCGCGCAGCGGCCTTGGCCAGCTGCGCCTCGCGGGCCTCGCGCATCTGCCGGAAATCGTCGCCGGCGTGATAGCTGGACCGGGTCAGCGGGCTGGCGGCAACCTGCAGGAAGCCCTTGGCCCGGGCAATCGCGCCATAGGCGTCGAAGGCCTTGGGGGTAACGAAATCGATCACCTTGGCATGCTTGGGCGTGGGCTGGAGGTACTGGCCCATGGTCAGGAAATCGATCCCGGCGCTGCGCATGTCATCCATCACTTGGTGGACCTCAAGCCGCTCCTCGCCCAGCCCCAGCATGATCCCGCTCTTGGTGAAGATCAGCGGATTGTGGCGCTTCACTTCCTCCAGCAGGCGCAGCGAGGCGTAATAGCGCGCGCCGGGGCGGATGGTTGGATAGAGCCGTGGCACGGTTTCCAGGTTGTGGTTGTAGACGTCTGGTCCAGCGGCGACGATGGCCTCGACCGCGGCGTGCATCTTGCCGCGAAAATCGGGGGTCAGAATCTCGATCGTGGTCTTGGGCGTGGTGCGGCGCAGCGCCTCGATCACCTTGACGAACTGCCCAGCCCCGCCATCTGGCAAGTCATCGCGGTCGACCGAGGTGATAACGATATGCTCCAGCCCCAGCTTCGCGGCGGCCGTGGCGACGTGTTCCGGCTCTAGCGGATCGACTGCGCGGGGCATGCCGGTCTTGACGTTGCAGAAGGCGCAGGCGCGGGTGCAGACATCGCCCAGGATCATCACGGTCGCGTGCTTCTTGGTCCAGCACTCGCCAATGTTGGGGCAGGCGGCTTCTTCGCAGACCGTGTTGAGGTTCAGGTCGCGCATCAGCTGGCGGGTTTCGCCATAGCCCTTGCTGGTCGGCGCTTTAACCCGGATCCAGTCCGGCTTGCGTTGACGTTCGGGCTTCGGGGAGCTGGCCATGTCGTTCATGCTCCGCCCTCTAGTCGCCTTGCCAGCGCTTGCCAATGGCGCTAGCGCGCTGGACTGATGGAAGTGTCCGCATTTGCCCCTTTCGCCTCGCCGGTGATCCTGTTCTTCCTGCTGGGCCTGTTGGCTTCGGCGCTGCGTTCGGACCTGGCGATTCCGGAAGCGATGGCCAAGGGCATGTCGCTTTACCTGATGGCGGCGATCGGCTTGAAAGGCGGCGTCGCGGTCGCGAAATCGGGCGTGAATGCCGAGGTCGCGGCAGCACTGCTCGCTGGCCTGACGCTCAGCTTCCTGATCCCGATCCTGGCCTATGCCGCGCTGCGCAGCTTCGCAAAGCTCGACCAGGTCAATGCCGGCGCGGTTGCGGCGCATTACGGGTCGGTCAGCGTGGTGACCTTCGTTACTGCCAATGAACTGTTGGGCGCGAGCGGACTGGTCGTCGCCGGCTTCATGGTCGCCGTCCTGGCCGTGATGGAAACCCCGGCGATCCTGTCCGGCCTGATGCTGGCGCGGCGCGGTTCGGGCGGCGGTGGCCAGTCGAAAGGCGAGCTGCTGCGCGAGGTGTTCCTGAACGCTTCGGTCGTGCTGCTGCTGGGCAGTTTTGCCATTGGGCTGATCGCCGGGCCAAAGGGCTATGCCGAGGTGCAGCCGCTGTTCGAAAGCGGGTTCAAGGGCGTGCTCTGCCTGTTCCTGCTCGATATGGGGCTGATCGCGGCCCGGCGCCTGCTCGATGCCCGCGCGCTCAACCTGCGGCTCGTGATTCTCGCGATTGCCTTCCCGCTGTTCAACGGGCTGCTCGGCGTGGTGGTCGGGAACCTGATCGGGCTTGATACCGCGACGGCTGCCGCGCTCGGCGTACTCTGCGCCAGCGCCAGCTACATCGCCGTGCCGGCGGCCATGCGCCTGGCCCTGCCCCAGGCTGATCCGGGGATCTACCTGACCATGTCCTTGTCGATCACCTTCCCCTTCAACATCCTGGTCGGGATCAGCCTGTTCGGCGAAGTGTCCCGCTGGCTGAGCACGAACTGAAGTACGCCATGATCGAAACCGTTAACCGCAAGCGCATCGAAATCCTGGTCGATAGTCCGCTGGTCCGCCGCGTCACCGATGCGATCGACAAGGCCCAGATCACCGGTTGGACCGTCCTGCCCGTCACCTCGGGCAGCGGCCGCGACGGGCGCTGGCGCGAAGAGCGCGTGATGGGCACCGACAAGTCGCTGGTGCTGACCATCGCCTCGGTCGAAAAGGCCGAAGTGCTGGTCGATGCCCTGGCCCCGATGCTGAGCAGCCATGGCCTGCTGCTGACCATGTGGGATGTCGAAGTGATCCGCGGGGAACGCTTCTGATGCCAGAGTTTGCGACCCTGCTCGAAGGCTATCGCCGTTTCCGCCAGGGCCCCTACCGCGAGCAAAAGGAACGCTATGATCGCCTGGCCGAAGAAGGCCAATCGCCAAAGCTGCTGGTGATCGCCTGTTCGGACAGCCGGGTCGATCCGGCCCAGGTTTTCGATGTCGATCCCGGCGAGATCTTCGTGGTCCGCAATGTCGCCGCGCTGGTCCCGCCGTTCGAGACCGCGCCCGGCCTGCACGGCGTTTCCGCTGCGCTCGAATTTGCTGTGCAGAAGCTGCAAGTGAAGCAGATCGTGGTGATGGGCCACGGCATGTGCGGTGGCTGCAAGGCGGCGCTGACCAAGGAACTCCACGGAGCGCCGCGCGGCGAAGGGGGCTTCGTCGCGGACTGGATCGGCCTGCTGGACGGGGCCCGGCACATGGTCGCGCTGCGCCACGGCACCGAAGGGCCGGAAGCCGAACGGGCAATGGAAATGGCCGGGGTCAAGGTCAGCCTGTCCAACCTGCGCACCTTCCCGCAGGTCCTCGCCAAGGAACGCGGAGGCAGTCTCAAGCTGCGCGGCGTATTCTTCGCGATCAGCGACGGTGAGCTGCATGTGCTCGACGAGGCCACTGGCGAGTTTTTCGCCGCCGATTGAGCCCAAGCGAAAGGGGCGACAGTTGCCTGCCGCCCCTTCCTTTCAATTCACTGCCTGACGCGATCAGACTGCCGGGATGGTCTTGCCCTTGGCGACCAGAGACCACAGTTGGGCAATGCCCTTGCGCGGCCCGTCAACCTTGGCGAATGCCGCTTCGGCCTCAGCCAGCTTGCCTTGCTTGAGCAGCGCAATGCCGAGCCGCAGGTTGATCCCGGTGACATCGGCACCGGGCTTGCCCAGCGCGATCTGGTAGAGATCGGCGGCCTTGTCGGCCTGGTCATAGCTGAGGAAGGTATCGGCGCCGATCAGCACGGTCTTGACCGTGGCGGCCGGAGCACGAGCTTCGCGCTCAAGCCCCGGAAGCGAGGCCTTGTCAGCCGCCAGGCGGCGGTTCGCTTCGGCAATCGCGTCGCGCACGAACGGATCGGTTGACTGGAGCGCCGCGACCTTGATCCCCTGATTGGCGATCTTGATGACCTCACCCGGATAGAGCACGCCGACCTTGCCCACGGCGGACTGCAGGTATTCGATGTATTCGCGCTGCACCGACTGGGTGTTCAGGTTGAGCGCACCCGCCTTGTCGAGCGCACGCGAGATATCGAGCGAATCCATCGCGCCGAAGTTGCCGCGTTCACGCAGGATCTGGCCGGCGGCCACCCAGCCCAGCTGGGTCGGGTAGAATTCGACCCGGCGAATCGCCCAATCGACGGCATCCGGGCTCTTGCTCTGGTACGAGATCAGCACGCCGCGCTCCAGCCAATCGGCCGCCGGGGCCTGGCCGGCCGCCACTGCGCCATCGACCATCGACTTGATCGTGGCGAGCGCATCGGCCGGACGGCCAGCCGCGTTCTGCGCTTCGGCCAGGAGGCCCTTCACATCGGCCCCGTTGTTGCCCGCCGCGACCGCCGCCTTCAGCGAAGCTTCGGCAGCTGGATAATCCTTCATGTCGAACGCAAAGCCGGCGGCATAGTAATGGTACTTGCCAACATCCGCTGCTGGCACGTTGCCACTGTCGATCATGGTCACCAGCCCGCGCCGCTGCATCGGCTTGTCGACCGCGAGGCCGCCATAGGTGAAGGCCAGCTGGCCGGCGAAGAACTTGTCCGCCTCGTTGCCGGTCTTGGTGAAGACTTCCTCGGTCTTGGCCTTTTCGGCGCTGAGCAGGCCAGCCAGGGCCGCTACAGCCGCATCATACTGGCCGCGTGCGGCTTCCTGGGCGGTGCGGCCGCGGGCCGAGCGATAGACTCGCTCGGTCTCGGTTACCTTGGTCTTGGCCGCGATCACGTCCGGACGCTTGGCGGCCGCATCGAGCATGGTCTTAAGCTCGGTATAAGCCGGAATGAAGGTCTTGGTCGGCTGCGGCGCCTTCACGGCGGCAGCGGCCTTCTTGTCATCCTTCTTCTGGGCCTGGGCCGGGGTGGCAATCACGCCAACGGCACCAAGCGAAGCCAGCGCCAGGGCAAGCGCATAGGCCGGACGGGTCAGAAACTGGGTGCGACGCATCGTTCACTTCACTCCTCGAACCGCCCGGCGGGGAATGCCGGGCGCAACTTCCATCGCGCCAGCTACTGACGATAAAACGCCAGTTTGGCAACTGTCGCTGCGCACTAGGGTCACGGCACTGAACCCGCGTTGAATGCGCTTCGCCGCCTTCGTTCAGGCAAGCTGCCGCGGGTGTGGAAAAATTGCGTTCGAGCGGCGGTTGCAGTGGTCTTTCCGGCAGGCTTGGCCTAGGCGCTTGGACTAGCCTTTCCCGCCAACAATCGGCCGATATCCCGCGTGAGCGACAACCAAGACATTCCCGAATTCGAACCCAGCGAACCCACCGGTCCGGAGGGCGATTTTCAGCGCGTCGACATCGTCGATGAAATGAAGGCCAGCTACCTCGATTACGCAATGAGCGTGATCGTCAGCCGCGCGCTGCCCGATGTCCGCGATGGGTTGAAGCCGGTGCACCGCCGCATCCTGTTTGCCAGCCAGGAAGGCGGTTTCGTCGCCGGCCGGCCTTACCGCAAGAGCGCCAAGATCGTCGGCGACGTGATGGGCAACTATCACCCCCACGGCGATAGCGCGATCTACGATGCCCTGGCCCGCATGACCCAGGACTGGTCGATGCGCCTGCCGCTGATCGACGGCCAGGGTAACTTTGGCTCGATGGACCCCGATCCGCCGGCCTCGATGCGCTATACCGAGGCGCGCCTGGCCCGGGTCGCCAATTCGCTGCTCGACGATCTCGACAAGGATACTGTCGATTTCGCCGACAACTATGACGGTTCACGCCAGGAGCCGACTGTCCTGCCGGCGCGCTTCCCCAACCTGCTGGTCAACGGCGCGGGCGGGATCGCGGTGGGCATGGCCACCAACATCCCGCCGCACAACCTGGGCGAAGTGATCGATGGCTGCCTGGCCTATATCGAAAACCCGGCGATCACTTCGGAAGAGCTGATCGAATTCATTCCCGCGCCGGACTTCCCCACTGCCCCGCTGATTCTCGGCACGGCCGGTGCCCGCAAGGCCTATACCGAGGGCCGCGGCTCCATCATCATGCGCGCCCGGCACGAAATCGAGGAAGGGCGTGGTGACCGGCGCTCGATCGTGCTGACCGCGATCCCCTATCAAGTCGGCAAGAACGGCCTGGTCGAAAAGATCGCCGAAGCCGCCAAGGACAAGCGGATCGAGGGCATTTCCGACATCCGCGACGAATCGAGCCGACTTGGCGTGCGCGTGGTGATCGACCTCAAGCGCGATGCCACGCCCGAAGTCGTGCTTAACCAGCTGTGGCGCAACACTCCGGCGCAAAGCTCGTTCCCGGCCAACATGCTGGCGATCCGCGGTGGCCGGCCTGAAGTGCTGATGCTGCGCGACATCATCGCCAGCTTCATCACCTTCCGCGAGGAGGTGATTACCCGCCGCACCAAGTTCGAACTGAACAAGGCGCGGGACCGGGCCCATATCCTGCTCGGCCTCGTAGTCGCGGTTACCAACCTTGATGAAGTGGTGCGGATCATCCGCAGCTCGCCCAATCCGGCCGCGGCGCGCGAAGCCCTGTCGACGCGCGAATGGCCGATCGGCGAGATCGCGCCCTATATCAGGCTGGTCGAGGCGATCGAGCCGAACGCCGAACAGGAAGGCGGCACCTACCGCCTGTCCGAAGTCCAGGTGAAGGCGATCCTTGACCTGCGCCTGCACCGCCTGACCGCGCTGGGCCGCGACGAGATCGGCGACGAGCTCAAGGAACTGTCGATCGCGATCGAGGAGTACCTCTCGATCCTGGGCGACCGGGCCAAGCTCTATGGCTTGCTCAAGGACGAGCTGGTCCAGATTCGCGAGACCTATGCCACGCCGCGCGTGTCGGAAATTACGGCCGCGGCCGACGGGATCGAGGACGAGGACCTGATCGAGCACGACGAAATGGTCGTGACCGTGACGATGGACGGGTACATCAAGCGGACCCCGCTTTCCACCTTCCGGGCCCAGAACCGCGGCGGCAAGGGCCGTGCCGGCATGGCGACCAAGGAAGAGGATGTCGTCACCAACATGTTCGTCACCAGCACCCACAACCCGGTGCTGTTCTTCTCGACTGCGGGCAAGGTCTATCGCCTCAAGGTCTGGCGCCTGCCCGAAGGCGGTCCGGCCACCAAGGGGCGGCCGATCGTCAACCTGCTGCCGGCACTCGACAAGGATGAGACGATCCAGACCGTGCTGCCGCTGCCTGAGGACGAGGCGGAATGGGCCAAGCTGTCGGTTGTCTTCGCCACGGCCAAGGGCAATGTCCGCCGCAATTCGATGGATGCCTTCGCCAACATCCCCTCGAACGGCAAGTTCGCCATGCGGTTCGAGGAAGACTCCGCAGATCGCCTGATCGGCGTTGCCCTGCTCGAAGCCAGTGATGATGTCCTGCTCGCCACGCGCCAGGGCAAGGCGATCCGCTTTGCTGGCGACGAGGTCCGCGAATTCACCAGCCGGACCTCGACTGGTGTGCGCGGCATGCTGCTCAAGGGCGATGACGAGGTGATCAGCCTCTCGATCCTCCACCGCGTCGGCACAACCAGCGAGGAGCGCGAGGAATACGTCAAGTACGCGCCGTGGAAGGGCGAGAAGGAAGGCGAGCCTGCGCTGCCTGCCGACCGCATGGCCGAACTGCAAGAGCGCGAGCAGTTCATCCTGACCGTCTGCGCCAATGGCTATGGCAAGCTCAGTTCGGCCTATGAATATCGCCGCACCGGTCGCGGCGGCCAGGGGATCACCAATATCGACAACATCGCCCGCAACGGGCCGGTAGTGGCGAGCTTCCCGACCAGCCAGGCCGACCAGCTGATGCTGGTGACCGACCAGGCCAAGCTGATCCGCCTGCCGCTGGAAAGCCTGCGGGTGATCGGGCGCGGTTCGGCCGGCGTTCGGCTGTTCAACGTGGCTGACCAGGAACATGTTGTCTCGGCCGTGCGCCTGGCCGACGCTGGCGCGGACGGCGAAGAGGGCGGCGAAACTGGCGGGGATGCTGCACCGATCGACGGGGACACGGTGCACTGATGGGCCTGACGGTCGAACCCTCTGGCGGGGCGTGCGGCGCACGCATCACCGGGGTCGACCTGTCGGTGCCGCTCGACAGTGCGACCGTATCTGCGATCCGCACCGCCTGGCTCGACCACCATGTGCTGGCCTTTCCCGACCAGCATCTGAACGACGACGAGCTGGAGCGGTTCACGCTTCTCTTCGGCCAGTTCGGCGAGGACCCATTCTTTGCACCGATTGCCGGGCGCCAGCACATCGCCGCAATCCGGCGCGAGGCCGACGAGCAATCGCCACTGTTTGCGGAAAACTGGCATGCCGACTGGTCGTTCCAGGCGCGTCCGCCATCGGGCACCTGTCTGAATGCGATCGAAATCCCGCCACTGGGCGGCGATACGCTGTTCGCCAACCAGCACCTGGCCTGGGAAGCGCTCTCCCCTGCCCAGCAAGCGCGCTATGCCGAGTTGATCGCGGTCCATTCGGCCAAGCTACCCTATGCTCCGGACGGCACTTATGGCGCCAGGGACAAGGGCCGGTCGATGGACATCCGCCCAAGCGAGGCGGCGCTGGCAACCCAGACCCATCCACTGGTTCCGGCCCACCCGGAAACAGGTCGGCGCGGGTTCTATTCCACTCTCGGCTATATCATCGGCATCGAAGGCATGGCCCAGGACGAAGCCATTGCCATGCTGCTGGAACTCCAGGCCTGGCAGGGCGACGAGCGCTTCGTTTTCGCCCAGAAGTGGGAACCTGGCATGCTGGTGATGTGGGACAACCGCTCGGTCCTGCACAAGGCGACCGGCGGCTATGAGGGCTATCGCCGCGAGCTGCACCGCACCACGATCGCGGCCTGGGAAGGCTGACTCCCGCGGCTTCACAAGCCGTCACCATCGCGCCACAAGCACAACCACCGACTCGGACTACGCATGCCGGGTCGAAATCGATTCAGAAGGGATTGCCCATGAAGACCCGCGCCGCCGTAGCCTTTGCCCCGAAACAGCCGCTCGAGATTGTCGAGCTGGACCTGGAAGGCCCCAAGGCTGGCGAAGTGCTGGTGGAAATCATGGCAACCGGCGTGTGCCACACCGATGCCTATACCCTCGACGGCCTGGACAGCGAGGGCATCTTCCCCTCGATCCTTGGCCATGAAGGCGCCGGGATCGTGCGTGAGGTGGGCCCAGGAGTGACTTCGGTCACGCCGGGCGACCACGTGATCCCGCTCTACACGCCCGAATGCCGCCAGTGTAAGTCGTGCCTCTCGGGCAAGACCAACCTCTGCACGGCAATCCGCGCGACCCAGGGCCAGGGCCTGATGCCGGACGGGACCAGCCGGTTCTCCTACAAGGGCCAGACCATCTATCACTACATGGGCTGCAGCACGTTCTCGAACTTCACCGTCCTGCCCGAGATCGCGGTGGCCAAGATCCGCGAGGATGCGCCGTTCCAGTCCTCGTGCTACATCGGCTGCGGCGTCACCACCGGGGTCGGCGCGGTGATCAACACGGCCAAGGTCCAGGTCGGGGACAATGTCGTGGTTTTCGGGCTTGGCGGGATCGGCCTCAATGTCATCCAGGGCGCGCGACTGGCTGGGGCGAACAAGATCATCGGCGTCGACATCAACCCCGACCGCGAGGAATGGGGCCGCCGTTTCGGCATGACCGACTTCCTCAATTCGAAGGGCATGAGCCGCGAAGACACCGTGGCTAAGATCGTGGCGATGACCGATGGCGGGGCGGACTATACCTTCGATGCCACCGGTAATACCGAGGTGATGCGCACCGCACTGGAAGCTTGTCACCGCGGCTGGGGCACCAGCGTCATCATTGGCGTGGCCGAAGCCGGCAAGGAAATCGCCACCCGGCCGTTCCAGCTCGTAACGGGCCGTAACTGGCGCGGCACCGCCTTTGGCGGGGCCAAGGGCCGCACCGACGTGCCCAAGATCGTTGACATGTACATGACCGGCAAGATCGAGATCGATCCGATGATCACTCACGTGATGGGCCTTGAAGAGATCAACACTGCCTTCGACCTGATGCATGCTGGCAAGTCGATCCGCTCGGTCGTGGTGTTCTGATGTTCAGCCATGTCACCATTGGCGCTGACGATATCGTCGCTGCCAAGCGGTTCTACGATGCGTCGCTCGGCGCCCTGGGCGTCCCTCCGGGTGAAATCGATATGCGGGGCCGATTGGTCTACAATCACGCTGGTGGCCGGCTCTTGATCACCAACCCGCTGAATGGGCAGCCAACGCACGGTGGCAATGGGCATACCCTTGGCTTCCAGGCCGCTTCACCCGCCGAAGTCGATGGCTGGCAAGCCGCTGGCCTTGCCCACGGCGGCACCGCGATCGAGGATCCGCCGGGTGAGCGCCGCCCACCTGACGGCCGTGTACTCTACCTGGCCTATCTCCGCGATCCTTCGGGCAACAAGCTGTGCGGATTTCATAGGGTCAAGTGATGGAAACCGTTTCGACCAACCGCAGCCATGGCGGCACCCAGGGGGTCTATAGCCACCAGAGCGCGGCCACGGGCACGGCGATGACCTTCTCGGTCTTCGTGCCCGACCATGCGCCCGGCGCGAAACTGCCGGTGTTGTGGTATCTCTCCGGGCTGACTTGCACGCCCGCCAATGTCACTGAAAAGGGTGAATTCCGCGCTGCCTGCGCCGAACATGGGTTGATTTTCATCGCCCCCGACACCAGTCCACGCGGCGAGCAGGTGCCGGACGACGAAGGCTATGATTTCGGCAAGGGCGCAGGGTTCTATGTCGATGCGGCGCAGGCACCCTGGGCTGCGAACTACCGGATGCGCAGCTATATCGAACAGGAGCTGCCAGCCGTGGTGGCCGAGCATTTCCCGGTCGACCTGGCCCGGCAGGGAATCACCGGCCATTCGATGGGCGGCCACGGTGCGCTGACCATCGGCCTGCGCAATGCCGAGCGGTTCCGCTCGGTCAGCGCCTTTGCCCCGATCGTCAGCCCGCTCAACTGCCCGTGGGGCGAAAAGGCGCTGGGCGGCTATCTGGGACCGGACAAGGCGACCTGGCGCGAATACGATGCCTGCGCGCTGATCGAGGATGGCGCGCGGCTGCCAGACCTGCTGATCGACCAGGGCGATGCCGACAACTTCCTGCACGAACAGCTCAAGACCGGGCTGCTGGTGATGGCCTGCCGCAAGGCCGGCATCCCGGCGACGATCCGGATGCAGCCGGGCTACGATCACTCGTATTATTTCATCTCGACTTTCATGGCCGACCACATCGGTTGGCACGCCGCGCGTCTGAAGGCGTGACGCGGGGGCAGCGCATCGCCGAGATTTGCGCCGCCCATGCGGCGCGCGAAGGGCCGCTGCTGCCGATCCTGCATGACGTTCAGGCCGAATTCGGCTGCGTCGATGCCGAGGCTGAGCGGGTGATTGCCCACGAGCTCAACCTCAGCCGCGCCGAAGTGCACGGCGTGGTCAGTTTCTACCACGACTTTTCCGCCCAGGCAGATCCGCGGCCGTGTATTGAACTGTGCCGCGCCGAAGCCTGTCAGGCCCGCGGGGTCGAGGCGATAGCTGCTGCGGCTGAACAGGCCGCGGGTGATCGGATCAGGCTGAAGGCTGTTTTTTGCCTGGGCCTGTGCAGCGTCGGTCCGGCGGCCCGGTTTGGCGACACGCTCCATGCCCGACTTGACCAGGCCGCGCTGGCGAAGCTGGTGCAATCGGCATGACTGTGGTCCGGATCAGCGATGATGCCCTTGCCCTTGCCTGCGGCGCCGACGCCGTTGCGGCGGCATTTGTAGCAGCGGGTTGCGCCGTCGAGCGGGTCTCGAGCTGGGGCATGCATTGGCTGGAACCGCTGGTCGAAGTTGGCGGCAACGGCTTTGGGCTCGCAACTCCTGCGGACGTGGCAGCTATCCTGGCCGGCACGTCCGACAAGGCCATTGGTCCGATCGCCGCGCATCCTTTCATCGCCCGCCAGCAGCGCCTGACCTTTGCGCGCGCCGGCCGGACCCGGCCACTCAGCCTTGACGACTATGCTGCAATGGGTGGCTGGTCCGCCCTGACCCGCGCAAAATCGATTCCGCCCGCTCAAGTGATTGCAGAAGTAACCCACTCCGGGCTGCGCGGACGCGGCGGTGCCGGCTTCCCTGCCGGGATCAAGTGGCAGACCGTGCATAACGCAGCCGGTCCCCGCAAATACATCGTCTGCAACGCCGACGAAGGCGACAGCGGTACTTTCGCCGACCGGATGCTGCTGGAGGGCGATCCCTTTCAATTGATCGAAGGCATGGCAATTGCCGCCCATGCAGTGGGCGCGGCGCAGGGCTATGTCTACGTTCGCAGCGAATATCCCCACGCGATCGCCAAGTTGAATGGAGCGATCGCCCTTGCCGAACCGCAGATTGCGCCGTTTCGCATCGAGGTGCGCGTGGGCGCCGGAGCCTATGTCTGCGGTGAGGAAACCGCGCTGCTCAATTCAATCGAAGGCAAGCGCGGCGAGGTTCGCGCCAAGCCCCCGCTGCCGGCGATCGCGGGCCTGTTCGGCTGCCCGACCGTGGTCAACAATGTCCTCACCCTGGCGGCGATTCCGCATATCCTGAGCGAGGGCGGAGCAGGCCTATACGATAGCCTGGGCATCGACCGTTCCAAGGGCACGATGCCCATTCAGCTGGCGGGCAATATCAAGCATGGTGGGCTGTTCGAGGCGGCCTTTGGGATCACGCTGAACGAGCTGATCCATGACATCGGTGGCGGCACCGCATCTGGTTGCCCGGTCAAGGCCGTGCAAGTCGGCGGGCCGCTCGGCGCCTACATTCACCCCAGCCAGTTCGACTTGCCGTTCGATTACGAAGCCTATGCCGGAGCAGATGCCTTGATCGGCCATGGCGGCGTAGTTGTGTTCGATGACACGGCCAACATGGGCGCCCTCGCCCGCTTTGCCTTCCAGTTCTGCGCGGCGGAGAGCTGCGGCAAGTGCACGCCCTGCCGGATTGGATCGACCCGTGGGGTCGAGCTGATCGACCGCATCCGCGCCGGCGTACGGGCGCCCGATCCGGTCGAGGCGCTGCCGCAGATGCACAATGCTCGCAAGCAGGGCCGCAGCCGAACGGAGGACCTGACCTTGCTCGAGGATCTGTGCGAGACGCTGCAATATGGCTCGCTCTGCGCGCTGGGCGGGTTCACGCCATACCCGGTGCGGTCGGCGCTGAAGCACTGGCCGGAGGACTTCGCATGAGCCTGGGCTGCGTTCTGGCCGGCGGGCAATCAAGCCGCTTCGGTAGCGACAAGGCCCTGGCGGAACTGCACGGCCGCACGCTCCTCGCTCGCGCAGTCGATACCCTGTCCGGCTGGTGCGAACATGTGGTGGTGGTTGGC
>JBEGOD010000120.1:0-14501 GCA_041182185.1 Pseudomonadota bacterium
GCCGTCTTCCTCGTCGAAGCCCAGGCTGGCCAGGGTAGTGGCGAGGTGTTCGGGCAGCTCGGCGGTCACGGCGATCTGATCGCCGTCCGGGTGGTCGAGGCTCAGCCGGCGCGCTGGGAGATGCATCTTGCGGCTGATCGAGCCCGACAGGAACGCTTCCGGCCCGCCATACTTGCCATCGCCCACGATCGGGTGGCCGATGGCCGCCATGTGGACGCGCAGCTGGTGGGTGCGGCCGGTCAGTGGTTGCAGCTCGACCCAGGCGGCACGGTTGCCGGCCCGGTCAAGCACACGGTAGCGGGTGCGGGCCGACTGGCCTTCACCGCTCTGGTCGACCATCATCTTCTCACCGCCGGAGCCAGGCTGCTTGGCCAGCGGCAACTCGATCAGGCCGTCGGCAATGTCCGGCACGCCGGTGACGATCGCCCAATAGATCTTGCGCGCGGTGCGCCCGGAAAAGCGCTTGGAGAAATAGGCGGCGCTGCCCGGGGTGCGGGCGATCAGCAGGACACCGCTCGTATCCTTGTCCAGCCGGTGGACCAGCCGCGGGCGCGGGCCATCATGGCCGAAGGCATCGAGCAGCCCGTCGACATGCTCCTTGGTCCCGGTCCCGCCTTGGGTCGCCAGGCCCGGCGGCTTGTTGAGCACGATTGCGGCACGGTCCTGGGTGATGACCATGGCCTCGGCCTTGGCGATCTCTTCCTCGGACAGTTCGCGGCGCGGCTTGGCCCCGCCCTTGGCCGGGGCATCGCCGCCCGGCGGTACGCGCACGACCTGGCCGGCGCTCAGCCGGTCAGCCGGATCGGCGCGCTTGCCATCGATCCGGATTTGCCCGGTGCGGGCCCAGCGGCTGATCATGGCAAAGCCGATCTGCGGCAGGTGGCGCTTGAACCAGCGGTCCAGCCGCACCCCGTCATCATCGTGCTGGACAGTAAACTGGCGAACTTCGGTACTCATGCAATCCCCCGGCTGAGCGTGAGGCCCAGCAACAAGCCGCCAATGCCGCCAGCCAGCGACAGTGCGATGTAAAGCGCCGCCTGCGCCGTGGCGCCGCGCTGCGCCAATGTCACGATCTCAAGGCTGAAGGCGGAAAAGGTGGTGAAGCCGCCCAGCAGGCCCACGCCCAGCAGCAGCCGCCACTGTTCGCCGCCGCCATTGTCGACAGTGCCGTGACGGGCGAGCCAGCCGGCGAGCAGCCCCATCAAGAGGCTGCCCAGCACGTTGATGGTCAGCGTGGCAACGGGAAAGGCCGCCGGGCCGATCATCCGCCCCAGCGCAAAGCGCAACCACGCCCCCACCGCGCCGCCAGCGGCGACGGAAAGGGATGCAGCCAGGAATGAGGGCGGGGCAGTCATTGCCGGTGCCTTAGCCGGGCTTTGCCGAAACCGCCACCCTTGGCCGGCCCGGCGCGATCAGGCACACCAGCGCCGCCACCACGGTCCCTAGGCACAGGTGCCAGGGGAAGGCCACGCCCTTCAGCGCCAGCGGCAGCCCTAGTGCGTCGATCACATAGGGCTGGAAGGCCAGCACGGTCAGGAACCCCGCGGCAAATGCGGCCAGCACGCTGGTGGAGGAGCCCCGGCGCGAGAACAGCGCCACGCCGTAAACCCCCAGCAGGCCGGAATAGGCAAAGGCCATCACCCCCAGCACGAAGTCCAGCAGCGCCGTATCGGCATAGCGCTGCCAATAGTACGATAGCACCGCCATGGCGAACAGCGCGAAGCCGAGCGCGACCGTGGCGATCCGTCCCATCCTCACGAAATGGGTCTCGCTCTTCTCGCCCGCGAATGGCCGGTAAAGGTCATTGACCAGCACGGCTGACATCGAGATCAGCCCCGAATTGATCGCCGCCGCTGCGATCACCCCCACGGTGACAAGGCCGCGCAGCCCCGGCGGCAACTCGGTCAGGATGTAATGCATGAACACGGTGACCTTCTCACCGTTGTAAGTGCCTGCCGACCCACCAAGACCATTTGGCCCCTGATAATGCAGCCACAGCAGCGCACCGATGGTCAGGAACAGCAGGATCACCGGCAGCGAGGCCCAGGCCGAAACGAACAGTGCTCGCGTGCCTTGCTTGGCATCGCGGCAGGCCAGCACGCGCTGGGTGGTGTCCTGATCCAGCCCGGCATTGGCAAAGTTGAGCAGGACCACCCCGGTCAGCACGGCCCACAGGCCGAACGGGGCGGACAGCTCAAACGAGGGATCGATCAGCGCCAGCTTGTCCTTGCCATCGGGGGCGTGGCGCAGCGCATCGATGGCTTGCGCCAGGGTCAGCGGCAGGCTGGTCCACAGGAACCAGGCCACCACCAGCGCCGCCCCGACATAGAGCACGACTTGCACCAGGTCGCTCCAGATCACCGAATTGAGCCCGCCCATGAAGGTGAAGGCGAGGCCAAACACCAACAGGATCAGCATGGCCACCAGCATGTGGCCGGGCGCAACATCAAGGAACAGGATCATCGAAACGGCAATCGCCGCCAGGTAGAGCCGCGCCCCGCTGGCGAGGATCCGGCCGACCAGATACATGACCGCAGCCGCCCGCCGCGCGGTCGCATCGAACCGCGCCTCCAGCAGCTCGTACACCGTGGTGACGCCGGCGGCATAGAACTTGGGCATCAGCCAGTGGCCGACCAGCCAGGCCGCCACCAGGGTGGAGAAGACGCCGCCGATGTACGTGAAGTTGCCGCGATAGGCGAAGTCCGGCACGCCCAGGAACGTCGCCGCCGATTGCACGGTGGAGAGCACCGAAATCGCCACCAGCCAGGTCGGCGCGTGATGCCCGGCCAGGAAATAGTCCTCTGACCGCATCCCCCGCCGCGTGGTGAACCAGCCGGCCGCCGCCAGCAAAGCCACGTAAAGCCCCAGCACGGCCCAGTCGGCCAAGGTGAAAGTGGTGTTCATCGGCTTGTCGCTCCCCCAGCCAACGCATTCACCACATGCACAGATTGAGCGCAATTGTGGCGCAAATGCTTGCCTTGCATCCGACTCCTTGCTAACAGGCGCCCACTTCGAGCCGGTCTTAATCAGATTCGGCGCAGTTTTTCGTTGCTTTCCGTTAGGTGCAACCCCGCAACAAGATTCGCGTGGGGCTCTGTCCTTTCGTTTGTGAGGTGTGTCGGTTTATGCAAATTCTCGTCCGCGACAATAATGTCGAACAGGCTCTGCGCGCGCTTAAGAAGAAGCTGCAGCGTGAGGGCGTGTACCGCGAGATGAAGCTGCGCCGTCACTTCGAAAAGCCTTCGGAAAAGCGCGCCCGCGAAAAGGCCGCCGCTGTCCGCCGCGCCCGCAAGATGGAGCGCAAGCGGATGGAGCGTGACGGCGTCAAGTAAGCTTGAACCACAAGTCACGATAAGCCATTAGGGCGCGGAGCAATCCGCGCCCTTTGCTTATGGCGCATAGCAGGAAAGACCATTCATGACCGAGATCACCCGCGTTCCGCTGCAACCGATCGCCAAGGGCGCGCTGGGCAAGCTGTGGCTGGGCGTGGCCGCGGCGGCGCTGGCGGCTGGCGGCCTGGCCTGGGCGACCCTGCCGGGCGCGGTCGATATCGATGTGATCAAGGCCGGTACCGGCCCTTCGCCGACGGTCGCCGACGTGGTCCAGATCAACTACAAGGGCATGCTGGAGAACGGCAAGGTGTTCGACCAGGGCGAACGCGCGGTCTTCCCGGTCGAAGGCGTGATCCCGGGCTTCACCCAGGCGCTGGAAAAGATGCAGAAGGGCGGCAAGTACAAGGTCGAGATCCCGGCTGCCCTGGCCTATGGCGCGCAGGAACAGCGCAATCCGCAGACCGGCACGGTCGAGATTCCGGCCAATTCGGACCTGGTGTTCGAGATCGAGCTGCTCGACTTCAAGAGCCGGGCAGAGGTTGAGGCCCAGATGCGGATGATGCAGCAATTGCAGCAGCAGATGCAGGGCCAGGGCGGCGGTGCTGCCAAGGGCGCTCCGCAAGGCGCGCCGCCGCAGGGTATGCCGCCGCAGGGCATGCCACCGCAGCCGCAATAAGCACCTGCCTTGAAGCGCGCGCTGGCCGATGCTAGCGCGCTGGCAACACTTCTAATCAAGGGAACGCCATGTCGGTCGATACCGCTACCGTGGCCAAGATCGCCGCGCTGGCCCGGATCAAGCTGTCCGAGGGTGAAGTTGCGGCGATGGTGCCGGAACTCAACGGGATTCTCGCCTGGGTCGAGCAGCTCGGCGAAGTCGATGTCACCGGCATCGAACCGATGACCGCGGTGATCGAGAACAAGCTGCGGCTGCGCGACGATGTGATCGGCGCCGATCCGCTGACCGGCGGCGGCGTGCGCGATGCGGTGCTGGCCAATGCCCCGGCGGCCGAACACGGCTTCTTCGGCGTGCCCAAGGTGATCGAATAATGAGCGCTGACCTGACCGAACTGGGCGTCGCGGCGATCCGTGACGGCGTTGCCAATGGTGACTTCACCGCGGTCGAAGTGGCCGAGGCATTCAACGCCAATGTCGCCGCCGCGCAGGCTGCGCTCAACGCCTTCATCGTCGCCACGCCCGAAAAAGCGCTGGAGGCGGCCAAGGCCACCGACGCCAAGCGGGCCAAGGGCGAAGCGCTGGGCATCATGGGCGGCGTGCCGATCGGGATGAAGGACCTGTTCGCCACCAAGGGCGTCCAGACCACGGCCGCCAGCCACATCCTCGAAGGCTTCACGCCCGAATACGAAAGCACCGTTTCGCAGAAGCTGTGGGATGCCGGCGCGGGCATGCTGGGCAAGCTCAACCTCGACCAGTTCGCGATGGGTTCGTCGAACGAGACGAGCTATTTCGGCAATGTCATCTCGCCCTGGCGGCGCAAGGATGCCAATGGCCTTGGGGTAAATGCGGCGCTGGCGCCGGGCGGTTCCTCGGGCGGCAGCTCGACTGCGGTTTCGGCCCGGCTTGCGCCAGCCGCCACCGGCACGGACACCGGCGGCTCGATCCGCCAGCCGGCTGCCTTCACCGGCATCTCGGGCATCAAGCCGACCTATGGCCGCTGCAGTCGCTGGGGCATCGTTGCCTTCGCCTCCTCGCTTGACCAGGCCGGCCCGATGGCCCGCGACGTGCGCGACTGCGCGATCATGCTGGAGGCCATGGCCGGGTTCGATCCCAAGGATTCGACCAGTCTCGACATGCCGGTGCCCGCATGGGAAGCCGGTCTCTCGGGCGACATGAAGGGCAAGAAGGTCGGCATCCCGCGCGAATACCGCATGGACGGGATGGACGCCGATGTCGCCGCCAGCTGGGACGCCGGGATCGCCTGGCTGAAGGACGCAGGCGCCGAGATCGTCGATATCTCGCTGCCGCACACCAAGTATGCCCTGCCGGCCTATTACATCATCGCCCCGGCCGAAGCCTCGTCCAACCTCGCCCGCTATGATGGCGTGCGTTACGGCCTGCGCGACCTGCCCGATGGGGCGGGCCTACAGGACATGTACGCCGCCACCCGCGCCGCCGGGTTCGGGGCAGAGGTCAAGCGCCGCATCCTGATCGGCACCTATGTGCTCTCGGCGGGCTTCTATGACGCCTATTACACCCAGGCGCAGAAGGTCCGGACCCTGATCGCGCAGGACTTCAAGAATGCCTTCACCCTGTGCGACGTGATCCTGGCCCCGACCGCCCCGACCGCCGCCTTCGGCCTTGGCGAAAAGAGCGACGATCCGCTGTCGATGTACCTCAACGACGTCTTCGCCGTGCCCGCCAGCCTCGCGGGCCTGCCGGCCATGTCCGTCCCCGCCGGGCTCAACCGCGAGGGCCTGCCGCTCGGCCTGCAGATCGTCGGCAAGCCGTTTGACGAGCAGGGCGTGCTCAACGCCGGCCTCGCGATCGAGAGCCGCGCGCAGTTCTCGGCCAAGCCGGAAAAGTGGTGGTAAGATGAGCAATTATCGCATTCAGGGCGCCACGGGCGAATGGGAAGTCGTGATCGGGCTGGAAGTCCACGCCCAGATCATGACCCAGTCCAAGTTGTTTTCGGGTGCCGCCACGGCCTTCGGGGCAGAGCCCAATACCCAGGTCAGCCTGGTCGACGCGGCCATGCCGGGGATGCTGCCGGTACTGAACCGCGAGTGCATCCGCCAGGCGGTGCGCACGGGCCTCGCGATCCAGGCGCAGATCAACAAGTGGTCGCGGTTTGACCGCAAGAACTACTTCTACGCCGACTTGCCGCAGGGCTACCAGATCAGCCAGCTCTACCACCCGATCGTGGGCGAGGGCGCGATCGAGGTGATCCTGGATGACAAGGACCCCGAAGGTTCGACCAAGACCATCGGGATCGAGCGGATCCACGTCGAGCAGGACGCCGGCAAGCTGATGCACGATCAGCACCCGACCATGTCCTATGTCGACCTCAACCGTTCGGGCGTGGCGTTGATGGAAATCGTCAGCCGCCCGGACATGCGCTCGCCGCAGGAAGCAGGGGCCTATGTCGCCAAGCTGCGCCAGATCCTGCGCTATGTCGGCAGTTGCGATGGCAACATGGACCAGGGTTCGATGCGCGCCGACGTCAACGTTTCGGTCCGCCGCCCGGGCGAGCCGTTCGGCACCCGCACCGAAACCAAGAACGTCAACTCGGTCCGCTTCGTCATGGCCGTGGTCGAACAGGAAGCCCGCCGCCAGGTCGGCGTGATCGAGGATGGCGGCGCGATCGTCCAGGAAACGCGGCTCTACGATCCGGACAAGAACGAAACCCGCTCGATGCGCAGCAAGGAAGACGCGCACGACTATCGCTATTTCCCCGATCCGGACCTGCTGCCGCTGGTGCTGGAGGATGCCTTCATCGCGGAATGCCGCGCCAGCCTGCCCGAGCTGCCCGATGCCAAGCGCCACCGCTATGAAACCGTCCTGGGCCTGTCGGCCTATGATGCGGCGCAGCTGACGCTAGAGGTGGAAACCTATCAGCAGTTCGAGGAAATGCTGGGCGCCGTGGTCAAAGCCAGCGGCAAGGGTGAGCGCGATCTGGCCAAGCGGGTCGCCAACTGGCTGCTGTCAGAACGCGCTGGTGTGCTGAAGTCGATCCCGGAAGGCGCGGCCCATCCGAAGAACACGGTAGAAGCCAACACCGCGCTGATCATTGCGGCCAGCGAAGGCCTGATTTCCGGCGGCAAGGCCAAGGAAATCTTCGCGGCCTACCTGACCGGCGACATCGACCTCGCGGCCGAGATCGATGCCAACAAGCAGACCAGCGACACCGGCCCGATCGAAGCGGCAATCGCGAAAATCCTGGCTGACAACGCCGACAAGGTGGCGGAGTTCAAGGGCGGCAAGGAAGCGCTGTTCGGGTTCTTCGTCGGCCAGACGATGAAGGCGATGCAAGGCAAGGCCAACCCGCAGGTGGTCAACGAGTTGTTGCGCAAGGCGCTTGCCAACTGACCGGAGCTGCCGCAAAAACCCTTTAATCAGAATGAATGGAGGGGAATTTGATGAATCGGGTCGCGTTGGCCGCAGCATTGGCTGTGGCAACTTTTTCCATGCCCGCAGCCGCGGAAACGCTGGATAACGGCAAGGTCACCGAACTGCTCAAGGTCGGGCTGGGTGACGAGGCGGTGATCGCCAAGATCAAGAGCAGCGAGGCGAAGTACGATACTTCGACCGATGCCCTGATCGCCTTGAAGGGCGCGGGCGTTTCCAGCGCAGTGATCGCCGCGATGATCGAAGCATCGAGCAAGCAGAGCACTGCGGCGAGCGTCGCGCTCTCCACCGATTCCCCCGATCCAAAGGTGCCGCACCCGACTGGCATCTATCTGCTGGCAGACTGGTTGCCGGAACCCAAGATGCAGGGCATCGACGTGACCACCACGACCCAGACCAAGACCGGCGGGTTCTTCGGCTATGCGCTGACCGGCGGCCTCGCTTCGATGAGCTTCAAGACCATCGTGCCGCGCCCCGCCGCGCGGGTGGTGTCGGCCAGGAACCGGCCGACGTTTTATTTCTACTTCGACCAGGCCCAGTCAGGCGGCAATTCAGCAGTCTGGAATGCTGGCACGGTGACCTCGCCGAATGAGTTCAGCCTGGTCCGCTTCGACGTCAAGAAGGACCGGCGTGAAGCCAAGGTCGGCAAGTTCAACATCGGCGGCGCCAAGGCCGGGGTGATGGACGAGGACCGCATCCCGTTCAGCTATAACCAGGTCAGCCCCGGCGTGTTCGAGGTCAAGCCCGATGCCGATCTGACCGGCGGCGAATATGGCTTCATCGTCCAGGTTTCCACTGGCGGTGGCACGGGCATGGCGGGGATGGGCGCGATGTCATCGAAGATCTTCGATTTCTCGGTGCCGATGCCGCCGGTAACCAGCAAGAAGAAGCGCTAAGGGGGAGCTAGTGGCTATGCGGATGGGGGCGATGACCCGGCTGTTGGCCGGGGCGGCGTTGCTTGCAGCATCGGTTGCGGGCGCACAGGATCAGGCAGCCGGACAAGGGGCGCAGCCAGTGCCGCAAGTTGTCCCCTACGAGCTGCCCGATCCAAGCACTTTGACCATGCCGAAGGTCGACTTCACGCCGACCCCGGCGGACGAGGCGGACTTTGACAAGTATTTCTACTTCCACCGCGACGGCACCGGCTTCGCCGAAGCCTATACCGACGTGCGGGAATGCGATGCTCTGGCCAGCGGATCCAGCATCTACCTCGACGGCGGGCCCGCCATGGCCGGGGCAATGGCAAATTATGGCGTACTCGCAGCGGGGATCGGTTCAGCGGTCGGCGGCCTCATCGCCGATGCCATTTTTGGATCGGCAGCGCGCCGCCAGCAGCGCCGGATCAACCTGCGCAACTGCATGGGGTTCAAGGGCTATCAGCGTTATGGCCTGACTGGCGACCTGTGGAAGGACTTCAATTTCGAAGAAGGCCACGGCCGCAAGAAGGAGGGTGAGCGCGACGACGCGCTGGAAATCCAGGCGCTGGTTGCCTCCGGGCCCAAGCCCAAGACCAAGGAGCTGGGGCTGTGAGAACGGCAATGAAGCTCATCATGGCCGCTGCCGCTGCGCTTGCCATGCCGTCGCTTGCCGCTGCCGATGCGGTCGAGGAGAAGAACATCGCGGCGGGCAAGCAGAAGCTTGACCCGGCCTCTGGCTACATCTTCATCCAGGCGAATTATCGCACCTTTGGCAGCTTCCTGCGCTTGCCCGACGATTCGACCCGGGCCGATTACCAGAAGGATTGGGACGAGGCCTTTGCCAAGGCCCGGAAGAAGTACCCCGGCCAGCTGAAGAACTGGCAGGCCGATGCCGTGGTTGCCAAGAAGACCAGGAAGGAACCGCCTCGGCCGCCAGTCGAGCCGACGCCAGCGAACTTCACCATCGAGCCGATTGAGCTGCGCGACATGGTCTCGTTCGGGCCGATGTTCATCTATAGCAAGGACGAGGCAGCGAACCGCTTCAACTACCTGAACGCGGTCAAGCCGGGGACCTATATCTACTATGGCCCGGTGCTGATGCAGCCAGGCGGGATCACCGGCGGAATGTGCTTCTGCATGGGCACTGTCCGGTTCGAGGTGAAGCCCGGTGTGATCACCGACCTGGGCAATTTCCTGATCGCCGCGCCTGAGCCGGTGAAGGACTGGGACGTTGCTAGTGCCGATGCGTGGCGCCGGGCCGAGGAAAAGGCGGCGAAGAAGGGCGAGGCAGTGGAGGCGCCGGGGGTGGGCCGTCCGCCCTTGGCCTTCGGCGTGCCTGACAGCCTTCAGGCCCTGCCGGCCGTCCAGGCGGAGTTCCAGGCCCATGGCAAGCTGAACAATTACTACGCCTTGATGTTCACTCGGATGCCGCCGATCCCCGGCGTTCTGGCCTATCGCCGCGACACGGTAATCGACCTGCGCACCGGGCAGGATGTGCCGAACCCGGTGATCAAGACCCAGGTCAAGATCAAGAAATAGCCGCCAAGCAGCAAGTGCGATGAGCCAAGCAGAAAGGGCGCCGGAGGGATCCCCTCCGGCGCCCTTCTTGTAATCAGCCGCGCTGGCTCAACCCTTGCGGGTGCCGCTCATCGCGAAGGTGCCGAAGGCGCCGGCCTTGACGCCGCCGGTGATGGTATCGCCATCGACGGTGGCTTCGCCTTCCAGCGTCATCGGCATCGGGACGGTCATCTTCATCGACCAGGTCAGCTTGTTGCCGTCAATCTTGCCGTTTTCCAGGTCCATCGCGCCCATCGCGCCCTTGTTCGTGCCGGTGAAGGTGTCACCGTTGACCTCGATCGTGAACTCGCTCTTCTGGTCGCCCATCGGGGTCTTGGTGATGCATTCATAAGTGCCAGCAATCGACATCGAATCTCTCCTCCAACTTACAGTCCGGTAAGTAAGTCTAACTTGCCCGCCCGCGCGCTGCTGTCAATCGGGTGCAGCGCGCGGCCGGCCGGGTGCGTGGGCGCTACTTCGCGGCGGCGATCACCTCAACCGGCAGGCCAAGCTGCTTGAGCTGTGGCTCGACCACCTTGGCATCGCCGACCACGACATAGACCAGGCCTTCGCCCAGCTTCATCGCCCGGGCCTGGGCATCAAGCTCGGCCGCGGTCATTGACTTGTAGCGATCCGCCAGTGTCTCGTACCAGGTGTCCGGGCGCTTGAAGTTGACGATGCTGACGAGCCCGCCGAGCACATCGCCCGAGGTTTCGAACGAGCCCGGCAATTCGCGCGCGCTGCCCATGGTCGACCAGCCCAGTTCCTCGGCGCTGACGCCCTGGGTCGTCAGGAAGCTGGTCAGGTCCTTGCGGATTTCGGCGATCGAATCCCCGGTGCGGTCGGCCTGGACCGGGGCCTGGATGCGGAAGGTAACGCGGTCCTGGGTGCTGCCGATGCCGCTGCCCACGCCATAGGACCAGCCCTTGGTCTCACGCAGGTTCATGTTGAGCCGCGAGAGGAAATTGCCGCCGAGGATGTCGTTGGCCGAACGCAGTGCCAGCAGATCTCCCGTGCCCTTCACCGGCAGGACCTTGCCCGCCAGGATCAGCGATTGCGGCGAGGCTGGCCGGTCAACCAGCACGATCCGCTCGGCCTGGCTTGGAATGGTGACGTTGAAGTTCTTGGTCGGCGCCGGGCTGGCCGGGGCCATCCAATCGGCAAAGCTGGCTTCGAGCAGCCTGGTGACTTCAGCCAGCGAGGTATTGCCGCTGACGAAGATCTTGGCGGTATCGGGACGGAACCACTGGTCATGGAAGCCCTTGAGCTCAGCCCGCGTCAGCTTTTCAACCACTGCCGGATCGCCGGTTCCCGATGGCGGAATGCCATAGGGGTGATCCTTGCCATAGAGCAGCGGCTGGAGCACGCGGTTGGCGATCGGGCCGGGGTTCTTCAGCTCGGCCCGGATGGCCGAGAGTTGCTGCACGCGCACGCGCTCCAGCTCGGCCGGGGCCAGTGCGGGGCGGCGGATGAAGTCAGACAACAGCCGCAGCGAAGGGGCCAGGTTCGGGCTTACCGTATCGAGCTGGAACGAGGTGCTGTCAGTATCGGCGAAGCCGCGGATCGTGGCGCCAAGCCGCTCACGCGCGCGGGCCAGCTCGGCGGAATCGAGCTTTTCGGTGCCTTCGTTCATCAGCCGCAGCAGCAGCGCCTGGGTGCCGAGCGCCGACTTGGGATCGGCGGCAAAGCCCGCATCGAACGAAACGCGGACCGAAACCACGGGCACGGCGGCGCGGCGGGTGAAGTAGACCTGCATGCCATTCGAAAGCTTGGCGCGCTCGATCGTCGGGAAATCGAGCGGGGTCAGCTCGCCCACGTCAGGCAGCTTCGAACGGTCGGCCTGGCTTGCCTTGGCCGCAGCGCCGGCACCGGCCAACGGGAACAGCGGATCGCGGAAGAAGGCCGGACGCGAACCCAGGCCATCGGGCGAGACAATGAAGCCGCCGCGGTCTTCACCCCCTTCGGTGCGGGTGCCGGGTTCGACCGTCAGTGAAAAGACCGGGCGTGAAAGCCACTTCTGCATGACCGAGCGAACCATGGCCGGGGTCAGCTTGGCCATCCGGTCCAGCGCGATCCGGTAGTGGTCCGGCGTGCCGTTGTAGAGCAGGCCCTCGGCCAGGGTCGGAGCCTTGCCAGCGAACCCGCCGACAGATTCCATCCCGCGGATCTCGTTGGCGGCGTAAGTCGTGGTGGCGCGGCGCAGTTCGTCCGGGGTCGGGCCTTCGCGCAGGAACTTTGCCACTTCGGCATCGAGCGCGGCGGCCACGGCGGCCGGGTCACCGCCCGGCTTGACGTCAGCATGGATCACGAACTGGCCGCCCTGGGCGAAGACCTGGGCATCGGCGGTGACGCCGACCGCGACCTTCTGCTGGCGGACCAGCGCGTCATCGAGCCGCGAGCTGGCGAGGCCGCCCAGGACCGAGCTGCCAGCCTCAAGCGAGAGGTAATCGGGGTTGTCGAGGCCTGGGATCGCCCACATCCGGTAAATCCGGGTGTTCGCGACCTGGTCCTTGATGGTCTTCGATACCGGTGCAGGCAGGTCCGGCACCGGCACGCTCACCGGTTTGATCGCCGGACCGCTGGGGATCGCGCCGAACCACTTGGTCACCTTGTCCTTCGCGGTTTTCGCGTCGATATCGCCGGCCAGGACCAGGATCGCATTGTTGGGGCCGTAGTTATCCCGGAACCACTGTTTGACGTCTTCAAGGCTGGCGCTGCTGAGGTCGGCCATCGAGCCGATCGTCGAGTGGTGATAGGGGTGGCCCGAGGGGTAGAGGTTCTCATACTGCTCGTATTCGACCAGGCCGAACGGCTGGTTGTCACCCTGGCGCTTTTCGTTCTGGACGACGCCGATCTGGTTGGTGAGCTTTTCCTGCGTGACCGCGCCCAGCAGGTAGCCCATCCGGTCGCTTTCCAGCATCAGCGCGCGGTCCAGCGCGCCGGTCGGCACGGTCTGGAAATAGTTGGTCCGATCGAACCAGGTGGTGCCGTTGAAATCGGTCGCGCCGACTTCCTGCAGCGGCTTGAAGAAATCGCCCGGCGAATTTTCCGAGCCGTTGAACATCAGGTGCTCGAACAGGTGGGCAAAGCCGGTCTTGCCCTTGGGCTCATGCTTCGAACCAACCCCGTACCAGACCGAGACGGCGACGACCGGGGCCTTGCGATCGGTGTGGACCAGTACCCGCAGGCCATTGGGCAGGGTGAACTGCTGGTAGGGAATATTGACCGACTTCACGAGCGCGGAAAGCGGCGCCGGCTGCGGTTCCTTGCCCTTTTCCTTGGCCATGGCCGGGGTGCCGGCAATGGCGAGCGCGATGATCGATGCAGTAAAGAAACGTGGCATGTGCGGCCCCTTTGGTAGGTTTGCCGGATGGCTAGCAGAGCCCGCGTGCAGAGCCATGTTGCCCGGCACATTTTTCGACAAACTGCCAATAGCCTTGGACCTGCGTTTTCGGTGGCATGATTCAATCGTCTGCCTGCCGGACTTCGCTGGTGCGATAGCGGATTTCCTGCTCGCTATTGGCTGGCACCGTCACCACCAGCGCCTGTTTGCCCGGCTTGCGTTCGGTCGGCCCCGAAAGCCTTGAATACCGCATGCCGGTGCCGGTCGGGAACTCCAGTTCGAAGCGGATGGCAAAGGGGTTGGCGTTCTTCACTGTCACCCGGTGATCGGCCCACTTGCCCTTGGGGTCGCTATCAGGCTCATCGTGCACCAGCGTCACTTCCTCGCTCCCGCCGATCTCCAGCTCGACTTCCTCGTCCATCGCCTTGTCGGGCAGGGTGCTCTCACCCATAACCATCGTGCCCATGGGGCCATCCTGGTAAAACACCAGCCGCCCGGCCGGGAGCGGTTTGCCCAGGCCCTCCTTCTCGGTGTTTCGGAAGCGGAACAGGATCTGCGGATCGGCGGGTTCGCTCCAGTCGATCTTGCTGCGATAGGCCAGCACGCCCTTGATCGCGTCCCTGGCGAGGAAGGCGACCTGCTTTTGCGATTGCGCGGCGACCGTTACCGGAATGGGGACGCGGTAGAGCTTCAGATCACCCAGCCCCTCCATCACCGCCGTGACGGCGACCGCCACCGGTGAGGTCATCATTCGCGACTCCATGCGCTGTGCAGTCACGACAATGTCTGCCCCCTCCATTGCCATCATCATCGGCGGCGGGGCGGGCGGCGGCGGTGGCGGTGGGACGAGGTCACTGGAGGTCGTTCCGATCGGCCAGCAGCCCCAATTGCGGTTGAGCGTGCTCGCGGCCCAGCGCGCGTCCTCACCAGTATCGTCGCTGGTCTGATCCGAACGCTGTATCCGCCCGGCGACGGCCGCCAGCGTGGCATCGGGAAAGCTGGTCTCGTCGCCACTGGCCATGGTCAGCCAGCCGAGCAAGCCAACCGTCTGCCCGTCGGGCGCGATGGTCACCACGTAGTTCGCATCCCAATCGAACCCGGTGGCGAGATAGGCCAGAGTGATCGTCACGGTCCCGCCCGGCTGGTCGCGCGTCGTCATCGAGAGCACTGGCTTGGCCGAGAGCGTGGCGGGAACCTCCGGATAAAGCACCGTCTGGTTGAGGCCCGAGCAATAGAGCGCCTCGATCCCGCGCGGGGTGGTCAAGACCA
>JBEGOD010000121.1:0-8326 GCA_041182185.1 Pseudomonadota bacterium
GTGTAGAGCGTTGCCGCCGCAATCCCATCATGGACCGGCGGATTGGTCAGGCACGGAGCGCAGGTCATGCCCTCGGGCGCACCTTCGCCGAACGGGCGCTGGCAACTGGTGCAGCACGGCTCGCCCGGTATGGCCAGTTCTGCCCAGCAATCGGAGCAGAGCCCGCCCTGGGTCGCCAGCGCCGCGCCGCACAAGGGGCAGCGCGGTGGAAAGACCAGGTCCACGAGCGGGGCAAGGGCGGCAGGAACCTGCATGGGCGGCGCGACTATCGCTTGCGCCTGCGTCCGGCGCAAGGCAGTGGCAGCGCCGTGACCGGCCAGACCCCGCCCCAGATCTTTTCTCCTGCCAGGCGCCTGGCCGCACGCCGACGCGCTTTGGCGCTGCAAACCAGGCCCGGAGCCGCCGTTTACCTCATGGCCGACATGGCCGAGGACCTCGTCGAGCGTCTGGCCTTCCTGCGCCATCAACCAAAGCGCGTCCTGCTGATCGGCATGGTGCCAGACAGCCTTGTTGCTCAACTTACGGCACAGGGTGCGGCCGTTGCCCAGGTCGAGCCAGCTGCAGGCTTCGCGGAAGAGCAGCCCTTCCCCGAATCCGGCTTCGACCTGATTGCAAGCTTAGGCACGCTCGATACGGTCAACGACTTGCCCGGCGCGTTGATCCATATCCGCAATGCCCTCGCGCCGGGTGGCCTCGCCATTGCCAGCTTTGCCGGCGCCGGCAGCCTGCCGGCCTTACGCGCCGCGATGCTGGCCGCCGATGGTGACCGCCCTGCTCCGCGGATCCATCCCGCGGTCGATGTGCGCGCCGGCGGGCAACTGTTGCAACGCGCCGGCTGGGCCGATCCGGTGGTCGATAGCCGCCCGCTTGAAGTGCGATTCAGCAGCCTTGCCAGCTTGCTTGCGGACCTCAGGGCTCAGGCCATGACCAACGTCCTGTTACAGTCCGGCCCGACCTTGAGCCGCCAGCAATATTCCATTGTCAAAGAGCAATTTGGAACCGGAACTATAGATCGTTTCGAAATCCTGACGCTCAGCGGCTGGCGGCGTTGAGAGCCGCCTGCGCCGCAGCCAATCGTGCAATCGGCACGCGGTAAGGCGAGGCGCTGACGTAATCGAGGCCAACCTTTTCGCAGAACGCGATCGAGGCCGGGTCGCCACCATGCTCGCCGCAAATACCCAGCTTCAAGTCAGCGCGGGTCTTGCGGCCGCGTTCGGCTGCCAGTTCGACCAGTTGCCCCACGCCTTCGATATCGAGGCTGACGAACGGATCGCGCGGGTAGATCCCCTGTTCGACATAGGGGGTCAGGAACCGCGCCGCATCGTCCCGCGAAACACCCAGAGTTGTCTGGGTCAAGTCATTGGTACCGAACGAGAAGAAGGTGGCATCCTCGGCAATCTCGCCAGCCATCAGCGCCGCGCGCGGCAGTTCGATCATCGTGCCGACCAGATAGTCGACCCGGCGGCCTTGCTCGGCAAAGACGGCTTCGGCGGTGCGATCGACCAGGGCTTTCAGAATCGACAGCTCCTTGCGGGTGGCAACCAGTGGGATCATCACTTCGGGAACCGGCGCTTCGCCGCTTTCGGCCGCAACGGCACAGGCCGCCTCGAAGATCGCCCGGGCCTGCATCTCGTAGATCTCGGGGAAGGTGATCCCCAGGCGGCAGCCGCGATGGCCGAGCATCGGGTTGAATTCATGCAGTTCCCCGGCGCGGCGCTTCAGCGTGTCCACACCGATGCCGATGGCGTCCGACAGCTCGCTGAAGTCCGCCTCGCTGTGCGGCAAGAACTCGTGCAGCGGCGGGTCGAGCAGCCGGATGGTGACCGGCAGGCCGGCCATGACCGCGAAGATCGCCCGGAAATCGGCGCGCTGTTCGGGGAGCAGCTTGGCCAAAGCGGCGCGGCGGCCGGCCTCATCCTCGGCCAGGATCATCTGGCGCACGGCCGAAATCCGCCCAGCGTCGAAGAACATATGCTCGGTCCGGCACAGGCCGATGCCCTCGGCCCCGAACTGGCGCGCCATGCGGCAGTCATCCGGTGTTTCGGCATTGGTGCGGACCTTCATCCGCCGATGCGCGTCGGCCCAGACCATCAGCGTGCCGAAATCGCCAACCAGTTCGGGTTCAATCGTCGCGACCTTTCCGGCCATGACTTCACCATTGGCGCCATCAAGGGTGATGACATCACCCTCCTTGAGCTCGCGCTGGCCGATCTTCAAGGTGCGGCTGGCCATGTCGATCGAGACCGCCGAAGCCCCGGAAACGCAGGGCCGGCCCATGCCGCGCGCCACCACGGCGGCGTGTGACGTCATGCCGCCACGCGCGGTCAGGATGCCCTTGGCGGCATGCATGCCGTGGATGTCCTCGGGGCTGGTCTCGACCCGGACGAGGATCACCGCCTCGCCCATTCCGGCGCGCTTTTCCGCGGTATCGGCATCCAGCACGATCGCGCCGGAGGCCGCGCCAGGGCTGGCCGGCAGGCCGCGGGCGAGCACGTCGCGGCTGGCCAAAGGATCAAGCGTCGGGTGGAGCAGCTGGTCAAGCGCCATCGGATCGACCCGCAGGATTGCCGCCCGCTCATCGATCAGGCCTTCATCGACCATGTCGACTGCCATCTTCAGCGCGGCCTTGGCGGTCCGCTTGCCCGAGCGGGTCTGGAGCATCCACAGCTTGCCGCGTTCGACGGTAAACTCGATGTCCTGCATGTCGCGGTAGTGCTTCTCGAGCAGGTCGAACACGGCCGCCAACTCGGCATAGGCGTCTGGCATGGCCTCTTCCATGCTCAGCGGCTTGGCCCCGGCGCGCTCACGGGCGGCCTTGGTCAGGTACTGCGGGGTGCGGATCCCGGCGACGACGTCCTCGCCCTGGGCGTTGACCAGCCATTCGCCGTAATAGGCTTTCTCCCCGGTCGCGGGATCGCGGGTAAAGGCGACGCCAGTGGCGCTGGTATCGCCCATGTTGCCGAAGACCATGGCCTGGACGTTGACCGCCGTGCCCCAGTCACCCG
This sequence comes from Pseudomonadota bacterium, assembly GCA_041182185.1. GTDB lineage: Bacteria > Pseudomonadota > Alphaproteobacteria > Sphingomonadales > Sphingomonadaceae > Novosphingobium. The sequence continues at coordinate 3,006 of JBEGOD010000121.1, forward strand.
GGATGTCGTTCAGGCGGCGATAGACCTTGGCGCGGTCGGAATCCCAGCTATCGAACACGGCGCGGATGGCGCCCCACAGCTGTTCGTGCGGATCCTGCGGGAAGGAACGGCCCAGCTCGCCTTCGACGATAGACTTGTACTCACGCACCAGCGCCTGCCAGTGCGAAGCTTCCATCTCAATATCGGCATAGAAGCCGTTGTCTTCCTTTGCGATCTCCAGCGCATCCTCGAACAGGTGGTGATCGAGGCCCAGCACGACGTCGGAATACATCTGGATGAAGCGGCGATAGCTATCCCAGGCAAAGCGCTCGTCACCCGATGACGCCGCCAGGCCTTCGACCGTGGCATCATTGAGGCCAAGGTTGAGGACCGTATCCATCATCCCCGGCATCGAGACCCGCGCGCCCGAACGGACCGAGACCAACAGCGGGTCGGCCGCATCGCCGAAGGTCTTGCCGACAGCCGTTTCGATATGGGTTAGCGCCGCTTGCACTTCGGCCTTCAGGCTTTCGGAAAAGTCGCCGCCCTCGGCCAGATAGCGGACGCATTCTTCGGTCGTGATGGTGAAGCCCGGGGGCACCGGCAGGCCGATCCCGGCCATCTCGGCCAGGTTGGCACCCTTGCCGCCAACAATGGTCTTGTCGCGGCTGCGGGCGCTATCGTCGCGGGCACCGCCGCCGAAGGTGTAGACTTGCTTGTTCACGTTTCCGGTCACTTCCCTGAACCTGCAGGTTGACACAGTTGACACTGTGCCCGCTTCTTCCAACAACGCATTAGCCCTGTATTTTCAGGTCCTTGCGTTGAAATCCGTGTTCCTGGGGAGCGAAACTGGGAGAAAAAATCCGGGGTCGCTACCCTTCGATCTTCGAGAAATCGGCCACGCCATGGACCGCGTCACGGAGCCGCGCCAGCAGGTTAAGTCGGAATGTCCGTTTGGCGGGGTCGGCATCGTTGACGGTCACAGCATCGAAAAAGGCATCGATCGGCGCACGCAGGCTGGCCAGCGCGCCCATTGCCCCGGCAAAGTCCTCGCCCGCCACCGCCGCAGCGGCGCGCGGACCAGCCTCGGCCAGTGCATCGACCAGCGCCCTTTCTGCCGGTTCGGGGGTGTAGGAAAGCGCTATTTCCTCGCCCGCGGTAAAGTCCTCCTTCTTGAGGATATTGGCCGCGCGCTTGTAGCCGGCGAGCAGGTTGGTCCCGTCCTCGGTGCCGATAAAGGCCTGGAGCGCATGGACGCGGGCAAGCAGGCGGACGAGGTCATCCTCACCGCCAAGCGCAAAGACTGCGTCGATCAGGTCGTGGCGGACGCCAGCTTCGCGTTGTTGGACCTTGAGGCGGTCGGCGAAGAAGGCCAGGACATCGCCTTCGCCCACACCGAAACGCAGACCGTTAGCTGTAATGATCTGGATGATCCCCAGAGCTGCGCGACGGAGCGCGAACGGGTCCTTCGAGCCAGTCGGCTTCTCGTCGATGCCGAAGAAGCTGCGGATCGTATCCAGCTTATCCGCCAGCGCCACGGCCACCGTCACCGGGGCAGTCGGCACGTCATCGCCCTGCCCGACCGGCTTGTAGTGATCGCGGATCGCGTCGGCGACGGCATCGGGTAGGCCTTCGGCGCGGGCGTAGTAGCCGCCCATCAGGCCCTGCAGTTCGGGGAACTCACCGACCATTTCGGTGACGAGGTCCGCCTTGCACAGCCGCGCGGCGAGCTCGGCCTCGGCTGGGTCAGCCTTCACGATCCCTTCCTCGCACAGCCAGCGCGCCAGTTTGGTGACGCGTTCGACCTTGTCGGCGACGGTGCCGAGCTTTTCGTGGAAGGTGATCCGCTCCAGCTTCTTGGCCTGCTCTGCGAGCGTCGTCTTGCGGTCCTGCTCCCAGAAGAAGCGGGCGTCGGACAGGCGCGCGGCGAGGACCTTGCGGTTGCCGGCGACGATCGCCGCGCCGCCGTCAGCCGCCGCGATATTGGCGGTGCAGACGAAGGCGTTGGCCAGTTTGCCCGCAGCGTCTTCGCAGACGAAGTACTTCTGGTTGGTCCGCGCGGTGAGCTGGATCACCTCGGGCGGGACTTCGAGGAATTGCTCGTCGAACCGGCCGAGCAGCGGCACCGGCCATTCGGTCAGGCCGGCGTTCTCGATCACCAGCCCTTCATCCTCGACCAGCTTGAGACCCGCCGCTGTGGCAGCCTCGGCGGCCTTGGCGCGGATCAGGTCCTGGCGTTCGGCATGGTCGACGATGACATGGGCGGCGCGCAGCTTGGCGGCATAGTCATCGGCGCCATCGACGCTGATCTCGCCACTCGAATGGAAGCGGTGGCCCTTGGTCAGGCGCCCGGCCGTGATCCCTCCGACTTCGCAAGCGACCACCTGCCCATCGAACAGTGCAACGATGGCCGAGAGCGGGCGGACCCAACGCAGGCTTTCGGTGCTGATCGAAGCGGCACCCCAGCGCTGGCTCTTGGGCCAGGGGAAAGCGCGGACGATGGCCGGGATCATCTCGGCGAGGACTTCGGCGGTGGCGCGGCCCGGCTTTTCGGTGATTGCGAACAGCACGCCATCGCGCTCGGTCAGCTGGTCTTCGGTGAGGCCGGTCTTGCGCAGGAAGCCTTCTAACGCCTGCGGCGGCGCGCCGACGCGCGGGCCTTTCACTTCTTCCGAAACGGCCGCCGTCGCTGCCGGCAGGCCGCGCGCGATCAGCGCGAGGCGGCGCGGGGTCGACCAGACGGTGACCTCACCCACGGCAACGCCGGCCGCGTCCATTTCCTTGCGGAACAACTTTTCGAGGTCAGCGCGCGCACCGGCCTGCATCCGTGCGGGGATTTCCTCGGACCGGAGCTCAAGCAGGAAGTCGCTCATACCGTCCACCCCGGGAACTTGGCTTCCCATTCGGCCTTGTTCTTGTCGATCCAGGCGGCGCAGGACCCCTTGGCAAGGTCGCGGACCCGGCCGATGTAGCTGGCGCGTTCCTGGACCGAGATCACGCCGCGCGCCTGGAGCAGGTTGAACAGGTGGCTGGCCTCGATCGCCTGGTCATAGGCGGCAAGCGGCACCTCAGCAGCGATGCAGCGCTGGCACTCAGCCTCGGCGTGCTGGAAGCCCTTGAACAAGGTTTCGGTGTCGGCCACCTCGAAGTTGTACTTCGAATGCTCCTGCTCGTTCTTCAGGAAGACCTGACCATAGGTCACGCCTTCATTGTTGAACGCCAGGTCATAGACGTTGTCGACACCCTGGATATACATCGCGAGGCGTTCCAGGCCGTAGGTCAGCTCACCCGCGACCGGCTTGCAATCGAACCCGCCGATCTGCTGGAAATAGGTGAACTGGGTCACTTCCATCCCGTCGCACCAGACTTCCCAGCCCAGCCCCCAGGCGCCGAGCGTGGGGCTTTCCCAGTCATCCTCGACAAAGCGGATGTCGTGCGCCAGCGGGTCGACGCCGATTTCAGCGAGCGATTGCAGGTACAGTTCCTGCAGGTTTTCCGGGTTGGGTTTCAGGATCACCTGATACTGGTAATAGTGCTGCAGCCGGTTCGGGTTCTCGCCATAGCGGCCGTCCGTGGGCCGGCGGCTCGGCTGGACATAGGCGGCCTTCCACGGCTCCGGCCCCAGCGCGCGCAGCGTGGTGGCGGGATGGAAGGTGCCGGCGCCCATGCGCATGTCATAGGGCTGCAGGATCAGGCAACCCTGTGCGCTCCAGAACGCGTGGAGCCGCAGGATCATCTCCTGAAACGAAAGCGGGCGGGTCTTATCCGTCATGGCCGAGGCCTTTGGCGCAGCGGCCGTTTCGGGTCAACCGGCGAGGCAAGGTTGCGGCAACCGCGATCGTTCATCGACGCGCATGGATCTTGCGCTATAGCGCGGGCATGATTGCACGCCTGCTTACACCCTTAGCCCTGCTGTTCGCTACTGCCGCTTCAGCCCAGCAATCGCTGCCGACCGAGCAACCGGTCATGGCCGTACCGGCCCCGGCCGAGGTGCATCCAGCCTTGTGGCAGGTGAGCGACGCGGACACGACAATCTACCTGTTCGGCACGATCCACCTGCTGCCGGAAGGGCTCGACTGGTTCCAGGGTCCGCTCGCCAAGGCCTTTGCCGAGGCCGATCAGCTGGTTACCGAGATCCCCGAAATCGATCCGCAGGAAAGCCAGGCGGTGCTGCTGAAGCGCGGAATCCTGCCCGCCGGGCAGAGCCTGCGTGACCAGATGTCCCCCAAGCAGCGCGCCAGTTTCGAGCAGACTCTGGCCGAATTCAGACTGCCGGCGGCAGCCTTTGACCGGTTCAAGCCCTGGTATGCCGCGGTCGTACTGACCACCGTGCCGTTGCAGCGCAAGGGTTACTCGCTGGCCAACGGGGTCGAGGCCGACCTGGCCCGCCGCAACCTGGCGCTGGGCCGGCCGCGGATCGGGCTTGAAACGCTGGACTACCAGCTGGGGCTGTTTGATACGTTTCCGGCCAAGATCCAACGGCGTTACCTGTTCGAGGTGATCGCGGCGCTGCCCCAGATTGATCAGGATGTCGGCGCCATGGTGGCCGCCTGGCGCGAAGGCGACGCTGCGCGCCTGGCAACGCTGATGAATGCCGATGCGGACGATCCGGCCATGATTGCCGCCTTGCTGACCGATCGCAACAAGGCCTGGGCCCAGTGGATCAAGGCGCGACTGGCACAGCCGGGCACGGCCTTTGTCGCGGTTGGCGCCGGACATCTGGGCGGCAAGGGGTCGGTCCAGGACCAGCTCATGGCCCTGGGGGTCAAGTCCGCTCGTGTCCAATAGGCTGGTTGCAGCGCTGTTGGCGCTGTTGCTGGCGGCCTGCCAGCAGAAGCAGGATGCCCGTCCGGCGCTGTGGCAGGTGGACGGGCCGAATGGCGAACGGGCCTGGTTGCTCGGCACGATCCATGCCCTGCCCGAGCCGATCAGCCTCGATAGTCCGGCCTATAGCCGCGCTATCAACGAAGCCAGCACGCTGGTGGTCGAGGTGGCGGCGCTGGAGGATGACCAGCGCACGGCCCTCGCCTTTCACAAGCTTTCCGCCGTATCCGCTGCCCCGCCGATCACCTCCCGCGCCAGCGAGGCTGACCGGCCGGTCCTGACCAGGCTGCTGTCCGAGGCAAAAATCCCGGCCGATCGCTTCAACCAGATGGAAACCTGGGCTGCCGCGCTGGCGCTGGGCCAGGCGATTTCAGCCCGCAGCGGCGATGACAGCGGGAACGGCGCCGATCGCCTCGTCCTGCAAGCCATGCGCGGCAAGCCGTTGGCCGAGTTCGAAGGGGCTGAGCGGCAACTGGCGATCTTCGATGCCTTGCCCGAGGCCGAGCAGCGCGACCTGC
>JBEGOD010000122.1:0-10097 GCA_041182185.1 Pseudomonadota bacterium
TGTGATCGCGGTCGAGGAAGTCAGCCGCGCCTCGGCCTCGATCGGCCTGTCCTATGGCGCGCATTCCAACCTCTGCGTCAACCAGATCCGCCGCTGGGGCAATGACGAGCAGAAGGCGAAATACCTGCCGGGGCTGATCTCGGGCGAACATGTCGGCAGCCTGGCCATGTCGGAAGCCGGGGCCGGGTCGGACGTCGTCTCGATGAAACTCAAGGCCGATGCCGTCCAGGGCGGCTTCGTCCTCAACGGCACCAAGTTCTGGATCACCAACGCAACCCATGCCGATACCCTGGTGGTCTATGCCAAGTCCTCGCCCGAGGCCGGCTCGAGAGGGATCACCGCCTTCCTGATCGAAAAGGGCGATGAAGGATTCTCCATCGGCCAGAAGATCGACAAGATGGGCATGCGTGGCTCGCCCACGGCCGAGCTGGTGTTCAACGACTGCTTCATTCCCGAAGAGCGGATCATGGGCCCGCTCCACGGCGGCGTCGGCGTCCTGATGAGCGGGCTGGACTATGAGCGCGTGGTTCTCGCCGGGCTTCAGCTGGGCATCATGCAGGCCTGCCTCGATACGGTCATCCCCTACCTGCGGGAACGCAAGCAGTTCGGCAAACCGATCGGCGCTTTCCAGCTGATGCAGGCCAAGGTGGCGGACATGTACGTCGCGCTGCAATCGGCCCGCGCCTATACCTATGCCGTGGCGAAAAGCTGCGATGCCGGGCAGACCACCCGCTTCGATGCCGCCGGCGCGATCCTGCTGGCCAGCGAGAACGCCTTCAAGGTGGCGGGCGAGGCGGTCCAGGCGCTGGGCGGGGCCGGCTATACCAAGGACTGGCCGGTCGAACGCTATTTGCGCGATGCCAAGCTGCTCGACATCGGCGCCGGGACCAATGAGATCCGCCGTATGCTGATCGGCCGCGAACTGATCGGCGCAGCCTGAGCGAGAGTGGCTGGACCGGCCCGTCCAGCCGGTTATAGATCACGGTGATGGGGAATTAAGGAGCGATAATGGTCGATTCCCCAGATACGCCGCAACGCGGCTTCCTTGGCCTGGTTGAGCGGGTGGGCAACAAGTTGCCCGAACCGGCGATGATCTTCGTCTGGCTGATCGCCTTCCTGATGCTGCTGTCAGCGCTGGGCGCTGCGCTCGGCTGGTCGGCCTCGCTCAATTACACCGGCAAGGAAGCGCCGCAGTGGGGCGAGCTCAAGGACGGGGTGCTGACCTACCGCGCCACCAGCCTGTTCTCGGAAGAGAACGTCGCCCGCCTGCTCACCGAAATGCCCAAGACGCTGACCGGGTTCGCTCCGCTCGGCCTGGTCCTGGTGTTGATCCTGGGCGCGGCGGTGGCGGAGCGGAGCGGGCTGTTCTCGGCCCTGATCCGGGCTTCGCTGCGCAATGCCCCGCGCCTGATCATGACCCCGATCGTCGCGGTGATCGGCATGGTCTCGCACCATGCCTCTGACGCGGCCTATGTCGTGTTCATCCCGCTGGCCGCGATCCTCTATGCCTCGGTCGGGCGGCATCCGCTGGTCGGGCTGGCGGCGGCCTTTGCCGGGGTTTCGGGCGGCTTTGCCGGCAACCTCACGCCGGGGCAGATGGATGTGCTGCTGTTCGGCTTTACCCAGGAAGCGGCGCGGATCATCGATCCCGCCTGGACGATGAACCCGCTGGGTAACTGGTACTTCATCGTCGCGATCGTCGCGGTCTTCACGCCGATCATCTGGTACATCACCGACCGCGTGATCGAGCCCCGCCTCGGCCAGTGGGGCAGCGAACCGGACGACGAGCTGCGCGCCGAACTGGCCAAGTCCGATGTCACCCCGGTCGAACGCCGCGGGCTGCGCTATGCCGGCCTTGCCGCCCTGGCGGTGATCGCGCTTTACGCCGCGCTCAGCCTGGCGAGCGGCTACACCCCGCTGATCGACGAGAGCAAGGTCGGCCCGGCCCAGCTCCAGCCGTTCTACTCTGGCCTGGTGGCGGGCTTCTTCCTGCTCTTCCTCGCCGCCGGCACGGCCTTTGGCGTGGGCGCGGGAACGATCCATGGCTCGAAGGATGTTGTCGCGATGATGCAGGACGGGGTGCGGATGCTCGCGCCTTACCTGGTCTTCGTGTTCTTCGCCGCGCACTTCGTGGCGATGTTCAACTGGTCGCGGCTGGGGCCGATCTTCGCCATCGATGGCGCACTGGCGCTGCAAAAGATGAATGTGCCAGCGCCGCTGCTGCTGGCGGGCGTGCAGTTCGTCTCCTCGTTCCTGGACCTGTTCATCGGCTCGGCCGCCGCCAAGTGGAGCGCGATGGCGCCGGTGGTGGTGCCCAAGTTCATGCTGCTCGGAATCAGCCCGGAAATGACCACGGCGGCCTACCGGATGGGTGACAGCTATACCAATATCATGACCCCGCTGATGAGCTATTTCCCGCTGATCCTGGCCTTCGCCCGGCGCTACGACAAGACGCTGGGGGTGGGGTCGCTGCTCGCGCTGATGCTGCCCTATGCCCTGGCGTTCATGGGGGCTGGCCTGCTGATGACGGTTGGCTGGGTTGCATTGGACCTGCCTTTGGGGCCAGGGGCAGAGGTCTATTACACGCCGCCGGTGGAGTCCCTGCGATGAGTGCACCCGTCCTGTCGTCCAGCCTCAACCCCGATGACCCGCAGGCCCAGGCCCGCGCTGCGCACAACCGCGCGCTGGCGGACGAGCTGCGGGCACGCGTGGCGCAGGCGGCGCTGGGCGGGGACGAGAAGAGCCGGGAGCGGCATGCATCGCGCGGCAAGCTGCTGCCGCGCGAACGGGTCGAGCGCCTGCTCGATCCCGGCTCGCCGCTGCTCGAAATCGGGCAGCTGGCGGCCGGCGGTGTCTATGGCGAGGAGATTCCGGGAGCCGGGATCATCACCGCGATCGGGCGGGTTTCGGGCCGGATGTGCATGATCCTTGCCAACGATGCGACGGTGAAGGGCGGGACCTACTACCCGCTCACGGTCAAGAAGCACCTGCGCGCGCAGGAAATCGCCGAGGCCAATCACCTGCCCTGCATCTACCTGGTCGACAGCGGCGGGGCCAACCTGCCGCACCAGGCCGAGGTCTTTCCGGATCGCGATCACTTCGGGCGGATCTTCTTCAACCAGGCCAACATGAGCGCCAAGGGCATCCCGCAGATCGCCTGCGTGATGGGCTCCTGCACCGCCGGCGGGGCCTATGTGCCCGCCATGTCGGACGAGACGGTGATCGTGCGCGAGCAGGGCACGATCTTCCTGGCCGGCCCGCCGCTGGTCAAGGCCGCGACGGGTGAGGAGATCAGCGCCGAGGACCTGGGCGGGGGCGATCTCCATGCCCGCAAAAGCGGCGTGGTCGATCACCTGGCCGAGAATGACGAGCACGCGCTGACCATCGTCCGCGATATCGTTTCCCACCTCGGCCCACGGCACGATCATGGCCTGCCGCTGAAGGAGCCGCGCGCACCGAGGTACGACGCGGAAGAGCTCTACGCCGTGGTTCCGGACGATGTCCGCGCGCCTTACGATGTCCACGAAGTCATCGCCCGGCTGGTCGATGGCAGCGAGTTCCACGAGTTCAAGGCCCACTATGGCGCCACCCTGGTCTGCGGCTTTGCGCATATCTGGGGGATGCCGGTGGCGATCCTGGCCAACAACGGCGTGCTGTTTTCCGAAAGCGCCGTGAAAGGCGCGCATTTCATCGAGCTGGCCTGCCAGCGCAAGATCCCGCTGCTGTTCCTGCAGAACATCTCGGGCTTCATGGTCGGCGGCAAGTACGAGGCCGAAGGGATTGCCAAGCATGGCGCCAAGCTGGTCACCGCGGTTGCCACCGCGACCGTGCCCAAGCTGACCGTGCTGATCGGCGGCAGCTTTGGCGCTGGCAATTACGGCATGTGCGGCCGCGCCTATTCCCCGCGCTTCCTGTTCACCTGGCCCAATGCCCGCATTTCGGTGATGGGCGGCGAGCAGGCCGCATCGGTCCTGGCGACCGTCCACCGCGATGCCGCCAAGTGGACGCCGGAAGAAGCCGAGGCCTTCAAGGCCCCGGTCCGCCAGAAGTACGAGGACGAGGGCAATCCCTATTACGCCACGGCCCGGCTGTGGGATGATGGGGTGATCGACCCGGCGCAAACCCGCGATGTCCTGGGCCTTGCGCTGGCTGCGGCACTGGAGGCACCGATCCCCGATCGGCCGGCTTTCGGCGTGTTCCGCATGTAGGGAGAGTGACGATGGTGCGCAGGCTTGCAATTACGCTGTTGGCACTGGGGCTTGGTGCGCCGGCCTTCGCCAAGCCGGACGAGACTGCAGCCGTGACAGCCGCGGTCGACCGCTTCCTCAATGCCATCAACACCAACGATGCCGAGGCGCTCAAGGCAACCCAGCTGCCCGAAGGCATGACGTTCCGGCTGGCCTACGCCGCCGATGGCACCATGACAGCCGGCCCCCGCAGCAATGCCGAATGGGTGGCGCGCACGGCCAAGGCCACGGCGCGATTTCATGAGCAGTACTGGTCTCCGAAAGTGATGATCCATCGCGACATGGCTGTGTTCTGGGCGCCTTATTCGTTCGATGTCGATGGCAAGCGCGCGCACTGCGGGGTCGATGTATTCGACCTCGTCAGAGTTGGCGGGGAATGGAAGATCGCCAATTCGATGTGGACGATTGAACCCGATGGGTGCCCCAAGGACCGGGCAGGGGCGCGCTGAGTCACAGGCGCCTAACCCGCGCCGCAGCAACCGGTTCCTGTGGACTGACCTAATGGACAGGTAGACCAGCGCCGCAAATTGGGCAGAACGTGGTAGTAATGACCGATCGTCGCCCAACCTTGCTCTCGCGGATCACCCAGGCGGTGGTGCTGTGGCTGTTCCGCATGAAAGGCTGGAGCGTTGCCGGGGATGCGCCTGCTGCGCGCAAATTCGTCATTACCGGGGCGCCGCACACCAGCAACTGGGACTTCATCTTCTTCATCGGCACGGTTCACCACCTGGGGCTGAAGCCCAGCTTTGTCGGCAAGCTCAGCCTGTTCAGGGGTCCGCTCAAGCGCTTCATGTATGACATGGGCGGCCTGCCGGTCGATCGGTCGAAGCGGAACAACAATTACGTCGAGGAAACCGCCGCGCATTTCGACCGGGCCGAGGACCTGGCCCTGGTTGTTGCGCCCGAGGGGACGCGCGGCAGTGACGGCACCTGGCGCAGCGGGTTCTACCATATCGCGCTCAAGGCCGGAGTGCCGATCGTGCCGGCCTGGGTCAACCATGCCACCAAGAAGGGCGGGGTCGGGCCTGCGATCATGCCGACCGGGGACTATGCCGCCGATCTGGCCAAGATCGCCGCGTTCTACCGTTCGGTCATGCCCGATTGCCTGCGGTTTGAGCGGCTGGCTGCTTCGGCCGCGGCGTTCAAGGAGGCGGCGGCGGAGAGCCTGCCAAGGAGTCTGAAGGAGAGCGCACGTGGGTGAAGCCATGCTGATCAATGCCGCGATCGCCGCGGCCATGCTTCTTGCCGCCTGGCAGGTTGCCGTGCGGATCAAGGATGTATCCTTCATCGATGCGATCTGGGGCGGCGGCATGGCCGTGTTGGCGATCGCCAGTTGGCTGCAACTGGGCGAGCCGGGGCTGCGCGCGCACCTGATTGCGGCCATGGCGGCGCTGTGGGGGCTGCGACTGTTCTGGCACTTGTTCACCCGCTGGCGCGCCCACGGCGAAGATGTGCGCTATGCCCGGATGCTGGGCAAGGCCAAGGAACAGGGCCGCTTTGCCCAGGCCGCGTTGACCGTGGTGTTCGGCCCGCAGGCCTTCCTGCTCTACCTGACCTGCCTGCCGGCCCAGCTTGGCGTGCTGGCCAGCGGAGCGCCGGCACCGCTCGGGCCGCTGGCACTGGCCGGCGCGGCGCTGTGGCTGCTGGGCATGGTCTTCGAAGTGGTTGGCGATGCGCAGCTCAAGGCCTTCCGCAACGATCCGGCCAGCCAGGGCAAGGTGCTCGACACCGGGCTGTGGCGCTATACCCGCCATCCCAACTATTTCGGCGATGCCTGCGTCTGGTGGGGGATCTGGCTGGCCGCAGCGGACGCCGGGCCGTGGGTGGCGCTGCTCAGCCTGCCAGGGCCGCTGTTCCTGACCTTCACGCTGACCAAGTGGTCGGGCAAGCCGCTGCTGGAAAAGGGCCTGGCCAAGACCCGCCCGGGCTATGCCGAATATGTCGCCCGCACTTCGGGCTTCATTCCCTGGCCGCCGAAGCAGGGCTGACAGGGTCTAGCGCGCAGGGTCTAGCGCGCAGGGCCTAGCGCGGCGTGACGTCGATCGTGCGCTCTTCCAGCGGAACGGCGCGCGGTGGGATTGCCTGGAGCCAGGCTTCGAGCGCTGCCAGGTCCGACATGCCGATCACCCGGTCCAAGCCCTTGGCCAGTTCGCTATAGGTATCGCCGCCAGAGGCCAGGAAATCGCTGGTCGTGACGCGGTAGCTGGCCGCATCGTCCAGCGGCTTGCCATCCAGCGTGATCGAGACGATCCGGCTGCCGGCCGGGCGCGACAGGTCATAGCTATAGGCAAATCCGCGTGACGGGCTGAGCACCTGGTTGGGGCCGATGCCGTCAAAGTTCTGTTCCAGCACCCGGCGCAGCTGCGCCCCGGTCAGCGTCTGGGTGACCAGCACGTTGTTGAACGGCTGGACCTTGTAGAGATCGCCGAAAGTCAGCTGGCCGTTATCGCCCGGCGCCAGCCGCCAGGGCGCGCGAATGCCGAAGGGGTTCATGAAGGCGATCTGTGCGCCTGCACCGGTCGTCGCGCCCAGCTGGGCATCGGCAATCAGCGCACCCAGCGTGCCGCCGGTGCTGGTCCCGTCCCCGCCGCGGGTTGCCTCGCCGCCGATCCGGCCGGCCGGGCGGAGCGCAAACTGGCGCGCTGCCTCGGCATATTTTCCGACATAGTCAGCAATGTCGGCGCGCGGGGCAAAGCGTGCGAAGCGGTCGGTGACGGTGACGATCCGTTCTGGCGCCGGCTTGTAGGTTTCGCTCTGGACGATCACGTTGCGGGCTGAGCGGCTGACCACGCGGCTGGCGCGCGGGTCGATCTCCAGGCTGATCTCGGTCACCAGCGTGCCGAACACCCCGGCGCTGGTCATCAGCACCGGCTGGGCCGGGTTCTTGCCGGCCGCTTCGCAGATATAGGCCCAGTGGGTGTGGCCCGAGACGACGACGTCGACCCCGTCGAGCTGACCCACGATCTCGTTCAGCGGGCCACTGGCGGCTTCGCAGCCCTGCGGATTGGGCGTGCCCTTGGTTCGCACCCCTTCATGGATCACCACGACGATCGCATCGGCCCCGGCGGCGCGCAGGCGCGGCACGGCAGCGTTGATCGTCGCGGCCTCGTCGGCAAAGGTCAGGCCCTTGATCCCATCGGGCGAGACCAGTTCACCGGTCCCCTCCAGGGTCAGCCCGATCAGGCCGACGTCGACCTTGCCGCGGCCCGCACCGAAGCTGCGGATCGCGGTGCCGGGAAACAGGGTGGAGCCATCGGCCTTGACCGTGTTGGCGGCCAGGAACTTGAACCGGGCGCCCTTGAACGGTTCGACCTGGCAGGGCTTGCGGGCGGTATGCTGCACGCAGCCGCCGCTCTGCATCCGCAGCAGCTCGTCCTGCCCGCGGTCGAATTCGTGGTTGCCCGTGGCGTTGAAGTCCAGCCCGATGCGGTTCATCACCTCGATCGTCGGCTCATCAAGGAACAGCGCCGAGGCGAGTTGCGAGGCCCCGATCAGGTCGCCGGCGCTGACCACCAGGTGGTTCGGGTGCTGCGCCTTCAGGCTGTCGACCGCGCTGGCCAGGTAAGCCGCGCCGCCGGCCGGGACCGGCATGGCTTGCCCCTTCTCGTCCGGCACAAAGACCGACTGGCGCGGCATTTCCAGCGCGCCATGGAAATCGTTGATCGCCAGCAGCCCTACCTTGACTGTCGCGGTGCCCTGGCCCGTCGCCTGGGGGGTGGCGCAGGCAGCCAGGAGGGGCAGGGCGGCAAGCGGGAGCGTGCGGAGAATCGACATCAGGCGTTCCTAACCGAAGCAGCGGCGACAACAAGTCGTGCGTATTGTGCAACTAAGACAGTTTCTTGAAAGATCGGGGCGACCTTTCTATATTGCGAGTCATAACCCTTGGGGAGAATTGCGCGATGGCGCGGCCGCAGACGGACATCGAAGCCGGACGGGAACAACTGCTCGATATCGTCACGGCGATGATCGAAGAGCGCGGCAATGCCGGGTTCACCGTCACTGATCTTGCATCCCGCGCCGGGATGTCGCCCGCCAGCCTCTATCGCTATTTCGAGAACAAGGAGGCCGTGATCGAGGCCGTGGCCGGCCGCTGGTTCGCGCCGAAAGTGGCGATCATGGAAGAGGTCGTCGCCAGCGACCTGCCCCCGCGCCGCAAGATGTATGAATTCTACGCCCGCCGCTTTCTCAATCTACGGGCGATGTGGGAGCGGGATCAGGTGGCTTTTGCGACCTATTGCGAGCTGGGCGAGGAACATTTCGAGCTGGTTCGCAGCTACGTCGACCTGGGCGATCACTATCTGGGCGAGATCGTGGCCGAAGCAATGGCCGAAGGGCACTTCGCCGGACTTGAAATTGACGAGACGATCAGCCTGATCAACCAGATGGTTTCGCCCTATGTGAACATCTCGCTGATGGCGATGGTCATGCCCAAGCTGACCGAAGCCAAGCTGGCGCGGATTGTCGATGCGATCTTCGATGGGCTTTCGGCGGTCGATCGCGGCGCCAGCGCGGTCAGCGGGCTGCGCGCGGCATAAAGCGCCAGGCGGGCGACAATCCGCCACCTGGCCTACTGGTCAATCCCGGTCCGATCGTTTACTTACACGGGTGTGAACAACGCCCTTACCCATGACTTCGCGATCGCGGTCGAGCCCCAGGACATCGATTTCATGGGGCACGTCAACAATGCGCGCTACCTGAACTGGGTGCAGGAGGCCGTACTCGATCACTGGCGTGCCTTTGCCCCGCCGCACGCGGTCGCCGCGCACCTGTGGGTCGCGCTCAAGCATGAGATTACCTATCGCCGCCCGACCTTGCTGGGCGACGAGGTGATCGCCACGGTGCTGCTCGAAAAAGTCCAGGGCGCACGCGCCTTCTACGAAACCGTGATCCGGCGCGGCGAGGAAGTGCTGGCCGAGGTCAAATCGAGCTGGTGCTGCATCGACGCCGAAACGCTGCGCCCCGCCCGCCTGGCGCGCGACGTTATTGCGCGGTTCTTCCCGACTTGATGCGTTGACCGGGCCAGCCTGCGGCTGAGCCTCGCGCAACACTGGGCCGAGGGAGCGGGCGGTGTTGCTAGCCAATAGCGGAGGCGATTGGCTTACACGTCCAGTTGGGCGACGTTCAGGGCGGTTTCCTGGATGAATTCGCGGCGCGGTTCGACCACGTCGCCCATCAGGCGGGTGAAGATCTCGTCCGTCACGTCGGCGTCCTCGACCTTGACTTGCAGCAGGCTGCGGTTGTCGGGATCGAGCGTGGTCTCCCACAACTGCTCCGCGTTCATTTCGCCCAGGCCCTTGTAGCGCGCGATCGCCAGGCCCTTGCGGCCCACGGCCAGGACCGCGTCGAGCAGCTGGCTCGGGCGGGTGATCGTGCCATCGCCGGCGATCAGGCGGACGGGCGCGGCGTTCTCGGCCTCTTCACCTTCGGCCTCGGGTTCCGGCTCGGCCGAACCGGCGCGAACCAGGCGGGCGACGCCGGCATAGGCTTCGGCATTTTCGGCCGCGACGCGGGCCAGCTTGCGGGCTTCGGCGCTGGTCAGGAAGCCGGCTTCGATCGGGAAGGCATCGGTCACGCCGCGCCAGACCCGTTCGACCAGGATCGAACCATCGTCGCGCAGGCTGGCGCTCCAGCGGGCTTCCTGATCGGCGCGGCCCAGCCGCTCGGCGACACGGGCGAGGGCGGTCGTGCGGTCAGCCGGCGTGATCTCGGGCAGCAGTGCGCCGTCGAGCGCGAGCGCCTCGATCACGGCCGGATCATAGCGGCGCGGCACGAAGGCCATCAGGCTGCGCAGCCGCATGGCGTGTTCGACCAGGGCGGCCAGTTCGGCCCCGCTGCGCGCACCGCCCGAGG
>JBEGOD010000123.1:0-2984 GCA_041182185.1 Pseudomonadota bacterium
CCGGCAACCTGCCCCTCGCCCTCGAACCGGGCCAGGCCACCGCCGCTGCTTGCACCGCCTTCCAGATCGATGGAACGGGCGGTCAGCACCCCGCCGAGCCCGGTGGCGCGCAGCTTGTAGCGCGCGGCTACGGCTGTCTTGCTGACCGATAGGGCCAGATCGCCGGCCACTTGCGCGGTGCGCTGCCCGGCCCATTCAATGTGGCCGCCGGCCAGCTTGCCCTGTCCAGTCAGGCTGGAAAAATCGGCCGCCGCCGTCAGGTTTGTCTGCAATGCAAATTTGCCGGTGGTCAGGTCCGGGCAGTGCGCCGCAGCCAGCCGCAGCGGGCCCAGGAACCTAGGCTTGCCGGCAAGGCTGGTCACCCGACCATAGGCGCTCGCCCCGTCGATGCGACAGCCGCCCAGGCGCAGTTCCGGCGCAATGACGGCAAGCTTGCCGGAGAATGCATGGCGCAGATTGCCGCGACCTTCGGCCTTGATTCCCAACGGGCCCAAGTCGGTCTCGATCCGCGCCCGTCCGTCGTCCAGTCGCAGGTCCAGGTCCGGCAGCCCGGGCACACGCGCACTTGGCGCGAACAGCAGCTTGTCGAGAGTCCCAAAGCTGAGCTTGCCGCTCTCGTAGGCCCCGTAGAGGCGTGGCCGCACCAGCCGCACCGAGCCGATCGCTGGAAGGCCAAGGGTTGGCACAATGTTGATTTCCACGCGGTCGGCCGTGAAGTCCGGCCGCGCTGGATCACCGACCACGACTTTGGTGAGCACCTGGGTCAGCGGACTGACCTGTTCCAGTTCGTAAGTGGCAGGTAGATCGTACTGCGCCAGCTGGCCGCCGATGATCCGGTGGGCCAGGTTCTCGCGCTGCAACCACAGCCCTGCCAGGGCCAGTCCCAGCAGCGCCAGCACGATGGTCAGCACAAAGGGCCAGCGCCGGGCGGCGGAGGCCGGGGCAGCTTCCGCCGCGTTTTCCGGTAGTTCGACCTCGGCCTCGGGCATCGTTCCTGCTTGCGCGTTCGGGCCGCGAAAGGCAATGCAGCATCGATAAAGGGAGCCGGCGTGCACGACGAAGAGGGAGCCGAACTGCATTACGGCATGGGCCACCGCGCCCGGCTGCGCGCACGGCTGCTGGCCGGCGGGGCCGAAGCGCTGGCCGATCACGAGGTGATCGAAAACCTGTTGATGCTGGCGATCCCGCGCAAGGACGTGAAACCGCTGGCGAAAACCCTGCTGGCGCGGTTCGGTGGGCTGGCCGGGGTGCTCAACGCCGATGCCCAGGCGCTGACGCTCCACCCCGGCATGGGCGAGACCAGTGCGGCGGCGCTCAAGATCGTGTCGCTTGCCACGCGCAGGCTGGCCCGCGCCGAACTGTCCGAGCAACCGGTGCTGGCCAGTTGGCAGACCCTGATCGATTACCTGACCATCGACATGGCCCACCTCACGCACGAGCGGGTGCGGGTGCTTTACCTCGATACCCGCAACCGCCTGATCCTCGATCACCTGGAAAGCGAAGGCGCGCTGGATGAGGCCGCGATCCACCCGCGCAACGTGGTCAAGCGCGCGCTCGATGTCGGGGCGGCGGCACTGATCCTGGTCCACAACCACCCGTCCGGCTCGCCCGAGCCGAGCCGCGCGGATATTCAAATCACCAATCGCATCGCCGAAGCGGGGCGGCTACTCGGGATCGTGGTCCATGACCATGTGATCGTCGGCCGGCACGGCCATACCAGTCTGCGCGCCAAGGGACTTGTCTGAAGCGATGAGTGATACTGCTGCACCAACCCGGTCCTTGGCCATGCTAAAGGGCATCAAGGTCGTCGACCTGACCACCGTGGTCTTCGGACCCTATTGCACCCAGATCCTCGCCGATCTTGGCGCAGACGTGATCAAGGTGGAAACCCCCGGCGGCGACGTGCTGCGCTGGGCGGCCAAAAGCGCCAGAACCAAAGGCATGGCGCCGATCTTCTTCGGCTTCAACCACGGCAAGCGCTCGATCGCGCTCGATCTGAAGCAGCCCGAAGACAATGCCGTGATCAAGGCCTTGCTGGCTGAGGCCGACGTCTTCGTTGCCAATGTGCGTGGCAAGGCACTGGAGCGGCTCGGCCTGGATTATGAGGCAGTGCGCAAGATTCGGCCGGACATCGTCTATGTCCACTGCGTCGGCTTTGGGCAGGACGGCCCCTATGCCGACCTGCAGGCCTATGACGATGTGATCCAGGCCGCTGGCGGCGTCACCAGCCTGCTGCCGCTGGTCGATGGCAATCCCGCGCCGCGTTTCATGCCATCGCTGATCGCCGACAAGGTGTCCGGCCTTCACGCCGCCTATGCCACCATGGCCGCACTGTTCCACCGCGAGCGGACGGGCGAAGGGCAGAAGGTGGAGGTGCCGATGCTCGAATCCTTCGCCAGCTTCATGATGAACGAGCACCTGGGCGGGCTGACCTTCGATCCGCCGGTCGGCCCGCCTGGCTACGCCCGCCAGCTCGATCCCGAGCGGCAGCCGTTCCGCACTGCCGACGGGTATATTGTTATCGTTGCCTATACCTATGATTCCTGGGACCAGATTTTCGATCTGCTGGGCGAACCCGACTATATCAAGGATCCGCGCTTTGAAGGGCCGGCGGCGCGCGCCGCAGCCATGCCGGAGCTGTACCGCCGGATGGCCGAGCTCACCCCAAAGTTCACTACGGCTTACTTGCTTGAACGCTGCCATGCCGCGCAGATTCCGGCCCAGCCGGTCAACGACATCGCCGCAGTGCTGGCCGATCCGCACCTCAATGCCGTGGGCCTGTTCAGGCAGCGCGAGCACCCCAGCGAAGGCACCTATCACGAGATCGGCCAGCCGGTCCGCTTTGGCGCGATGCCGCAGGGCGAGCGTCGCGCGCCGCCGCGGCTCGATCAGGATGGGCCCGCGATCCGTGCCGACCTGGCCGACAAGCCCGACTGACCATGTGCGTCGCCGCGCTCGCCTGGGCCGCGCATCCGCGCTGGCGG
>JBEGOD010000124.1:0-3282 GCA_041182185.1 Pseudomonadota bacterium
TCGAGTGCGGCGGCATCGAGCACCAGCCCATCCCGCTCAGCCAGGTCGATCATGTTGAGCGCGACCACGGTCGGCCGGCCCAGCGCGATCACTTCCTGGGCAAAGACCAGGTGCTGTTCCAGGTTGGAGGCATCGAGCACGATCACCAGCACCTGCGGCGCGGGTTCGCCCGGCAATTCGCCCAGCACGACCTTGCGGGTCACTTCCTCGTCCGGGCTGGTCGCATCAAGGCCGTAAGAGCCCGGCAGGTCGGTCAGCTCGATCGTTTCCCCGTTCGGCAGTGGCAGGCGCCCGGCCTTCCGCTCGACCGTGACGCCGGGATAATTGGCGATCTTCTGGCGCGCGCCGGTCAGGGCGTTGAACAGCGCGCTCTTGCCCGCGTTCGGGTTGCCAACCAGGGCTGCGGTGCGCAGGTCTGCCATGTCAGGCCAGCTCGACCTGCATGGCCCGCGCATGGGCGCGGCGCAGGGCCACGGTCATCCGGCCAATGGTGATGGCCAGCGGGTCGGCTCCGCCGAAAATACCGCGATGGGCAACGGCAACCCGGGCGCCGGTATCAAGGCCCAGCGCGCGCAGGCGCTGCCCCTCTTCCTCGGCCAGTACAGCCCAATCGACTGCGGCAATGCGCGCCGTTTGGCCAATGGGCAGGGAGTCGAGTGTCATGCCAGTCGCGCTGCCAGAACTGCAGCGCAATTGCAAGTCATTCGCAATAGTTGATCTGGATCAAATCAGCGTGCGGGGTAGCGTAGCCGCCCCAGGAACCGGGCCGGACTGAACCCCGTGAAATCGCGGTTCAGGAACTGCGCCTTGGCCTTTTCGAACTTCATCACCCCATCGATCCGCCGCTCAAGGAAGGCGCGGGTATCGGCCTGCCCTTCGCTGCGATCGTGCGCCAGCACGGACAGGGTCGCGGCATAGATGCCCGACAGGATCGTGCGCTTGGTATAGTGGTTGTAGTCAGTCGCCGTATCGCCGGCCAGCCGCCACATCAGATCGGCGCTGCGCCAGCCCAACTGCAAGGCTTGCGGCGCATTCTGCGGCATGGCCATGATCGCCAGGGCGCGGGACAGGGCTTCCTGCTGGGGGGTGACGTAATCGAGCCGGAATTGCACCAGGCTGCGGATTCGCTCCCGAATCTTCAGCTGGGCGAGCCGCTCGGCCGGCCATTGTTCCGCCATGGCCGCATCGCAGGCATCGATCCAGGCCGCGATCATCGCCATGGCCCCACCGGTAAAGGCGAAGGCGGCACCCGCAGGGTCGACCCCGTGCTGCTCGGCCGCCGCCGTCACCGCCGCGTCACTCCAGCCATCGAACACCGCCGCGTCGGCGATGGCCGGGGCCAGCTCGCGCCGCAGATCTTCGAGCGAGGTCGCTTCAGCAGTCATGGCGTCAGAACTTGGGGCCATAGGACTTGGCCTTCGCCCCGCCCTTCGGCTTGGCATTGGCTTCGATTTCGGCCAGCAGGTTGCCGCCGCCAAGCTTGGCATAGTCCTTCGCGCTGCGGCCGGAATTGTCGGCCCGGTCGGGATCGGCCCCGGCCTTGAGCAAGATCCGAATCAAGCCGACATTGCGGTTGTGCACGGCGGTGATCACCGGGGTTTCACCCGCGTTGTTGCTTTCATCCAGCCGCGCGCCCTTGCTGACCAGCAGCTCGACGCCTTCGGCAAAATTGGCGTTCACGGCGGAAACCAGCGGGGTAACGCCCTTGGCATCGCGGGCGTTCACATTGGCGCCCTTGGCGATCAGGAACTGCATCCAGGTCAGGTCGCGGCGGTTGGTAACGATGTGCAGCGCCGTCTCGCCCGAGGTCAGGTCGCGGGTATTGATCACGGTCGAGGCCGGATCGGCCAGCGCCTGGGTCACCTTCTCGCCATCCTTCTTGCGGACGGCTTCGAGGAACTTGTAGCTATCGGAAAACTGGGCGAGCGCCGGGGTGGCAGCCGTAAAGCTTGCCAGTGCGGCCAGCGACATGATGAACCTGCGCACCCGAAATCCTCCTGTTGCGGCGGGAATCGCCCCAAGCCCGTCTTGCGCCGAGCGCTTTAGCAGAGCATGAACCGCCGCGCCATGATCAAGCCCCTGCCCTTTCTGCTGTTCGCCGCCCTTTCGCTCAGCGCCTGCCAGCCCGCCGCGCCGCCGCCGCCGGCTGAGCTGATCGGAACCGACATCAAGGGCACGCCGTTTGGCGGGCCGTTCACCCTGACCGGCGAAGACGGCAAGCGCTATGCCTGGGACGATTTCAAGGGCAAGTACCGGATGATCTATTTCGGCTATGCCTTCTGCCCCGATGCCTGCCCGACCGACGTGGCCGTGATGATGCGCGGCTTCCAGAAGTTCGAGCAGGAACACCCCGAGCAGGCCGCCAAGGTCCAGCCGCTGTTCGCCACGATCGACCCGGCGCGCGACACGGTGAAGGTGGTGGGTGAATTCACCGACAGCTTCCATCCCCGCCTGCTGGGCCTGACCGGCACCCAGGCCGAGGTCGATACTGCCGCCAAGGCGTTCCGCGTCTATGCCGCACGCGGCAAGGACTTGGGCCAGGGCAATTACCTGATGGATCACAGCCGCTTTGCCTATCTGATGGATCCGGACGGCAAGCCGATCGTGATCCTGCCGGTCGACAAGGGGCCCGATGCGGTCGCTTCCGACCTGGCCGCTGCGGTGCGATGAGCGGCCTCAGGGACCGCTTCTGGGAACGCGGAATCGAGACGCTGAACCGCGCCGAGTGGGAGGCCTTGTGCGATGGTTGCGGGCAGTGCTGCGTCCACAAGGCCGAGGACGAGGATACCGGCGCGATCTACATGACCAATGTCGGGTGCAAGCTGCTCGACCTGCAGACCGCCCGGTGCGGCGACTATGCAAACCGCAAGCGCCAGGTGCCCGATTGCGTAAAGCTGACCCCCAAGCTGGTCCTGACGCTCAGCTGGCTGCCAGAAACCTGCGCCTATCGCCTGCGCGCCGATGGCGAGCCCTTGCCGGACTGGCATTACCTGGTCTGCGGCGATCCCGCGGCCGTGCATACGGCCGGCATCTCTGTGCGCGGCAAGGTTATCGGCGAGGAATTTGCCGGACCGCTGGAGCAGCACATCATCCTTCCGCCAGGCGTGGAACTGGCCGATGATTGACTGGCTGCGCCGCCGCCCCGACGAGGTCCCGCAGGTCGAGATCGATGGCCGGCTGCTGCCGCTGGCCGTGCGCCGCAATGCGGCGGCCAAGCGGATGACCCTGCGCCTCGCGCCCGATGGCAGCGAGGTCCGCGTCACCCTGCCGCGCTGGGGTCGC
>JBEGOD010000125.1:0-4533 GCA_041182185.1 Pseudomonadota bacterium
AGTGCGTGGCGATCCAGTCGCGCATGGCGGCCACCGCAGCGCCGCCCGAAAGCCCGGCGAATTCGCTTTCGACGAAGTGTTCGAAATGGTCGGCCTGACAATAGCGCGAAGGCATGAGGTAATCGACCGTCTCGGCCGGCAGCAAGTGCGGCGGTGTGGCGGCCAGGCTGGTGAAATCGGTGACCAGGCGCTGCACGGTAACTTCCGACCGATAGGATACGGTCAGGCGGTCCTCGACATCGAGCCAGATGCGGTCACCGATGTCGTCATGCCCGGGAATGCGCGCAAAATGCTGTACCGGGCTGATCGCGATGTGCGCGCCTTCGACCCGCTGTTCCGGGATGATTGCCGCCTCGATCTGAAGCAGGACGGCGGTTCGCGCTTCGAACGTATAATCAAGTTCGGTTGCGATGCTGAGCCGGACGGGGTCTGTCATTCCAGCCTCATGCGCGGGGTCGCTTAAGGCTGCAAGCGCGATGCGACAAGCGCCGCTAGAGCGCGACCACTTCGCCCCCGTCGAGCCGGTGCGTGCAGCCCAGCGCTACGGGCTCGCACGCCGCGCAGACCGCTGCGACGGTGCGCCAGCCAATGGCGCGCAGCCGGGCGGCGGTTCCAGCATCATGACCCAGCGGCAGGAACAGTGTGTCGGGACGCGGCTCAGCTTCGACCAAGGCGTCGATCAGGTCATCCGGATACAGCGAGAAGCCGATCGCCGGTTCGGTCTCTGCACCGCTACCCAGAATCGCATAGCTGCCACCACGCCCAACGGCACCAGGCAGGCCTTCGGCATAGATCGTGAAGCCGAACCAGGACTGGTATTCGAACCCGTGGCGTTCGCTGGGGTCGAGGGTCAGGCGGGCAAGGCTTCCAACGCGCGTCGCAATGGTCCGCAGTGCTGCGATCCGACCGGCCAGGACGCCGCCCTTGTCAAAAGCGGCCAGCTTTTCGATCGCCGCCTCGAACGGCCCGATCGCAAACAGCAGCGGCAGGTAAGTCTGTCCGCCCGCCGCCACGAGGCCGCCGGCATCCTTGGCATCAAGCTCACGCCGCACGGCTTCGATCTGGCCGGGTTCGAGCGGCAGGGCGCCAGCCGCCAAGGCATCAACCAGGTCGGGCAGGGTGAAGTCGACCGACAGGCCCTTGGCCCCGGCGGCGGTCAGGGCTTCCAGCGCCACGGCCAGCACTTCGCCAGCCGCCGCCACGCTGTCATTGCCGATCAGTTCGGCCCCAAGCTGCAGCCGCTCGCGCGTCGGATCGAGCCCGTCGCCCTTGATCGTGACGACTTGCCCAGCATAGCACAGCCGCAAGGGGCGGGCGTGCTGGGCCAGCGCGGTCGCGGCGATGCGGCCAACCTGGACCGTCATGTCGCTGCGCAGCGCCAGGGTCCGTAAAGATGCCGGATCGACAAAGCGGAACATCCGCCGCGGCTGAACCCCGGCCATGCGGCTCGCCATCGACTTTTCGAACTCGATGGTGGGTGGCTGGACGCGGTCGTAGCCATGGCCGTCGAGCACATCGAGCACTGCGCGGGTAACGCGCGCGGCAGCCGCCGCATCGCGCGGCAGGCGGTCTTCAAGACCTTCGGGCAACAGGTCGCGGTCGGTGTCTTGCATCGCGTCGATCCCGTTGCCCGAATGTGCCTTAAAACGCCAGTGCCATGACCCGCTTCACGCCAGGCACGTCGCGCGCGGCGGCGATGACTTCGGCGGGAACGGGGCTATCGACGCTGAGCAGCAGGATCGCCTCGCCCCCGGCCGCACGGCGGCCCAGGTTGAAGGTGCCGATGTTTATGCCGGCTTCGCCCAGCAGGGTGCCGATCCGGCCGATGAAGCCAGGGGCGTCCTCGTTGACGATGTACATCATGTAGCCGGCCAGTTCGGCCTCGACCTTGATCCCGAACAGTTCGACCAGGCGCGGCTCGCTGTTCGAGAACAGCGTGCCGGCGACCGAACGCTCACCCGCATCGGTCTTGACCGAAACGCGGATCAGCGTGTGGTAATCACCGGCCTTCTCGGTCTTGACCTCGCGTACCTCAATCCCGCGCTCCTTGGCCAGGAACGGGGCGTTGACCATGTTGACCGTGTCCGACTGGACCCGCAGGAACCCAGCGAGGACGGCGGCGACAATCGGCTTGATGTTAAGCTCGGCCGCGGCGCCTTCGGCATGGATCGAAACCCGCGGTATCGCTCCGGTGGTCAGCTGGCCGACCAGGCTGCCAAGCTGTTCGGCCAGCGCCATGTAGGGCTTCAGCTTCGGCGCTTCCTCGGCGGAGAGCGAGGGCATGTTGAGCGCATTGGTAACGCCGCCACTGACCAGGTAATCGGCCATCTGTTCGGCCACCTGCAGCGCCACGTTGACCTGGGCTTCGTTGGTCGAGGCACCCAGGTGCGGGGTGCAGATGAAGTTCGGCGTGCCGAACAGCGGCGATTCCTTGGCTGGTTCGGTCTGGAACACATCGAGCGCAGCCCCGGCCACCTGGCCAGAGTCGAGCGCTTCCTTCAGCGCCGCCTCATCGATCAGGCCGCCGCGGGCGCAGTTGATGATCCGCACGCCCTGCTTGGTCTTGGCGAGGTTCTCGGCCGAGAGGATGTTGCGGGTCTGGTCCGTCAACGGGGTGTGCAGGGTGACGAAGTCGGCCCGCGCCAGCAGCGTATCGAGATCGACCTTCTCCACGCCCATTTCCACGGCGCGTTCGGGCGTCAGGAACGGATCGAAGGCAACGACCTTCATCTTCAGGCCCAGCGCGCGGCTGGCGACAATCGAACCGATGTTGCCGGCACCGATCAGGCCGAGCGTCTTGCCGGTCACTTCAACGCCCATGAAGTCGTTCTTCGGCCACTTGCCGGCCTGGGTCTGGGCGTTGGCTTCGGGGATCTGGCGGGCCAGCGCGAACATCAGCGCAATGGCGTGTTCGGCGGTGGTGATCGAATTGCCGAACGGGGTGTTCATCACCACCACGCCCTGGGCCGAGGCCGCCGGGATATCGACATTGTCGACGCCGATCCCAGCGCGGCCGATCACCTTGAGGCGGGGCGCGGCATCGAGGATCGCCTTGGTCACCTTGGTCGAGCTGCGGATGGCCAGGCCATCATAGTCGCCGATCCGGGCGATCAGCTGTTCCGGAGTTTCGCCGGTGATCACATCAACATCGCAGCCACGCTCTGCAAAGATCTTCGCGGCATTGGGGTCCATCTTGTCGGAAATGAGTACGCGGGGCTTGGTCATGGAAGCCTCCTTCTGGAATAATGGGGTGTGTGGCGGGCGAGCCGACCGGCCCGCCCCCAGGATTGGTTCAGGCCGCAGCCTTGACGGTCGCGTAGGCCCAGTCGAGCCAGGGGCCAAGATCCTCGATATCGGCGGTGTCGACCGTGGCGCCGCACCAGATGCGCAGGCCCGGAGGCGCATCGCGGTAACCCGCGATGTCATAGGCTGCGCCTTCCTTTTCGAGCGCGCCGGCCATGGCCTTGATCAAGGCTTCGTCCGCGCCTTCAACCGTCAGGCAGACCGAGGTCTTCGAGCGGATACTATGATCGACCGCGAGATGGCCCAGCCAGTCACGGTGCGCGACGATCTTGTTCAGCGCATCGGCATTGGCCGTGCAGCGCGCCTTCAGGCCTTCCAGCCCGCCGACGTCCTTCGCCCATTCGAGCGCGAAGATCGCGTCTTCGACCGCCAGCATCGAGGGCGTGTTGATCGTTTCACCCTTGAACACGCCTTCGGCCAGCTTGCCCTTGGACACCAGGCGGAACACCTTGGGCAGCGGCCAGGCGGGGGTATATTCCTCCAGCCGTTCGACAGCACGGGGCCCCAGGATCAACACGCCGTGGCCGCCTTCACCGCCCAGCACCTTCTGCCAGGAGAAGGTCGCGACATCGATCTTGTCCCACGGAATGTCGTAAGCAAAGACTGCACTGGTCGCATCGGCGAAGGTCAGGCCTTCGCGGTCAGCGGGGATCCATTCGCCGTCGGGCACGCGCACGCCGCTGGTGGTGCCGTTCCAGGTGAACAGCACGTCATCGGCGAAATCGACCTTCGAGAGATCGGGCAGCTCGCCATAGTCGGCGCGGTGGACCTTGGGCTCGAGCTTGAGCTGCTTGACCGTGTCGGTCACCCAGCCCTCACCAAAGCTTTCCCAGGCCAGGCAGGTGACGCCGCGGGCGCCGAGCATGGTCCACATCGCCATTTCGAAGGCGCCCGTGTCAGATCCCGGGACAATGCCGATGCGGTGGGTATCGGGCAGGCCGAGTACTTCGCGCATCAGGTCGATGCAGTACTGCAGGCGCGTCTTGCCGATCTTGGCGCGGTGCGAGCGCCCAAGCGATTCGGTAGCCAGTTTTTCGGGGGCATATCCGGGCGGCTTGGCGCAGGGACCGGAAGAAAAGAACGGGCGCGCAGGCTTGCGAGCCGGGGTAGGTACAGTCATGTAGTCTCTCCTCGCAGAGAGCACGCGCGGCGTTGGGACCGCGTGGCCCGGAGCCGCACATAGCGGCGGCTCCGGGCCTGTCAATGACGCAGAGCTATGTGGTTGGAATC
>JBEGOD010000126.1:0-11579 GCA_041182185.1 Pseudomonadota bacterium
GCCATAGTGATCGGGGGGAATCGGCGCGACGCTGGAGCTATATGTGTAACCCTGCTCGGCCAGGACCGCGTAGGCCCAGGGCGTGCGCTGATCGATCGAGAAGCTGGGCGCGCGGTAGCCAGTGATGGCAACGCCCGAGGCATCCTCCAGCACCTTGCGGGCGCGTTCGACATCACGGGCGAAGGCATCCTTGCCCAGCGTGAACACGCGCGCGTGGTCCCAGCCATGGCTGGCCAGCTCGTGCCCGGCAGCTACGATCCGGCGCATCAGCGCGCCGTGCCGCTCTGCCACCCAGCCCAACGTGAAAAAGGTCCCCTGCACTTCGCAGGCCGCGAACAGATCGAGGATCCGCTCGACATTGCGCTCAACGCGATCGGACAGCGAATCCCAGCTACCGCGATCGATCACGTTCTCGAACGCGCCGACCTGGAACCAGTCCTCGACATCGACCGACAGGCCGTTGACCACGCGGGGTTTGGGATCGTTCACGCTGCTGCCCTTGGTTCAGGCAGCTGCGCGATTGGCGTCTTCGGCCTCGATCCACTCGATCAGCATGGTCAGGGTGTGGCGGATGGTCCGCTCCTGCTCCAGCATCTTGGCTTCAAGGGCGCCGAATTTCTCTTCCAGCGCAGCAAGGCCATCGCTGGCCGGGGCCGGACGGGTCAGATCTGCCTCGCGCTCATTGGCGAGTTCGATCACAGCCTGCTGCAGTTCGGCAATCTGGGCATCGCGCTCGGCCAGCAGCGCCTGCAGCTGGGCCATGGCTACGCCATCGACCGCCACCGGCTGAGCCGCTGCGACTGCGGCAGGCGCAGCTTCGGCCACGGGCTTCGGCTCGATCTTCTTGAGCTGCATGGTCCCGTCTAGCTCGAGCTCGTCCAGCACCTGGCCCAGCATGGCCCGGTCCATCCGGCTGCGCTGATCGACCGCACCCAGCATCATCAGCCGGTTGCAGATCTGGTTGATCCGCCGCGGCACGCCGCCTGAGGCTTCGTAAAGCTCGGTAAACACGCCCTGGTCGAACTGCGGATTCCCGGTCCAGCCAACGCATTTGAGGCGGTGTTCGATATAGGCCTGAACTTCGCCCAGCTCCATCGCCTCAAGGTGATGGGCGGCGATCACGCGCTGGCGCAGCTGTTCAAGCTGCGGGTGATCCTGGATCGTGTCGCGAAATTCCGGCTGGCCCAGCAGCAGGGTCTGCAACAGCGGATGGGCGCCGAGCTGGAAATTGGACAGCATGCGCAGCTCTTCCAGCGCCTCCAGTTCAAGGTTCTGGCTTTCATCCACCACCAGCAGGCAGCGGCGGCCAGCACGCGCCTCGTCGTGCAGGAAGGCCTCGATCGCGCCGAGCGCAGAGGCCTTGTCATGGCCATCGACGATCAGTCCGAAAGCCTGGGCAACGACATGGACCAGCTCCTCGCCATCCAGCTTGCTGGTGACGATCTGGGCGGCGGTCAGCCGGGCCGGGTCGATCGTGGCCATCAGGTGCGCGACCAGGGTCGATTTACCGGCCCCGACTTCGCCGGTGATGACCACGAAGCCTTCGCCCTGGGCCAGGCCATAGGACAGGTAGGACAGCGCCTTGCGGTGCGTCAGGCTCTCGAAATAGAACGTCGGATCAGGGGTAAGCTGGAACGGTCGTCCGCTGAGCCCGTAAAAATCGTTGAACATATCCATCACTCCGTCAGGCTCAGAAGGAATACCGCACGCCGACCATGGCTTGGCCGGACCAGATATCGACCAGGTTCTCGCGCTTGACCCCGTCGATGCCGACAGCCGCCGTGGCCGTCAGCTTGCTAGTCAGCTGGCGATAATAGGCAGCGGTTGCGCCGATCGCGGTGATATCGCCAGACAAGGCATCTCCGCTTTCGTACAAATTCCCGTAAACGCTGGTCGAGAAGCTCGAATTCCGGTCGATCCGGCCATTGAGGTAGGCCGCGACCCAGAGGTTCTCGTCGATCACGCCATTGGCTGCGGCCAGGACCGTGCCCGGCGCGGCAATGAACTTGCGGCGGTCATAGCCGGCGCCGATCCCGGTCTGGAAACGGTTGCCGGTAACGGTGTAGCTGCCCATCACCCCGCGCGAACGGAACACCGAACTGCGGACCGAACCGAGCGCGGTCGAAAGGCACGGGCTCTGCCCCGAAGCCATCGCGCCGCTCGCCGCAACGCAGCCGGACAGCGAACCGTTGAACGGATTGCGCACCGCCTCGAACTCGGTCGGCAGGGCGGCCAGGGCATTGCCCAGCTGCCCGCCGACCCCGTTGATCGAATCATAGACCGAGACGTTGAAGCTGCTGCGCGAATTGGGCGCGTAGGCAAAGCTGCCGTAATAGCTGGTCGAGCCATAGCGCTTGCCGACATGGGCTTCCAGCGCGGTCCGCCGGCTCGGCCGCCACATCACCCCGGCATCCCAGATCAGGCCATCGGCATTGTAGGAGATCGTGCGCGGCACGCTCTTGTCGGTGACGAACCGGCCATCGGTGCCGATCACCGGATTGCCGGTGAGCGGATCGCGCACCGCATCGCGGCTCGAAACGCGGACCTTTTCATAGCCAACGCCGGCAATGAGCTGAAGATCCTGGCTGACCGGCAGGGTGACGTCGCCGCGCACCCAGCGGTCATCGATCCGTTGATCGAGATTGGATACATCTTCGCGGTTGAAACCGGCGCCGACCCCCAGGCCAACCGGCAGCACGTCGCCCGGCTTCACCCCGGCGCGCACACCGGCATTATGGGTGATCGAATGGTCAAACACGTCGATTGGCGTCTGGCCCGGTACCACCTGAACGGCATCGGGCGATTCAACCCGAGTGTAACCCAGGCGATAGGATCCAGTCAGTGCCACATCGCCCAGATTGGTGGCGAGCTGCGGCCCGGCATAGATCGAATAGATCTGCGTGACGCTGTCGCCGAATTCCAGGCCGCTGGTCACTGCAGCACCGTTATTCTCGACACTGGTGCGAGCAGCCAGGGCGCCTGCTTCGATCTTCAGGGTCTGCGGCACGACCGAGAGCGAGGCCCGCGCCACACCGCTGATCGCATCGCTATCACTTGCATCGCCCCAGCCGACGCGGCGCTCATAGCGCAGCGAAACCGAGGCCTGGTTGTTGCGGCCCGCGATCGCGGCATCGACCCCGGCGGCCAGGACCGAATAGGTCAGCACTTCATTGCCCGGCTTGAGCTCGGCAAAGACCACCTGCTGCGCCTCGATATAGGGCGTCACCTTGATCTTCTTGCCTCCACGGCCACGCGAAACCGGCGCGCCGCCATCGCCATCGTCATCGCCTTCGTCGGCGCTGTCGCTGCCGTTATCGCTTGAAGCCTTGGCTCCGGAACCGGCAACGTTGCCATAGGCAATCGACTGGGCATGGGCGGCAAGCGGCAGGCTCAGCGCAGTTCCGGCGCAAAGCAGCACAATCAGGCGTTTGTAATCAGAGGTCATGGTTATCCCCCGTAGCCATAGTACGACCCGAAGCGGCGACCGCTTGGGCTGAAATGGACGGCGTTAAGCAGAAGCTGGATATTCGGGCAGCCGGAGAGCAGCCGGATGGCATCCTCCAGCGAACCCTGTCCGGTCCGGTCGGCCCGCGCGACGACCACAGCCTGGCCGACATATTTGGCCAGTTCTGCGGCCGGCGATGCAGCCAGCGCCGGGGGCGAATCGAAGATGACGAAGCGGTTGGGAGCACCTTCAACCAGTCGGTCGAGCACCTGGTGGGTGCGCGAGCTGGACAGGTATTCGGTGTCCGACGTCGTGGCATTGCCCGCCGGCAGCACCCACAGGCCCGAAATGTCGGTTCCCTGGACGCAATCGGCCACGTCGATCGAGGGATCGGCCAGGGCATCCATCAGCCCCTTGCCGCCGGGCAGGCCCAGCGAAGAGAGCACCGAAGGCTTGGCAAAGTCGGCATCGACCAGCAGGACCTCGGTTTCCTTCTCGGCCGCGATCGCCAAGGCCAGGTTGACTGCCGTATAGGTCTTGCCTTCACCCGGATGGGGCGAGCAGATCAGCACGCGCTGGGCGGCATAGCCCATCCCCTGCTGCTGCAAGTGTCCGGCGTTGAGCAGCAACTGCCGCTTCACGATGCGAAATTCCTCGAGCAGGCCGGTGACCGAGCCTTCCGGGACGATCAGCCCCTGGTCGCGCAGATGCTGGCGATTGACCGGATTGACCGGGCCCTTGAACTGGACCGGCTGGACCGCCGTAACCAGCGCAGTCAGACGCGCATCGGGAGCCGGAGCCATGACTTCCGGCTCGACCACTTCCGGACGCGCCGCAGCGGGCTGAACCGGAGCCGGTGCCGCAATTGCAGCCGCAGCCTCTGGCACGTCAGTCACCTCAGCCACTTCATCGACGCGGCGATAGCGGCGGCGCTTCGCGGCCGGCGGAATCAGCTCTTCCGGGATTGGCGCGGGCGCCAGTTTCACCAGGTCGTAATTGCGCACGACGCGCTCGATCAGCGTGCCCTTGTCGCTCGCAGGCTCATCCTGCGGTGGAACGGGGATCTTGGTCTGTTCGGTCATTTCAAGCCCCTCACGCCACCATGCTGACCTGGATCATCTCGGCCACCAGCAGCAGCACGAAGATCCCACCCAGCGCAGCGCTGGCCATGTAGAATTGCTTCATCCGGCGCTTGCGCAGCGCCCGGGCGCTGTCGGTCAGCGTCTGGCTGATCGCGCCCAGCACCGGCAGGCCGGTTACCCGTTCCAGCTTGGCCGTGGTGGCAAAGGTCGAACGCAACTGGCCGATCGCAAAGGCCGCAGCGACGCCGGCACCCACACCGACAACCAGCACCGCGAAAAGCAGCACGGGCCGGTTCGGCGCAGCAGGCGCGCGCGGGGTGGTCGGCGGATCGATTACTTCGAACTTCACCGCGTTGTGCTCGGTTTCGACCTGGCCTCGCAGGCGCAGCTCTTCGCGGTCCTGCAGCAGCTTGTCGTACTGTTGCTTGAGCACGTCGTAGTCGCGGTTGATGCGCTGATGCTCGGCCGCCAGCTGCGGGTTGGAAATCTGTGCGCCAGTAATCCGGCTGACGTCGGACTGGATCGCGGCGCGGCGCGCCAGCAGCGACTGGACATTTGCCTGACGTTCGGCCTTGATCGACTGGAGTGAGGAATAGGCCGGATTGGGCATGCCGCCCGGCCCGCTTTCCGAAGCAGCCGCACCCCGCAGTGCGTTGACCTGGTTGCGCGCGGCAATCACGTCGGGATGGTTCTCGGTCAACCCGCGCGAACGCAGGGCGGACAGCATGGCCTGGGCTTCGGCCAGCGCGCCGCGCGCGCCGCCCTGCGGCCCCACGCCCGGCAGGCTCTGTGGTGTTCCGGCCAACTGGCCGTTGATCGCCGCCAACGCCGATTGCGCAGCGGCCAGATCGGCATCGATCCCGCGCAGTTCCGAGCGGCTCGTCTCAAGCCGTTGCAGCGCTGAAACGCCGCCCTGGATCAGGTCCGGATTGGCCGCCTCGAAGGCAAGCCGCTTCTGCTCGGCGGATTCCAGTTCCTTCTGCCGGTCAGCCAGCTGCTGGTTCATGAAGTCGAGCGACTGGGTCATCTCGCCGCGGTTGCCGGCCAGGTTTTCCTCGCGGAAAATGTCGATCAGCTTCTGGACGATGTCCTGGGCGATCTTGGCGTTCTCGGCATCGGAGCGAGCACCATCTCCGAAGTCAGCCTTGATTTCGAACAGGTTGTCCTTGACGTTCTCGACCTTGATCTTCTTGGCCAGACCCAGGACCGCCGCTTCCATCTGCTTGGGCGTGGTGATCTCCTCGCCCACTGCGGTTGAGCGGATCACCTTTTCCAGGTTCACCGCGCTGGTCAGCGTCTGCTGGACCCGGTCGATATCGCGCTTGCGATTGCCGACGCCAACGCCGGTCACTTCCGACAGGGCATCGTCGAGCTGCACATAGAGCCGCGCGTTCGATTCATAGGTGTTGGGCACCATCGCCACGACCAGCCAGCCGAGCAGGCAGACCGCCCAGGCGACGGCCAGCGCCAGCCACCGGCGATGCCAGATCGAATGAAGCGCCGAGCGCAGTTCGTCGTAAATGTTGTTCATCGTTCGCCCCTGGCGCGCCCCTTCCTCAGAACGTGCTTTCAGGGATGATGATGACATCGCCGGGCATCAGCATGACATTGGCCTGACTATCGCCCTTGCGCAGCAGGTCGCCCAGCTTGATCGCATATTCCTTCTGGCTGCCACTTTCCTTGTCGAAGCGGATCAGGCGGGCCTTGTTGCCGGCGGCATATTCGCTCAGCCCGCCCGCCGCGATCATCGCATCGAGCAGGGTCATGTTGGCGCGATAGGGGATCGAGGCCGGCTTGGTCGTGGCGCCCACGATACGGACCTGCTGGCTGAAAGTGCCGGCAAACTTGTTGACGATCACCGAGACCAGCGGTTCCTGGATGTACTGCGAAAGTTGCAGGGTGATGTCGTCAGCCAGCATCTTGGGCGTCTTGCCGACAGCCGGCATGTCGGTGATCAGCGGCGTCGTGATCCGCCCGTCAGGACGAACCTGGACCTGCGCGCCAAGCTCGGGATTGCGCCAGACGAAGATCGTCAGCTCATCGAGCGGGCCGATCACGTATTCCTCGCCCGGCCCTTCCTGCATCGACACGAACGACGCCGGCGGCAATTGCTGCCCACCGCCACCGCTGGCGCAGCCGGCAAGTGCCATGCTGGCCATGGCGCTGCCGGCCAGAAGGCGAGTGAAACGGTCGATCGGCATCGGGCATATCCTCAAATCTGAGTGCCGCGCCATCGATCGGGCTATGCCCTTCCCGCTCGAAGACCCGGCTGGTCAGCCTGCGGTATCGGCAAAAAGGGTGAATATTGCGTTAGCCTTACATGTGATTTCGGGAGCTTAGCCCTTGCTTTCCAGCACCGTATCGCCCCGAGGCGACTGCTGGAGAGACATTCAAACCAGCATTTCGGCTGCCGGTCCCTGGCCCAGGAACATGGCCGGGCTGGCACTGGCCCCATAAGCCCCGGCACAGAACACCGCGACCAGATCGCCGACCTCGGCCTTGGGGAAGCCCGCCTTGTCCGCCAGCCGGTCGAGCGGGGTGCACAGGCAGCCAACAACGCTGGCCACTTCCTCGATCGGGGCATTGAAGCGGGTCGCAATCGCCACGGGATAATTGCGGCGGACCACTGTGCCAAAGTTGCCAGAGGCGGCGAGCTGGTGATGCAGGCCGCCGTCGGTGACGAGATAGACTTCGCCGTGGCTTACCTTTCTGTCGACGATGCGGGTCAGGTAAACCCCTGATTCGCCGATAAGGTAGCGGCCCAGTTCGATGCAGAAGGCCGTACCCGTCAATTCCGGCGGAAGCAGCTCAAGTTGTGCTGCCAGGGCCCGGCCAACCGTTGCCAGGTCAAGCGGTTCGTCACCCGGAAAATAGGGAATTCCGAACCCACCACCCAGGTTGACCTTGGGCGGGGCAGCACCGGCTGCTGCGGCAAGTCGTGCGGCCAGGGCAATCGTCTGGGCCTGGGTATCGGCAATTGCCACCGCATCAAGCGCCTGGCTGCCGGCAAAGATATGAAAGCCCCGCCAGTCCGCACCGGCGGACAGCAGGCGGCGAACCAGGGCCGGCACCCGCTCGGCATCGACCCCGAACGGCTTGGCCCCGCCGCCCATCTTCATGCCCGAGCCCTTGAGGTCAAAATCCGGGTTAACCCGCACCGCAAGCCGCGGAACGACCCCAAGACGGCTGGCAATTGCCAAGGCGCGGTCCGCTTCACCTTCGGATTCGAGGTTGAGCGTCACGCCGGCGGCAATGGCTGCCTCAAGCTCGGCATCGCGCTTGCCAGGACCAGCGAAGCTGATCCGTGCCGGGT
The DNA here is from genome assembly GCA_041182185.1 of Pseudomonadota bacterium. Lineage (GTDB taxonomy): Bacteria > Pseudomonadota > Alphaproteobacteria > Sphingomonadales > Sphingomonadaceae > Novosphingobium. The sequence continues at coordinate 7,841 of JBEGOD010000126.1, forward strand.
CGATCCCGGCCGCTGTGACCATCGCAAGCTCGCCGCCCGAAGCGATGTCGAAGCCATCAACCAGCCCGGCCATTTCCTGCAGCACCGGTCTGAACGGATTGGCCTTTACCGCATAGTTCAACGTAACCTGCGGCGGCAGCGCAGCGCGCAACTCCGCCACGCGATCGGTAATCCGCGCGCGCGAATAGACAAACAGCGGCGTGCTGCCGGCCTCGGCAACCAACTCGCTGACCGTGCGGCCACCAATCGCCAATTCGCCGTCAATCGCGACAAACCCGGTGGGCACAGGACCAAGCGGCTTCACGCCGCCAGCTCCGCATAGAGCCCGGTCCGGTCAATCTTGCCGTTGGGGGAAATCGGCATGGCGTTACGCCAGTGAATTTGCTTTGGTTGCATGAAATTCGGCAATTCCTGCATAAGTTTGCGTGGCAATTCTTCAACCCCATCTGAGATACCGGGGGCGGCCCGAACAACCAGGTGCACGGCCTGGCCCAAGCGCTCGTCCGGGAGGCCCAGCGCCACTGCCTCGACCACCAGGCCGGTGCCCAGCGCGGCATCCTCGATCTCCTGCGGGCTGATCCGGTTGCCAGCGCACTTGATCATGGCGTCACGCCGCCCGACGAAATAGAGCAAGCCATCGGCCTCGCGCCTGACGCGGTCACCCGACCAGACCGCCATCCCGCCATAGATCGAGGCGGCGGGAGCAGGCTTGTAGCGCTCGGCCGTCCGCTCCGGATCCTGCCAATAGCCTTGCGCGACCAGCGGACCGCAGTGAACCAGTTCGCCTTCCTCGCCATCATTCGTCACGGCGCCATCGTCACCGATTACCAGAATTTCGGCGTGCGGAATGGCCGTACCCATCGAGGTGGGATGGGTATCGATCAGAGCCGGGTCAAGGAAGGTCGAGCGAAACGCCTCGGTCAGGCCATACATGGCAAAGATCCGCGCCTGCGGGAAAAGACGGCGCAGGCGGTGGACTAGGTCGACGGTCAGGGCACCACCGCTATTCGTCAGGCGCTTTAGCCGCGCTGCGGTTTCCGCGGGCCATTCCAGTTCAGCCAGCTGCACCCACAGCGGCGGAACTGCTGCCAAAGTGGTGACGCCATGCTTTTCGACCGCCTTGATCACGTCGCGCGGCGTCAGATAGTCGAGCGGCACGACGCAGCCCCCGGCAAACCATGTCGAAAGGAGCTGGTTCTGCCCATAATCGAACGCCAGCGGCAGCACCGCCAGGGTGACGTCCGCTGGCGTCAGCGCGAGGTACGATGCCACGCTTTGCGCGCCCAGCCACATGTTGGCGTGGCTCAGCATGACCCCCTTGGGCTTGCCCGTCGACCCCGAGGTATAAAGGATCGCCGCCAGCTCGTCAGGGTTGGCCTGCGAAGGCTCGGCCGGACGCGCGTGTACATATTTATCAATGACTTCGGGTTCGGACATCACAGTGCACTGGAGCGGAACGTCTCCCACCGCCAGCGTGGCCAATCGTGCGGCGGTCCCCACCAGCAGCCGCGCTCCGCTATCGGCCAGGATATAAGCCACCTGAGCCCGCTTGAGCAGCGGGTTGATCGGCACGTGAACCAGCCCCGCCCGCGCAGCGGCCAGCGGCAACAGGCAGGTCAGTTCACCCTTGGCAGCCCAGCTGGCGATCCGCGCGCCGCACTCGGGCACCTGTTCCTTCAGCCATCCTGCCAGCCGGGCGACACTTTCCCTTAAGTCATTGTAGCTAAGGGTGCCTCTGCGCAGCACGAGCGCCGGGGCCGTCCCCTCGCCCATCAGGGCCAGGTGATCGAGCGGCTTGGGATCGATCGGCAGGCTGGCAGACACGGGGGTGGGGCTCCGAACGGTTGGGGAAATGGGCGTGTGATTTCGGTCGATTATCACGACGATCTTAAGGAAGTGCAAGGCGATGCAGCGCTTGCGGCAATGCTGAGCGCGCCCAATGCCCGTGCGCCCTTCGACCGACTTGAATGGTGGCAAGGCCTGGCCGACCAGTGCGATCTCCTTCCGCTGATCGCGGTTGCGCGCTCGGGCGAGCAGCGTGCCGTCATGCCGCTGCTTCGCCGCGCACGGCAAGTCCATTGCCTGGCCAACTGGTATTCGTTCCAGGTGGCACCGCTGTTTTCACCAGATGCGGACCGCACCGCCATGTTGACCGCGCTGGCCGCCGACCTTGCTGGGCAAGCCCCGCACCTGGTCCTCTCGCCACTCCCCGATGAAAATGGCGCGGCGAGCGCGCTTGCCGCGGCGCTGCGCCGGACCGGCTGGACCACCTTCATCGAGCCTTGCGACGTCAATCACATCCTGCCGGTTGGCGGGCGCGGCTTTGCCGAATACCTCGCGGGCCGTGCTGGCCCGCTGCGCACCACACTCAAGCGCAAGGCCGACAAGGTCGCGGTTAACATCGAAACCGCGTTCAACCCCGATAGCTGGGCCAGCTACGAATCGATCTATGCCCAGAGTTGGAAGAGCGAGGAAGGCTGCCCCGCCTTCCTGCGCGCCTTCGCCGAACAGGAGGGTGCCGCCGGACGGCTGCGCCTGGCCATCGCCAGCGCAGAAGGACACCCGGTCGCCGCCCAGTTCTGGACCGTCGAAGCCGGCACTGCCTTCATCCACAAGTTGGCCCACATCGAAGCGGCCAAGGCCCTCTCCCCGGGTACCACGCTGACCGCTGCACTGCTTGAGCGGGTGATCGACCACGACAAGGTCGAACTGGTCGACTTCGGCACCGGCAACGATGCCTATAAGCGCGACTGGATGGAGCAGGTCCGCCCGCGCTACCGGATCGAGGCTTTTCGCGCCAAATGGCCAGGAACCTGGCCAGCAATCGCACGCAAGGTCGTCCGCAGGCTTGCAGCGGGCGGGCGGCATGGCTAGACGCGCGGCCTTAGAGGAAACCAAGCTCCACGGGGGATCGATGCGCAGCCACACCGACCAGCTTCTGCGGCGCATCCTGACCGATGTGCTCGGGCTCAAGCCCGGCCAGGCCGATGCCTTTGACGCCGACACCGGCCTGTTCGGCCATTTGCCGGAACTCGATTCGATGGCCGTCGCCGGCCTGCTCACCGAAATGGAAGATCGCCTGGACATCGTGATCGAGGATGACGAGGTTGATGGCGAGCTGCTCGAAACCTTCGGCAACCTGCTCGCCTTTGCCGAGTCCAAGCGCGAAGCGGCGTGATCGCCACCAGCTATCCCTGCCCCCTGCCCGATGGATCGCGCGTAGCTGAGTATGCATTCGCCTGCGATCGCGGCGCCGCGCACCGACTGCTGGTCATTCCCGCGCTGTTCGATGAGGGCCACCGCACGCGGCGGCTCTGCCTCGATATCATCCGCCGGCTGGACGGCAGCGGGATCGATGCCATCCTGCCCGACCTGCCGGGCACGAACGAAAGCACGACCAGCCTCGCCAATCTGGCCCTGGCTGACTGGACCGCCGCCATCGTCAGCGCGGCCAGCCATTTCGGCGCAACCCACTTCTTGGCCCTGCGTGGCGGCGGACTGATTGTGCCCGCCGGCCTGCCCGGCTGGCACTATGGCCCGGTCAAGGGCGCCAGTCTGCTGCGCACCCTGATCCGCGCCCGGGTCATGTCGAGCCGTGAGGCCGGGCGTGAGGAGAGCGGCGAAGGATTGCTGCTCGAGGCCCAGGAGCACGGCATCGATCTGGCCGGTTATTCCTTGAGCGCCGCCATGGTCCAGCAATTGCAGTCCGCCCAACCCGCCGCCACGCAGGGCCAAGAAG
>JBEGOD010000127.1:0-18007 GCA_041182185.1 Pseudomonadota bacterium
GCGCTGTCGCCGCCACCTGGCCGTTCCGCACCGCGGTGCTGGCCGGGCCGCCGCGCTCGGGCAAGTCGCTGATCGCGCGCTGGTTCGCCGAGAGCGGCACTGGCGAGGCGATCGACGATGCCGACCGGATTGACGAGACCGAGCTGTTCCACCGCTGGAACCGCGCGCAGGAAAGCGGCACTCCGTTGCTGCTGGTGCGCAGCGCCGCGCCGGGCGGCTGGCAGATCGGCCTGCCGGACCTGCGCTCGCGCCTCGGCGCCGTGCTCCAGCTTGCAATCGGCGCGCCGGACGATGCCATGCTGGCCGAGCTGATCGCGGTCCAGGCCGAGCAGCGGGGCCTGCCGCTGGGGCCCGATGCGGCCGCCTATCTTGTCCCGCGGATCGAGCGCACCCACATGGGGGTGGAGCAGGTTGTCACCGCGATCGACCGGCTCAGCCTGGAGCGCAAGGCCTCGCCGGGCCCCGCAATCTGGCGCGCCGCGCTTGAGGCGGTGCTGGGACCAGACGAGCCGCGCTTGCTTTGAAGGCGGGCCTGTGGGACAAATTGCGGCGGATGGGAAGACTTATGCCGGGACGTTTCATCACCTATCTGAATTCGATCGCCGCCCGCGATCCGGCCCCGCGCTCGCGCTGGGAGCTGTTGCTGTACCCGGGCGTCTGGGCGCTCGGCTTCCATTGCGTGGCGCATCGGCTGTTCCGGATGCGGCTCTATTTCCTGGCCCGGTTCGTCAATCATTTCAGCCGCTTCCTGACCGCGATCGACATTCACCCCGGCGCGAAGATCGGGCGCAATTTCTTCATCGACCACGGTTTCGTGGTGATCGGCGAGACGGCCGAGATCGGCGATGACGTGACGATCTATCAGGGCGCAACCCTGGGCGGAACCAATCCCACCAGCGGGCAGGGCGGCAAGCGCCATCCCACCATCGGCAACGGCGTGATCATCAGCCTGGGGGCTGCAATCCTGGGGCCGATCACTGTCGGGGACCGGGCGCGGATCGGGGCCAATGCCGTGGTCACCAAGGATGTGCCCGAAGGCGCAACCATGGTTGGCATCCCGGCCAAGCAGACCCCGGTCGAGGTGCGGCCCGAAACCCAGAATTTCGTGCCCTATGGCACGCCCTGCTCCGACCGGTTCGATCCGGCAACGCAGAAGCTGGAACTGCTGCAGTGCGAGATCGAGACGCTGCAAAAGCGCCTCGCCCAGCTGTTTGAAGAGCGCGATGCCAAGGCGGCCAAGCAAAGCAGCGGCCGCAAGCGTGGCGGGACTGCTTGAGCGCGGTCGTTACGCCTTTCCCGTTCCAGGCCGGGCGCACCGCGCAGGTCGGGTTTGACCGGGAGGAACTGCAACGCATCCTCGATCTCTATGGCCGCATGGTCGCAGCCGGGTTCTGGCGCGACTATGCGATGGACTTTGGCCGCGATGCAGCCAGTTTCTCTGGGTTCCGGCGCACCGCCGAACGGCCCGAGGCGCGGATCGAAAAGCGGCCCGCGCTGCGCAACAAGCAGGGCATGTGGACTCTGTTCGGAGAGGGCGGCCAAGTGCTGAAGCGCGGCCACGAGTTGTCTGCCGTGCTGTTCCCGCTGGAGCGGCGGCTACTCAAGGTGGTCGAAAGCTAGACCAGCACCAATCGCCCGCCGCCGGGTGGCGACAGGTTCAGCTGAAAACCAAGCGACGGATGCGGCCGGCGCGACTGTGCCCGTAAAGCCGGTCGGGCGGGGCTGGCGTGGTCTTGCTTGCGAACGGCCCGCCGGGGTCCACCCGAACCGGACGGGCGCGGCCCTGCGGTCAGTGGCGCTGGCGGGACGGGCTCGCTCCCTTGCCGCCTGGCGTTGTTGTCCACGATCCGGGATCGGTGCCTGCGCACCGGCCATTGCACGGAAGTCAGGCGGCACGCGTAACCCGTCCGGCATCCGTCGGCCGGGTATATGAACCAAAATGGTTTGTTTGTCAAGTATCTTGTACCAAACGCAGCGGGGCGGCGAGACGCGCCCGCCACCCCGCCTTGTGCCAAAAACTGCGATCAGGCCGTGGCGGGCAGCCGGCCGCGCCACTGGTCGGGCAGGGGTGCCACCACTGCGCGCCGGATCGGACCCCAGAAGGCCGAGAGCGAGAGCAGGGCCGAGCCGATCACCAGCCCGGTCAGGGCCACGTTCAGTTCAACCATGCCGAACTCGCGGAACAGCAGGGTCATGGCAGTGAGTACATAGGCGAGCGCGGACACCAGCAAGGCGCGGCGATCGACGGCCAGGGCGACCAGCCCGAGCAGGATATAGATCACCACCACGCCCATGGCCGCGGGCGCGCCGATGTTCTGGCCATCGGTCACGCCCAGGGCATGGAACAGCGGGTGGGCGATCATCGGCGCGGCCAGCAGGTGCAGCCAGAAGGCGACATCGCTGCGCCGGGTTTCCCGCCCCCGGTCCGACATGTCCCAGCGCATCGCCAGCCCGAAGACGACCAGGCCGGCGCCGAACAGCAGCCACAGCAGCACGTTTTCCATGCCCTCGCGGCCGACCAGCGGCTCCACCGCCGCGACAATCAGCGCGAGTGCCGTGGCGGCCAGCGCAGCAGTGCCGGCGGCCACGGTAATCGGCACCATGAAGCGCCGCCAGTGAAGCAGGGCCGCGCCGCCGGCCAGCAAGGCGATTGCCGCGCCGATCAGCGCGGAGACCTGGTCGCTGAAGTGCGGCCGCGTTGAATCGATGATCTCGATCGGCACGGCGACCGCCCCGCCGACAAAAGCCAGCAGCAGGACGATCGACGGCAGCGCCATGCGGCGCCGCCGCGTGAAGAATTCGGCCATGGCCCAGGCCGCGCCCGCCACCAGCAGGCCGCCAGCCCCGGCCGCAATCGCGCCGCCGATCCCGGCGCAGGCGAACAGCAGCAGCACAGCGGCAATGGTCACGAAAATATCGTTGAACCCGGTGATCAACCGGAAGTGTTCTTCATCGGCCACGGGCGCATTGCGCATTCCGCTGGCGTGATCGCGCAGCGCCTGTGCCGCGTCGCGGCTTAGCGCTCCGGCGGCGACTGCGGATTGCAGTTCGGCTTCGCTATACATCGGGCATCCTCCACCTGTTATGCGGTGGAGGATGCGCGATGTGTGTTAGTTAGTCAATACAGTATGACAGACTTAGCCCAGGCCGCCGATCTTGGCGAGGGCGGCCATCACCACCTGGCTCTGTTCGCCGCCCGACTGGGGGACGATTTCGCCAGTGCGGTCGATGATCTGGTCCCAGTGCGCGGCGATCCCTTCGGGGGTCCGCTCGTCGGCCGGCAGCGCCACGCCCGGGGTCAGGGTGACATAGGCCGCGTGATAGGCGCCGGCACCGGCACCGCAGATCATGTTGGTCGGCGCGTCTTCGCTGACCAGGTACAGCGCCATCGGCGCGACGTTTTCCGGGCTCAGCGCATTGAACAGCGCTTCGGGCATGCCGAGGTCTTCGGTCATGCGGGTTCCGGCGACCGGGGCCAGGGTGTTGATCCGGACGTTGTACTTCGCGCCTTCCAGCGCCAGCGTCTTGGTGAAGCCGGCCAGGCCCAGCTTGGCCGCGCCATAGTTGGCCTGGCCGAAGTTGCCGAACAGGCCGGTGCTGCTGGCGGTCATCAGGATGCGGCCATAGGTCTGCTCGCGCATCAGGTCCCACACCGCCTTTGTGCAGTTGGCTGAGCCGTTGAGGTGGACGTCGATCACCAGCTTCCAGTCTTCCATGGTCATCTTGGCGAAGCTCTTGTCGCGCAGGATGCCGGCGTTGTTGATCAGGATGTGCACGCCGCCCCAGGCTTCCCGGGCCTTGGCGACCATTTCTTCCATCTGGGCGAATTCGGTGACCGAGCCGCCGTTCGACATGGCCTCGCCGCCCATGGCCTTGATTTCCTCAACCACCTGCAAGGCAGCATCGGAATGGCCGGTGCCGTCGCGGCTCCCGCCGAGGTCATTGACGACAACCTTGGCGCCGCGCTTGGCCAGTTCAAGCGCATAGGCGCGGCCCAGGCCGCCGCCAGCTCCAGTAACGATCGCAACACGGTCCTTGAAAGAAATGGTCATGGGTTCAGCTCCACTAGAATCTGTTGTATCCCGCTGGGGAAGCGGCGGTTGCACTGGCACGGCTGGCGGCGGCTTTCAACAGCAGAGAAAGGCGATGCCGTTGCCGTAGCGGCAGTGAACGGGCAGCTGTCAAATTAATGTCATCTAGAAGTCCTAGAGACGTCTGCGAATCGAAATAAAACTGTCACGAGGGAACCAGGCCATGACTACCGGACTCCGCATCTCGGCGATTGCCGTAGCTGTTTCACTGGGTTGGGCCAGTCCCGCGCTCGCGGGCGTCAAGGAAGACGCGGCGATGCGCGAAGAGCTGGCCGCGATGCGCGCCCAGATGTCGGCGCTCGCTGCCCGGGTCGATAGCCTGGAAGGCCAGCTCGACACTGCCAAGGCCCGCGCCGAAAGCGCCGAGGCCCGCGCTTCTGCTGCCCTGGCCCAGGCCGAAGCGGTCAAGGCCGAGGCGGCCAAGCCGGTGAAGCCGGCCGAACCCGCCTTTGCGGTCAACTGGAAGGGCGCGCCGGAAATTTCGACCAAGGACGGCTGGACCTTCAAGCCGCGCGGCCGCCTGCATCTGGATGCCGGGACGATTTCGTCGCCCGGTGCTTTGACCAATCCCAGCCTGGGCGGCAACCTGCGGGTGCGCCGGGTCCGTCTGGGGGCAGAGGGCACCATGCCCGGTGGCCTTGGCTACAAGGCCGAGCTCGACTTCGCCAACAGCAGCGTCGCGCTGGCGGACGTCATCGTTTCCTACGCCCCGACCAATGCCCCGATTTTGGTCCGGGTCGGCAATTTCGAGACGCTCAACGGGATCGAGCAGATCACCAGCTCGAACTTTATCTCGATGATCGAGCGGGCAACCTTCAACGATGCCTTCCTCAATTCGCGCCGGCTGGGTGCGACCGTTGCCTATAAGGGCAAGAACGATGACTGGCGGATCGAGGCCGGAGCCTTTGCGGCCCATGCCCTCGACAGCAGCCTCGATAACGATGGCTGGATCGGCGCGGCCCGGCTGACCTTCATGCCCAAGGCGCTGGGCGGCCAGCTGCACCTGGGCGTGAATTACCAGTACCGCGATTTTGCCTCGAATATTTCAGGCGGCACCTCGACTGGGGCGAATATGCCTTCGGTCAATCAGTTGGCCCGCTATCGCGCCCGGCCCGGCAGCCAGCTGACCGACGTGCGCTTTGTCGATACCGGCAACTTTGCCGCCAAGGGCGATTCGATCCTCGGGCTTGAAGCCGCCGGGATCTTCGGGCCGCTGCACATCGCCAGCGAAGCGCAGTGGCTGAAGGCGCGCGGTTACAAAGCCGGAGAACTTGCCACCGGCAACGATGCCTTCGCAGGCGGCAATTCGGCCGTGGTGCCGGCCGCCAATCCGGGCTTCTTCGGGGCTTACGGCGAGGTCGGCTATTTTCTGACTGGGGATACCCGCGGCTACAAGCGCGGCGATGGCACCTGGGCGCGGACCAAGGTGCTCAATCCGATCGGCAAGGGCGGGGCCGGTGCGATTCAGGTGCTCGCGCGCTATGAATATCTTGACCTGGCTGACGATGGCCTGGTGAGCGGGCCGACCAACAACTTCGCCACTGGCACGACATCACTGGCGGCGCTCAACGCGCGGCTGGGCCGGGGGGGTACGCAGTCCAGCTACCTGCTGGGCGTCAACTGGTACCTCAGCGACTACCTGCGGCTGATGCTGAACTATGGCCGGGTTGAGGTGGAAGGCGGGCCGCAGGCGGCAATCGTCGATCCGGCTTCGACCCTGCCCGTCAACCAGCGCAATTACGGCGTGAACGTGCTGCAGAGCCGCCTGCAGTTCGATTTCTAAAGCGTCGCCAGCATGGGCAGCAGGGCGTCGAAGTGGTCGATCACCGCATCGGCGTCCAGCTCCTGTGGCGGCAGGTCGTTGAACCCGAAGCTCACCGCGACGCAGGGCAGCCCGGCGGCCCGCGCTGCGCCGGTGTCAAAAGTGGTATCGCCGACATAGGCCGCGCTACCCCCGCCTGATTGCTCGACCATCGCGTGCAGCGCATCGGGTGCGGGCTTGAGCGGAAAGCCGCCGCCCCCACCGATAACGCAGGCAAAGCGGCCGAGCAGGCCGAGTTCGCCCAGCAGCTTGATCGCCAGGTGCTGCGGCTTGTTCGTGACCATGGCGATTTTCACGCCGCGTGCGTCCAGCGCATCGAGCATTGCCGAGCCGCCCGGATAGAGCGCGGTGTGGACCGCGATGTTGGCTTCATAGTGCGCCAGCAGGACTTGGCGCAGCGCGTCAAAGTCGACACCTTGCTCGCCGCCCGTCAGTGCCAGCGCCCGGCGCAGCATCAGCGCCGAGCCGCCGCCGATCAGACCCATCACCGCGCTGTCGGGCACCGGGGGACGGCCAATCGCGCCCAGTGCATGGTTCAGCGCCACGCCCAGATCGCGCGAGGTATCGAGCAGGGTGCCGTCCAGATCGAAGCCGACGGTGGTGAAGCGGATTGCGGTCATCGCCAGCCCCTTGGCGGAGCGTTCTGGAATCGGCAACAATTTGGTGGCATGGCACGCACATGAGCCAGTCACCTAACGCCGTCCCTTTGGCCGTCATCGTCCTTGCCGCGGGCAAGGGCACCCGCATGAAGAGCGACCTGCACAAGGTGCTGCACCCGATCGCCGGTCATCCGATGCTGTTGCACCTGCTGGGCGCGATTGGCGAGGTTGGCGTGGCGCGGACGGTGATCGTCGCGGGCGACCGGCGCGAGCAGATCGAGGCGGCGCTGGCCGGGACGGGTTCGGAAGTCGTGGTGCAGGAGCCGCAGCTTGGCACCGCCCATGCTGCGCTACAGGCCAAGACCGCGCTGGCGGATTTTTCAGGGCTGGTGCTGGTCTGCTTCGGCGACGTGCCGTTCCTGGCAGCAAGCACCGTGCGGCGGCTGTGCGATGCGCTTTCATCGGGCTCGAAGGTGGCCGTGCTGGGCTTCCGGCCGGATGACACAGCGGCCTATGGCCGGATCATTGCCGACCATGACGGCACGGTCCGCAAGATGGTTGAGCACAAGGATGCCAGCCACGATGAGCGTGCGGTAAACCTCTGCAATTCGGGCGTAATCGTCGCGCATAGTGATTACATGTGGCGGCTGCTCGAAGCGGTTGGCAATGATAATGCTGCAGGCGAATATTACCTGCCAGACGTCGCCACCAATGCCATTGCCGAAGGCGCGCGGGTGGTGGTAGTTGAGACTGACGAGACCGAAGTCATGGGCATCAACAGCCGCGCCGAGCTGGCCGAGGCCGAAGGCCGCTGGCAGCAACGCCGCCGCAAACAGGCGATGGACGATGGCGCCTCGCTGATTGCCCCCGAAACGGTGTGGTTCGCCTGGGATACCAAGCTGGGCCGCGACGTGCTGGTTGAGCCGAACGTGTTCTTTGGACCCGGCGTCAGCGTGGCTGATGGGGTCAAGATCCGCGCCAATTGCCATATCGAAGGCGCCAGCCTGGCCAGCGGGGTCGAGGTCGGTCCCTTCGCCCGCCTGCGCCCCGGCACCGTGCTGGGGGAGAAAGCCAAGATCGGCAACTTCGTCGAGGTCAAGAAGGCCGTGCTGGGCAAGGGCGCCAAGGCCAACCACCTCTCCTACATCGGCGATGCCGAAGTGGGGGCAGGGGCCAACATCGGCGCCGGCACGATCACTTGCAATTACGATGGCTACTTCAAGTACAAGACCGTGATCGGCGAACGCGCCTTCATCGGCTCCAACTCCGCGCTGGTCGCCCCGGTCAAGATCGGGGCTGACGCGATCGTTGCCGCCGGCAGTGCCGTGACCCGCGACGTGATGGACGGCGAACTGCGGATCGTCCGCGGGGAGCAGCTGGTCAAACCCGGTTGGGCTGACCGCTTTCATGACGCGATGAAGAAGAAGAAGGCGGAGAAGCAGGGATAGCCACGGTTCGTGGTCTTGACATGATATCATGATATGATATCAGTATATCAATGACCCGCATTCTCGCCGACCTGCCGGAAGAAGACATCAAATGGCTCGATGCCCGCGCGTCTGAGCAGGGCAAGTCGCGGGCTGCGGTGCTGCGTGATGCTGTTCGCGCCTACAAGGCGCAATCGCGCGCCGATGGCAACAAGGATTGGATCGCGCGCGGGGCGGGGCTTTGGAAAGATCGCAAGGACATCGCCGATGGCGTTGAATACCAGCGGGCGATGCGGGAAGATCGCACGCCATACGAAGACCTTTGACCAGTGTCGGATCCGTTTTTCGACACCAATATTCTGGTCGATTGGCTGAACGACCAGCCGCAGGCTGTGGCGGAGCTTTCGCGCTATCGGCGACACCGGATCAGCCGGATCGTCTGGACCGAAGTGCTGGCTGGCGAAGCGCTGGAACGGCGCGATATCATCCAGCAGGCCATCGCGCCGTTTGAAGTGGTCGAGATCGACGCCCGGATCGCCAATGCGGCGGCCGATATCCGCCACCGGACGCGGATGAAATTGCTCGATGCCTACATCCTCGCTACCGCCCAGGTGAACGGGGCAATCCTGATTACACGAAATACCAAGGATTTCCCGGCAGAGATGCCGGGCATCCGGGTTCCCTATATTCTCTAAGCGAAAGCAAGTTTCATGTGCGGCATTATCGGCATCGTCGGCAAGGAAGAGGTAGCGGAGCGGCTGGTCGATGGCCTGCGGCGGATGGAATACCGCGGCTATGACTCGTCGGGCGTCTGCACCATGGCGAACGGCCAGCTGATCCGCCGCCGCGCGCCGGGCAAGCTGTTCAACCTGGTCAAGGAACTGGCCCACGATCCGGCCCCGGGCACGGTCGGCATCGCCCATACCCGCTGGGCCACCCACGGCGCGCCGACCGCCGCCAATGCCCATCCGCACGCCACCGATGCGCTCGCGCTGGTCCACAACGGGATCATCGAGAACTTCAAGCCGCTGCGCGCCGCGCTGACCGCGCGCGGCCGCAAGTTCGAGAGCGAGACCGATACCGAAGTCGTCGCCCACCTGCTGTCCGAAGCGGTCGAGGGTGGGGCCAGCCCGGAAGAGGCGGTCAAGATCGTGCTACCGCAGCTGCGCGGCGCCTTTGCCCTGGCGATTGCTTTCCGTGAATACCCGGACATGCTGATCGGCGCGCGGCTCGGCTCGCCGCTGGTGGTGGGTTACGGCGATGGCGAGACCTACCTCGGCTCGGACGCCCTGGCGCTCGCCCCGCTGACCCAGAAGATCGCCTACCTCGACGAGGGCGACTGGGTGGTGGTGTCTCGCGACGGGGCCAAGATCTTCGACAAGGACAACAATCCGGTCACGCGTGAGATCACGACCTCGGGTGCTTCCGCCGCGGCGATCGAGAAGGGCAATTACCGCCACTTCATGCAGAAGGAGATCTTCGAGCAGCCGACCGTGGTGGCCCAGACCCTGGCGAGCTACATCCGCCAGGTCGATCAGTCGGTCGCCTTGCCGCAGTTCGATTTCGATCTTTCGACCATCAACCGCGTGACCATCGTCGCCTGCGGGACCAGCTATTATGCCGGGATGGTCGCCAAGTACTGGTTCGAGCAGTTCGCCCGCCTGCCGGTCGACATCGATGTGGCGAGCGAGTTTCGCTACCGCGATCCGGTGCTGGAGCCGGGCGGGCTGGCGCTGTTCATTTCGCAGAGCGGGGAGACGGCCGATACCCTGGCCGCGCTGCGCCATTGCAAGGCGGCCGGGCAGACCATCGCCGTGGTAGTCAATGTCCCAACCAGCTCGATGGCGCGCGAAGCGGACCTGCTGCTGCCGACTCACGCCGGGCCGGAAATCGGCGTTGCTTCGACCAAGGCCTTTACCTGCCAGCTGGCCGTGCTGGCGGCGCTCGCCGCGCACATGGCGGTGGTGCGCGGGCGGATGACCCGGGCCGAGGAGGCCGAAGTGGTCGATCACCTGCTCCAGGCTCCGGCCAGCCTCAATGCAGCACTCAGCCACGATGCCGATATCGCGGCCATGGCCCACCTGATCGCCCCGGCGCGTGACGTGCTCTACCTGGGGCGCGGTCCGGACTATCCACTGGCGCTGGAAGGTGCGCTGAAGCTGAAGGAAATCAGCTATATCCATGCCGAAGGCTATGCCTCGGGCGAAATGAAGCACGGGCCGATCGCCTTGATCGACGAGGCCGTGCCGGTGATCGTCCTGGCGCCGTCGGGCCCGCTGTTCGAAAAGACCGTTTCGAACATGCAGGAAGTGCGTGCCCGCGGCGGCAAGATCGTGCTGGTGTCCGACCGCGAAGGGCTGGACGAAGCGGGCGAGGGCTGCCTGGCGACGATCGAGATGCCGCGCGTCCATCCGCTGATCGCGCCGCTGGTCTATGCCGTGCCGGTCCAGCTGATCGCCTATCACGTCGCCTGCGTGAAGGGGACGGATGTCGACCAGCCGCGTAATCTCGCCAAATCGGTGACGGTGGAATAGCCCAATTCCGCCGGAAAATGCCGGTTAGGTTTACGCGACGATAAGACTTTTCCGGTAGCCGGAGCGGGTGAACACCACCACTTCCCCTGCTGCCGCCCTGCCGCGCGAATTGCCGGTGATGGCCGTGCTTGGCCTGGTCAGCCCCGGCGATGCTGACTGGACGCGGCTGCGGGGCCTGCAATATTCCAACCTGGCGCGGGTCACCAAGGCCCGCATCCTGGCTCAGGCGATCGCCGCCGTGGGGGTCTGCTGGTTCTATGCCGGCATTGTCCACTGGACGCTGATCCTGGCCTGGACGGCGCTGCTGGGCGCTACTCTCTATCACGGCAGCATGGTCGACAAGACGCTGAGCGATGCCGACCGCCGCCGCATGTCGCGCGATGAAGTCGATCGCCAATCGCGCACTTCGGTGGCCAATGCCTTGGCCTGGGTCTTGCCGATGGCGGTCTTCGCGCCGTTTGGCGATTCGGGGACGCACCTGGAGCTCTGGGCGATCACGGCGATGCTGCTCACTGCCTCGGCGGTGCTGCTGCCGGCCGTGCCACTGGCCAACCTGCTGTTTGCCGGGATTGCCGGGGGCGGGGCGATTGCCAGCCTGCTGTGGGCCGGAAAGTTCGAAATGGCGATCGTCACGGTGGTCTGGCTGGCGGTGATCGTCGCCGGCTCGATCGAGAACGCCCGCTCCTTCCTCATCGCCCGGATTGCCGAGGCTGGGATGGCCGAGAAGAATGAGGTCGTCTCGCTGCTGCTGCGCGAGTTCGAGGAAGGCGAGGCCGATTGGCTGTGGCAGATCGATACCTCGCGCCGGGTCCGTTCGGTCAGCCCGCGCTTCGCCTTTGCCCTGGGCAAGAGCGCCGACGAGATCGACGGCAAGCCGTTCATCCAGATGATCGCCGGACCCGCCTGGGAAACCGGCCAGTTCCCATCGAGCCTGCACGACCTGGCCGAGCGGCTGAAGCGCCGCGAGAGCTTCTCCAACCTGATCGTGCGCGTCCATATCAATGGGGTGCTGCGCTGGTGGGAACTTTCGGGCACGCCCAAATTTGACGACAAGGGGAGCTTCGACGGGTTCCGCGGCGTTGGTTCGGATGTCACCGCCCAGCGCGAAAGCTCGGAAAAGATCGCGCACATGGCGCGGTTCGATACCCTGACCAGCCTGCCCAATCGCATGATGGTGACCGAGGCGATGGGCGAGGCGCTGCGCTATGCCGCCCAGTGGCGGACCAAGTGTGCCTTCCTGATGATCGATCTCGACCGGTTCAAGGCGGTCAACGATACGCTTGGCCACCTGGTTGGCGATCAGTTGCTGGCCCGCGTTTCCGACCGCCTCAAGTCGATCATGACCGAAAACGAACTGTGCGGCCGCCTTGGCGGCGACGAGTTCGCGGTCGTGATCCGCGATGCCTCCGATCCGCAGCGGCTGCAGAAGGTGGCGGCGAGCGTGATTCACCTGCTCTCGCAGCCCTATGAGGTCGATCACCACACGCTTTACATCGGTGCCAGCGTCGGTTCCGCGATCGGTCCGCGCGATGGCAACACGGTCGAGACGCTGATGCGCAATGCCGACCTCGCGCTTTACCGCTCCAAGGAAGAAGGCGGCGGCCAGCACTTCAGCTACGAGCCATCGCTCCACGCCCATGCCGAGGAACGGCGCAAGCTCGAATTCTCGCTGCGCCGCGCGCTGGAAAAGAACGAATTCACGCTCAACTACCAGCCGGTGGTCGATGCCAAGGACGAGAACATCGTCAGCTTCGAGGCACTGCTGCGCTGGAGCAGCGAAGACCATGGCTCGGTCAGCCCCGCCAAGTTCATTCCCTTGGCCGAGGACACCCGCCTGATCGTGCCGATCGGCGAATGGGTGCTGCGCGAGGCCTGCCGCGAGGCGGTGTGCTGGCCCGGCAACGTCAAGGTGGCAGTCAACGTCTCGGGCGAGCAGCTGCTCGATCCCAGCTTCATCCCCAGCGTGGTGACCGCGCTGTCCAGCTCGGGCCTGCCGGCCCAGCGGCTGGAAATCGAAGTGACCGAATCGATCTTCGTGCGCGATTCGAACCTGGCCCGCGCCGCGCTGGAGCAGATCATGGCGCTGGGCTGCGGCGTCGCGCTCGACGATTTCGGCACCGGCTATTCGTCGCTGGCCTATATCCGCAACCTGCGTTTCTCGACGATCAAGATCGATCGCAGCTTCGTGCAGGGAGCCTCGGCCGGGAACCCGGAAAGCCTGGCGATCATCCGGGCGGTTGTCGCCATGGCTGACAGCCTTGAGATGTCCACCACCGCCGAAGGTGTCGAGACCGAGCGTGAGCTGGAAATCATTCGCGGCCTGGGCTGCCGCAAGATCCAGGGCTACTATTTCGGGCGGCCAATGGCTGCGCCGGAAGCGCGCGGCCTATTCACCAAGTCCGACCTGCGGCAGGTCGGGTAGGGCGCGTCAGGCGCCGACCAGGCCCCGCACGGCGCTTTCGAACAAGGCGCGGCCATCGGTGCCGCCCTGGGCAGGTTCAATCACGCGTTCGGGGTGCGGCATCATGCCCAGCACGTTACCGGCGGTATTGAGCACCCCGGCGATGTCGCGCGCGGAGCCGTTGACCGGTTCGGCATAGCGGAAGGCCACGCGGCCTTCGCCTTCCAGCCGGTCCAGCGTAGCGGTATCGGCAAAGTAATTGCCATCGTGGTGCGCCACCGGAATCGTGATCAGCTGCCCGGCGGTGTAGCCGGCGGTGAACAGGCTCTGCGTGTTCTCCACCTTCAGCTTTACCTCGCGGCAGACGAAGCGGATCCCGGCATTGCGCATCAGTGCGCCGGGCAGCAGGCCGGCCTCGGTCAGCACCTGGAAGCCATTGCACACGCCCAGCACCGGCACGCCCTTGCCCGCTGCGGCGATCACCGCCTGCATGATCGGGCTGCGTGCGGCCATGGCGCCGGAACGCAGGTAATCGCCATAGGAGAAGCCGCCGGGCAGGGCGATGAAGTCCAGCCCATCGGGCAGGGCGGCATCGCCGTGCCAGACGCGGTGCGGCGCGGTGCCCGAGACCTTCTCCAGCGCATCGGCCATGTCCCGGTCACAGTTGGAGCCCGGGAAGGTGATCACGGCCGAACGGAAGCTCACGGCTGCACCCGTTCGATGCGGTAGTTTTCAATCACCGTATTGGTCAGCAGCTTGGCTGCCATTTCTTCCAGCTGGGCGTCAGTGACGCTGGCGTCGACCTCCAGCTCGATCATCTTGCCGGCACGCACGTCCTGCACGCCGTGAATGCCCAGACCCTCGATCGCATGGTGGATCGCCCGGCCTTGCGGGTCTAGCACGCCGTTCTTCAGGGAAACGAAAACGCGGACCTTCATCGCGGGGCCTTTCGGAGGGGGATTCGTTGGCGCGCCTATGGCGCTTCGACGTCATTCGGACAAGCCCACCGCGACTGAAATCCGCCATCAGGTGCAGTTGAACTTGATCGTACCCGGGCTCGGACTATCCGCTCGGCGACAGGCCATCGGCCAACCATACTTTTCCCAGGCTCGTACCAGCCCGATCCGTGCGGCAAAGGCCGGGAAAGCGGGATCGCGGCGCAGGCGGCTATAGGGATCCCCGGCAATCCAGATCGAAGCGATTGACGAAGAGCTGCCCGAATAAGGATGCTCAACGAATTGCTGCATGAACGCTTCCGGCGTGCCGAGGGTCAGATAGAGGTCCATCAGGTAAGTGTTCACCCGCGGGTCCGGTTTGGTGAAGTGGTCTTGCAAGGTTGCGAACACCTGTTGGCGGGCGTCGGCATCCTCGTCGATCAGGGCCTTGCCGATCTGGCTCCATGCTCCCTGCTCAACAAATGGGGGCCGGTACCGCTCGGTGATCTCGTCCGGTAATTTTGCCCAGCACGTTCGGGCTTGCTGCCGGTTGCCTTGCACGTTGATCAACGCGCATATCGTCGGTCCGGCCGGGACAAAGCCCAGGTCCCTGCTCCTGATTGCCAGGCGCTGGGCTTCGTCAATCTCCCCCTTTGCCAGTTTGATCCGCGAAAGGTTGATGATGCCGATCGCATCGGTCGGGTCGCGCCGCAGGCCTTCCTCGATCAGCTGCTCGGCCTTGTCGATCTGGCCGAGCATGGCGTAGTTCCGGCCCCGGCGGATGATCAGGTAGGGCTGGTTGGGATCGGCCGCGTAGGCCCGCTCCATCGCATCCATCGATGCGGCGAAATCGAGATCGTAATCGTGGAGGACTGCTTCGAGGAAATGTCCCATCGCCAGGTTCGGATCGAGTGACTTGGCCTTGGCGACGGCCGATCTCGCTTCACTGACCAGGACCCTAGACTGGACAGGTCCTTCGGTAATGGCCAGCAGCAGTTTGGCGTTGCCAAGCCAGGCCCAGGCCGAGGCAAATGCCGGATCCAGGGCGATCGCCTGGCCCAGCAGCCGGATACTGGTCCGCTTGTTTTCGCGGCCGAACCGGCGCGACAGGTCGCGGCCCTGCAGGAACAGCTCATAGGCTTCCTGATTTTCGGTCATCCGCGGCAAGACCCGGCCCTTCGCGGCAATCGCCACACCCAGTTCGGACGCGATCGAGCGGGCGATGCTTTCCTGGAATTCAAAGATCCGCTGGCTCGAGCCTTCAAAGGCCTGTGACCAGACGACGCGCCCGTCCGCAGCTTCGACCAGCTGCGCGGCGACCCGCAGCCGTTCGTCCTGCTTCCGCAGCGAACCGATGAGCAAGTACCTGCTGTTGAGGTCTGAACCGACCTTGCGCGGATCGATATCGGCTGCCTGGTAGCGGAATGAAGATGTCCGGCCCACCACGCGCAGATCGGGAAACTTCATGATTGCATCAAGAATTTCCTCGGTCAGCCCGTCGGCCAGGTATTTCTGGTCACCGGCCTTGCTGAGGTCAGTAAATGGCAGGACGGCAATCGAGTTGCGGTGGCTCTTGTCCTCCGGCCCTGCGCCAGTTGCGGCAAAACCTTGGGTGGCCGTGCCTGGCCAACCGAGCCTGGCCAGGGAAAAGAGGGCGACCCCGGCCGCGATGACCAAAAGCACTGCAAGTGCCGGCAGCAGTCGCTTCGCCAAAGGCCTGCCGGTTGCGACGATGCCGCTCTTATCGTCTGCAGTGATCGGATCGCCTGGCGTGACGAGCAGGCGATAGCCACGCTTGGGTATGGTCTCGATGCAGCGATTCTGGCGGGCGTCCTCACCCAGCGCCTTGCGGAGCAGCGAGACCGCCCGCGAGAGGCGCTCGTCGCCGCCATAGGACACCCCCCAAACCTGATCGATCAGCGTCTCCCGCGAGACGACTTCGCCCGGTCGTGCCATCAGTGCGCGCAGCACTTGCAGGACCATTGGCTCGACGGAAAAGCTCCCGGCTTCGCCTTCGATTGTCAGCCGCGAGAAGTTGACCGTCGCCGAGCCGATCCGAACTTGGTCCATGCGTTGCAATCGCCCTGTTTCGATCGCGAGGATCCGCATCGGGACCATACAGCAAAAACGGCGATTTCCACCCCCTAAGAAAAACCTAAGGCATTCCTCAAGCCGGCCACAGGACTTGTCGCGGCGATCCGGTCGATCACCTGCCCATGCCAGCAGCACAAGCTGGCCGATGGAGGACAGACCATGATGTTCGACAATCCGATTACTGGCCATGTTGCAGGCAATCTCGCCTGGGATCCCGCGTTCGAAGTCTACGCCCGGCCATCAGGCAAGCGCGCTGGCAAGCCCATCATCCCGCAAGGTGCCGCAGACATTACGACCGCCTGGCTGAACCAGGTGCTCGAGCCACATCTGCAGGGGCATTCGGTGATCGGCTGCCAGACCCGGCCGCATGACGTGCCCGGGCAGACTGCCGATATCGTCGAGCTCTGGCTGCACTATGATCGGGCGCAGTGCCCGCTGCCCGCCAGGATGATCGCCAAGCTGGGCGCGACAGATCCGACCACTCGGGACCTGGCCCGAACCTTCCGGCTCTATGAGCGCGAAGCCGCTTTCTACGGTTCGGTTGGCGACGACGATTTGCCGATCGCGCGATGCTTCCACGCCGCATTCGAACCGGAATCGTATGACACGGTGCTGCTGCTGGAGCACCTGGCCCCGTCCTATTGCCCATCCTTCGCGATTTCGCCTGAGCAGGTGCATCTGGCGGTTGGTGAGGCGGCGCGGCTCCATGCGCGTTACTGGAACGATGAATTCGTGTTGGATCATCCGGGCCTGATCCAGCTATCCGATCCTGATCATTGGCCCAATGTCGCGAAGGCGACCTTTGCTGCGATCAGCACGGTCAGGGCTCTGTTCGGCGAATCGTGCCCGCAAAGCATCGCCATGGCCGAAGCCTATTCAGAGAACTTTTCCGCCATCATGCGGTTCATGCAGTCACGGCCCTTCACGCTGCAGCATAATGACTTCCATCCGAAGCAGCTGTTTTTCCCGGACGCCGCTGGCGAGGGCAAGTTTGCAGTGATCGACTTCCAGTTTTCTGTCGCAGGGTCCGGCGCCACCGACATCATGCGGCTTCTGCACATGGCACCCACGACTGACGTTCGGATTAGATCGCATGAACGACTGTTCGCGCACTATCTTGCCACGCTCGCGCGGCACGGTGTCGAAGGCTACGGCTGGGATGACCTGGCAACCGACATCAAGCTGGGGGTCATGATGACTCAACTGACGAACTTCATCGCGCTCGATCAGACCGATTTCTCGGTTCTGCAACGGGAGTGCGAAGACTTCGGTCTCGACTGGCGCGATATCTGGTTGCTGCGCGGCGAGCGCATGGTTCGCGAACTCGACGTACCCGGGTTCCTGCGGGCGCTTTAGTTCAGCCCAATTTGTCTAGCCCACCTGCTGGCGGCCCGGATCAGTTCCGTGTGCCGCCAGTCTTTTTGTCATCCGCAAACAGCAGCTTGGCCAATCCATGAGCCGCAAGGGCGCCGGCCAGCTGCGCGGCGATGAAGCCGGGCGCATCCTGCGGCGCAATCCCCGCGAAACTGTCGCTCAGGCTGCGGGCAATGGTGATCGCGGGATTGGCGAAGCTGGTGGACGAGGTGAACCAGTAGCCCGCGACGATGAACAGGGCGACGGCGGTCGGCACCGCCTCGGGCTTGTGGCGCAGCGTGCCAAGGATGGTCAGGACCAGGCCAAAGGTCGCGACAAACTCGCCCAGCCACTGGCCAGGGCCGGTCCGCGCCTTGGCCGAGACTTGCAGGATCGGCAGGTCGAACATCGCATGGGCCAGCCAGACGCCCAGGATCCCGGCAGCGATCTGCACCGCGATCACGGCCGCCGCGCCTTGCCCGCTGCCGTCGCCGCGCAGCCGCATCACCAGCGTCACCGCCGGGTTGAACTGCGCGCCGGAGACCGGCCCCAGCATGGTGATCAGGACATAGAGGATCGCCCCGGTCGCCAGCGTATTGCCCAGCAGCGCCACGGCGACATTCCCGCCCGCTAGCCGCTCGGCCATGATCCCCGAGCCGACCACCGTGGCGAACAGGATCGCGCTGCCGACGGCTTCGGCCAGCAGTTTGTGCGCAAACGGGCTCATGCTGCGCCTTCCATCGCTCCGATC
>JBEGOD010000128.1:0-34954 GCA_041182185.1 Pseudomonadota bacterium
ACTTGCCGGTCCGGCTGCGCTGATCGGGGCAGTTGGGGCGCCAAGTGCTGAAACAGGAAACCCCCGCCTGGTCAGGCGGGGGTTTTTCTTTGCCGGTCAGTTCGGCCGGGCACCCGTCGCCTCGCGCAGGAACTCGTCGTTCGCGGCTGGCGGCGGCGGAGCCTGCTGGTCGGGCATGACCTCTTGCGGCAGGTCCTGGCGGCTGGGCTCGACCATGTTGCCCTGCTCGCCGGCATAGTAATATTCGTCCGGATTGCCGCTCAGCTGAGCTTCGTCATCGGGTTCGAGCTGCCAGGCCGGCACAGTCGCTTCGGTATCGAACTTCTCGATCGGCCGGCCGGCCGTGGCGACCGTCATATAGGATGCAAAGGCCCGCGCCGGGGCGGTGCCGCCCTGCAGCCCGGCAACCGGCTTGGCATCGTCGCGGCCCATCCACACCCCGGTGGTAATCCCGCTGGAGAAGCCCAGGAACCAGCCGTCCTTGTTCGAATTGGTGGTGCCGGTCTTGCCCGCCACTGGCCGCCCGATCTGGGCCGCACGCCCAGTGCCAGTGCTGACTGCGCTTTGCAGCAGGTCGGTAATTCCGGCCGAGACATAGGCCGGGACCAGTAGCGGCCCTTCGCGCACGTCGCGCTGGTACAGCACCTTGCCATCGACCGTCTGGACCTTGGTAATGCCAAAGGGATCGACTGCGCGGCCCTTGGCCGAAACGGCGGCGAAGGCGCGGGTCATGTCGATCACCCGCACGTCGTTGCTGCCCAGCACCATCGAAGGCACCGTCGAGATCGGGGTGGAAATGCCAAAGCGCTGCGCGATCCCCGCCACTGCGCTGAAGCCCACCTCGTTGCCGAGCTGCGCCGCGACGGTGTTCTTCGAATAGGCAAAGGCAGTGCGCACGTCGATCTCGCCGGCATAGGTTCCGCCCGAATTGCGCGGGCTCCAGCCGTCGATCGTCACGGGCTCGTCAACCACCCGGTCATTGGGGGTGTAGCCAGCTTCCAGCGCCGCCAGGTAGACGAACAGCTTCCAGGCCGAACCCGGCTGGCGCACGGCATTGACAGCGCGGTTGTAATTGGACGAGACGTAGTCCGTCCCCCCGACCATCGCCAGGACGGCCCCGTCGCGGTCCATGCTGACCAGCGCCCCTTGCGCGCCCTTGGGCGTGTTGGTTTCGATCGCCTTGGTCGCGGCGGCCTGCATCTTGGGATCGAGCGTGGTCCAGACTTCGATTGCCTGGGTATTGTCCGGCAGCAGCAGGTCAAGCTGCGGCAGGGCCCAGTCAGTGAAGTAGCGGACCGAATTCTGGCCCTTTTCGGTGGCGAACTTGATTGCGCCAAAATCGACCGCAGCCGCCTGTGCCGGAGTCACGTCGCCGTTGCCCTCCATCACCGCAAGCACGACCTTGGCGCGGCCAACCGCGGCCTCGGTATCGGCGGTCGGCGAATAGTGCGACGGCGCCTTGACCAGGCCGGCAATGATCGCTGCCTCGGGCAGGACGATCTCGGTGCCGGGATGGCCGAAGAACTTGCGGCTGGCGGCATCGACGCCATAAGCGCCGCCGCCAAAATAGACCTTGTTGAGATAGAGCTCGAGGATCTGGTCCTTCGAGAATTTCCATTCCAGCGCCAGGGCCAGCACGGCTTCGCGCAACTTGCGACTGAGGCTGCGGTTGTTGTTGAGGAAGACCGTACGGGCCAGCTGCTGGGTGATCGTGGAGGTCGCGCGGACCGACTTGCCGGTGGTCAGCGCCATGTAGCCGGCGCGGGCCAGGCCGATCGGATCGATCCCGGGGTGCGAGCGAAAGCGCCGGTCCTCGACCGAGACCATGGCCGTGCGCATGACCTGAGGAATGTCGTCGTGCTTGAGCCAGCGGCCAAAGCTGGGCCCGATCGAGACCAGTTCGGTCCCGTCGCGGGCACGCACCAGGATAGTCTGGCCGACCTGGCTACCCTTCAGTTCCTCGAAATCGGGCAGCGAGCGCGCGGTCAGCCCCACGGCCACCGCCAGCGCCAGCAGGACAACCGCGGTCAGTGCAGCGCCCCAGACGAACAGCCGCCGCACGAACTTCCTGAAACCGGTCGGTTCCTCGCGTTCGGGCGCGCTGCGCCCCTTCCCGTCCCTGCGCGCCATTGCGGTCTGCTAATCCCTCCTGCGGGCCAGTGCCGGCCCGTATCCGTTCTGCATAGGCGATTTGTAACCTGCGGTGAATCGCAGAATTGGTGCAGAACCCGTGGTTATTCCTCAGGCTCGAAATCCAGGCTGGCGCTGTTGATGCAATAGCGCAGCCCGGTCGGCCCCGGACCATCGGGGAAGACATGGCCCAGGTGGCCATCGCAGCGGGCGCAGCGCACTTCGGTGCGGATCATGCCGTGGCTGCTATCGACCAGCTCGTCGATCGGAGCAGAGGGCAGCGGCGCGGTATAGCTGGGCCAGCCGCAACCGGAATCGAACTTGTCGTCAGAGGCAAACAAGGGCGCGCCGCAGCCGCCGCAAGTATAGGTGCCTTCATCCTTGTTGTGTTCGAACTTGCCGGTAAAGGGCCGCTCGGTCCCGGCCTGGCGCAGGATATGATAACGCTCCGGCCCCAGCTTTTCGAGCCATTCGGCCTCGGTCAGGTTCAGCTTGTCTGCCATGCGGATTCTCCTTGAGGCGGAGATATGGGGTCAGTGCAGGTGCTCGACAACCAGCACGGCGCCGTCGTGTCCGGCAATCCGCATCCGGGTACCAGGTTCCGCATCGGGGCCCCTGACCAGCCATTCGGTATCGCCATGCCGCGCCCGGCCAGTGCCGCCATCGATCGCATGCGTGATCGTCACGACTTCACCCAGCAGGCGCGCGCCGCGATCGTTCATGCCGGGGTCGGCCTCATGGATCGGGTTGCGTGCGATATAGCGCTTGCCGGCAAAGACCGCGACGATCGCCAGCACGGCAAACAGCACGATCTGCACCGGCAGGCCGATCGGCACCAGCAGGACTGTCAGCCCGGTCAGGATCGCCGCCCCGGCCAGCCAGATCAGGAAGACGCCCGGGATCGCCATTTCGGCCACCGCCAGCACCAGCCCCAGCGCCAGCCAGTTCCAGTGCGGATCGAGGGTGGGGAGCCAGTCCACCGGCTCAGGCCTTCTTCTCGCCGAACGCATCCTTCACCAGTTCGCCGATCCCGCCGATCGAACCGATCAGCTGGGTCGCCTCGACCGGGAACAGGATCGTCTTGGCATTGGGCGAAGTGGCAAAGCCGGCCACGGCATCGGTGTATTTCTGGGCGATGAAGTAATTGAGCGCCTGGGTGCCGGACTTGGCGATGGCGTCGGAAACCATGGTGGTCGCCTTGGCTTCGGCCTCGGCCTCGCGCTCGCGGGCCTCGGCATCGCGGAAGGCCGCCTCGCGGCGCCCTTCGGCCTGGAGGATCGCACCCTGCTTTTCACCCTCGGCGCGGAGAATCTCGGCCGCGCGGCTGCCTTCCGCTTCCAGGATCTGGGCGCGCTTTTCACGCTCGGCCTTCATCTGGCGGGCCATGGCGTTGGAAATATCGGCTGGCGGGCGGATGTCCTTGATCTCGATCCGGGTGATCTTCACCCCCCACGGCGAGGTGGCGTGATCGATCACCAGCAGCAGCTTGGCGTTGATCTCGTCCCGCTTCGACAGCGTTTCATCCAGGTCCATGCTGCCCATGACCGTGCGCAGGTTGGTGGTGGTGAGCTGCATGATCGCGACGAACAGGCTCGACACCTCATAAGCCGCCTTGCCGGCATCGAGCACCTGGAAGAACACCACGGCATCGACCCCGACCATGGCGTTGTCGCGGGTAATGATTTCCTGGCCCGGAATATCCAGCACCTGCTCCATCATGTTGATCTTGTGGCCGACCCGGTCGATGAACGGGATGATCACGTGCAGCCCCGGCTGGGCCGCCAGGGTGTACTTGCCGAGCCGTTCGATCGTGTAGACATAGCCTTGGCGGACCACCCGCACCCCCATCAGCAGGAACACGAAGACCAGCAGCAGCAGCGCCAGCAGAAAGCCTTCCATCACACACTCCCGAAATCGTTTGATGCCGCGATGTTAGCGCGCGCCCAAAGCGGGGCAAGCGAAACCGGACAAAGGCTCCGGAATGCTTAACCCGCCCGTAACCACATTGCCCTATGGTCGGAGCCTCGCAGGTTACGGATAAAGGCATGATCCAGCACAAACCGATGGATTTCGGTCAGGCTTTCTGGGGTTCGGAGCATCCGGACACCGCGCGGCTGCGCGTCCAGCAGGACTATGTCGACAAGATGATCGCGCTCAAGCGCGAGAACATGGACCGCGTCTCGCAGTACATCGATGACCTGATGGCCAAGGCCAAGGAAGAACTGGGCCACGCCCGCAGCGGCAGCAACGAGTTGCGCAAGATCGCGCTGGCCCAGCACATCGAGGAAACCGTGTCCTACCTGCGCGGCCAGGGGATCGAAATCGAGGCCCCGGAAAGCCGGACCGACAATGGCCGCCGCTCATTCGTGCTGGACGAGGTTCCCGCCTTCTTCGGCCGGGTCCGCTGCGTGCTCGACCAGTGGCACGCCAGCCACATGATCGAGCTCTATGACGAGATGGTCACCCTGGTGAAGCTGAAGAAGCAGGTCCCGACGGCCGAATAAGTCCGGCGACTAAAGCGTCTTGAACAGCGCCAGCATCCGCTCCCAGGCGCGGTCGGCCTGGACCTTGTCGAACACCGGCGAATCGATCGTGCACCAGCCGTGATCGGCTGGATAGACTTCCACTTCCGCCGGACGTCCGGCTGCCTTGGCAGCTTCGCGCAGTGTATCCTTGTCGCCCGGTGCGCGGGCATCATCGTTGCGGGCGATGGCAAACAGGTAGCCCGCCTTGGTCGCCTTGAGCAGCTGATGCGGGCTGTCCGGCTTGTCGGTGACGAGCGACCCACCGTGGAACGAGGCTGCCGCGCGGACCCGGTTCGGCGCGGCATGCGCGGTGCGGACCGTGAACGGCCCGCCCATGCAATAGCCGGAAGAACCGATCCCGCGCTTCCGGTCGACCGCCTTCTGCCCGTCGAGCCAGGCGACCGCCGCCTTGGCATCGCGCTCGATCGCTTCAGGCGTCAGCAGCGGGATCATCGGCCGCAGCTTGGCCTGGCCTTCGGGGGTGCGCCATTCGGTAATGGCGTTGAAGTGCGGTGCCGGAGCAGAGCGGTAGTACTGGTTGAGCACCAGCACGGCATGGCCATCGGCCGCCAGCCGCCGCGCCATGACCTTGTAGGCTTCGCGCAGGCCGGCAATGTCGGGCCAGAGGATCACGGCGGGGTGTTTGCCCTTGGCCGGATGGACGAAGAAAGCATCGAGCTTGCCATCGGGCGTCGTCACCGTGACCATCTGCTCGGCCAGGCCAGCCGGAGCCTTGGCGGCGAGCGGTGCCGCCAGCGCAGCCAGGCCCACGGCCCCCAGGCCGGCAAAGCTGCGGCGGTCAATCCCGCGCGCATCGAGCGCCTGTTCCTCCTCGATTGCGGTCAGGTCATCACACATCGCCAAGCTCCTTGCACCCCTCCCGCCCGATCATAGCCACGACTGCACAAGAGGGCTAGCTTAACCGGGCGATTAACGGCAGACTGGTGGCCAAGAAGGCGGTCTGGTCCGGGAAGGCCAGGGGACGCTGTGAGGAAGGGGATGGATGCAATGCGTTTAAGGCTGTTTGCTGTGGCTGCGCTGCTGGCGCTGGCCGGGTGCGGAAAATCGGTTTCACCGCCAGCGACCGAGGGCGTGACCGACGCCAGGATCCTGGCCGCAGCCGAAGGCGAATGGCTCTCCTATGGCCGCGACTATGGCGAGCAGCGCTTCTCCACCCTGACCGCGATCAATGATGGCAATGTCGGCCAGCTGGGCCTGGCCTGGTCCGCCGATCTCGATACGGCGCGCGGGCAGGAAGCGACCCCGCTGATGCACGACGGGGTGCTTTACACCACCACCGCCTGGTCGATGGTCAAGGCCTATGACGCCCGCACCGGTGCGCTCAAGTGGTCCTATGATCCGGAGGTTCCGCGTGAAAAGCTGGTCGAGGTCTGCTGCGACGCGGTCAACCGCGGCGTCGCGCTTTATGGCGACAAGGTTTATGTCGGCACGCTCGACGGGCATCTGGTCGCGCTTGATGCCAAGACCGGCAAGGTCGTCTGGAAGAAGCTGACGATCCCCGCCGGCTCGCACATGGCGATCACCGGTGCGCCACGGATCGTCAAGGGCCGGGTGCTGATCGGTTCGGCCGGTTCGGAATACTTCACCCGCGGCTATCTGGCCGCCTTCGATGCCGAAACCGGTGACGAGTTGTGGCGGTTCTATACCGTCCCCGGCGATCCGTCGAAGCCGCAGGAGGGCAAGCACCTCGACGCCGCGCTCAAGACCTGGAGCGGCGATTTCTATAAGCGCGGCGGCGGCGGCACGGTGTGGGATTCGATCACTTACGATCCCAAGACTGACCTGGTTTACTTTGGCACCGCCAATGCCGAGCCGTGGAACCCGGCCTATCGCAACACCGATGGCGCAGGGGACAGCCTCTACACCGCCTCGATCGTGGCGGTGAAGCCGGATACCGGCGAATATGTCTGGCACTTCCAGGAAACCCCGGAAGACCGCTGGGACTTTGACAGCAACCAGCAGATCACCGTGGCCGACCTGACCATTGGCGGCAAGCCGCGCCACGTGATCATGCACGCGCCCAAGAACGGGTTCTTCTATGTGCTGGATGCGGCGACCGGCGAATTCATCTCCGGCAAGCCCTTCGTCGAGGGGATCAACTGGGCCAAGGGGCTAGACCCCAAGACCGGCAAGCCCGATGTCAATCCCGATGCCAAGTATGAGCTGACGAACAAGCCCTTCGTGGGCTTCCCCGGCGCGGTCGGCGCCCATTCGTGGACGCCGATGAGCTACAGCCCCAAGACGGGCCTGGTCTATATCCCGACCAACAATACCCCGCAGGTCTATGCCCATGATCCGGACTGGAAGCCCGGCACCACCGGCTTCCAGCTGGGGATCGATGCCTCGGCCGGCAACCTGCCGCCGGACAAGGCGGTCCGTGCGGCAACGGCGGCGGCGATGACTGGGGCGCTGGTCGCCTTCGATCCGGTCACGGGCACGATCAAGTGGAAGGTCCCGCAGGAAACCCCGACCAATGGCGGCACGCTCGCCACGGCTGGCAACCTGGTGTTCCAGGGGACTGCACTGGGCGAATTCCGCGCCTATTCCGCCGATACCGGCAAGCAGCTTTGGTCCTTCCCGGCCCAGAGCGGGATCCTGGCCGCGCCAATGACCTACATGCTTGATGGTGAGCAGTATGTCGCGGTGATGGTTGGCTGGGGCGGCGTCTGGGACGTCTCCGCCGGCAAGCTGGTGACCAAGCGGATCACGCCCAATATCAGCCGGCTGCTGGTCTTCAAGCTGGGCGCCAAGGGCACGCTTCCGGCGGCACCCGAGGAGATCAAGCGGGTGCTCGATCCCCCGCCGGTCAGCGGAACGCCGCAGCAGATCGCGATCGGCATGAAGGCCTACACCAATTCGTGCAGCCTCTGTCACGGCTCGACCGTGGTGGCCGGCGCGCTCAACCCGGACCTGCGCCATTCGGTGTCGCTCGGCAATCCCAAGTTGTGGCAGCAAATCGTCCACGACGGCCTGCTCAAGCAGAACGGGATGGTCGCCTGGAAGGGGCAGTTCACGCCCGAACAGATCGAGGCAATCCGCCTCTACGTGATCCAGCGCGCCAATGAGGACAAGAAGCTCGGCGCAGACTGAGCACGCGCCTTAGGGTGAAACGAGGAACCGGTCCGGCCAAGCGCCGGGCCGGTTTTTTGTTCAGATCACGAAATCGAGGATCGCCGGCATCGTCTTGGTGCGGCGGTTCTCGACCATGCGTTCGTGCAGGGTGGAGATCTGCGCCGAGCCGGTCTTGACGAACAGGAACGGGAATATCCCGTGGAGCAGGCAGGCACAGCCGCCCAGGATCATGCGAATCCCAAAGCCAGACGCCATGGCCAGGTGCTCCCCATAGGTTTCATCGACACTGGCAGGGTGCTGCGTGAACAGGGTCTTGAGTGACATCGGCTGGCTCTCCCGGTTGATGACGCAAGGATATGCCGATCGCGATGCAAAATCATCACCATTTTTATGGTATTTTTGCCTATATGGTGATATTTTATCCCAATGATAGACGATATCTCGCAACTTGATTCGATAGACTGGTCAATCCTCGGAGTCTTGCAGTCGGACGCGTCGCTGGCCGTGCAGGACGTCGGAGACTGGGTTGGCCTGTCCAGCAACGCCTGCTGGCGGCGGATCAAGCGGCTGGAGGACAGCGGGATCATCGCCCGCCGGGTGGCACTGGTCGACCCGGCCAAGCTGGGGCTGGCGACCACGGTCTTTGTCTCGATCCGCACCAACCGGCACGATCCGGCCTGGCTGGAGGCCTTTTCGCGCGGAATCGGCGCAATCGACGAGATCGTCGAGTGCCACCGCATGGCTGGCGATGTCGATTACCTGCTCAAGCTGGTGGTCCGCGACATCGCCCATTACGATCGGATCTATCGCAAGCTGATCGCCGCGATCCCCGACCTCGCCGATGTCAGTTCCAGCTTCTCGATGGAGCGGATGAAGGCAACGACCGCCCTGCCCCGGCCAACCTGAGCGGACTACTTCCGCAACAGCCAGCCGAACACTTCGGGCAACCGCTTGGCCCAGGCGTTTTCCTCATGCTCGGCGCCCTCGTAGACCCTGCTTTCCCAATCGCGGCCGCGCTGCCAGCCGCTGGCGGCAAAGCGTGCATTGATCGCCTGTTGGTAAGGCGCATAAAAGGCATCGAGCGTGGCCGTGCCGTGGTCCAGCCAGACCCGGCGACCGGCCGGCTGGCCCAGCCGCGCCGCGAACCAGCCATCCCACAAGGCGATCAGTTCGGGACTAGCCTCACCCACCGTGCGCGGATCGGCGGCGGGCCAGTGCGAGGAGACGCAGCCCGCGCGGCCATAGGTCTCGGGTCGTTCAAGAAAGGCATAGCAGCTCATCAACCCGCCCATGCTCGAACCCATGATCGCGGTATCGGCGCGCCCCGGACGGGTCCGAAAGCTAGCATCGACCCATTGCTTGAGCGGCCCGGCCAGCCAATTCAGGTAATTCTCGCTGATCACCGGACCACCGATCATCGCGTCCATCGCCGCGCGCGGGGTGCCGCTGGCCGCCTGGTAGATCGTCTGCGGCAGGTACTGGCGGTAGCGATCCTTGCCCGGCGCCCAGACGCCGACGATGATGTGCGGCTCGACCTTGCCGGTCTTGATCGCCGCCAGCATCGCCTTGTCGGCCGCCCAGACCTTGTTGAAGTTGCTCTTGGCCGGATCGAACAGGTTATGCCCGTCGTGCATGTAGAGCACCGGGTAGCGGTGCTTGCCCTTATCGTAACCTGGCGGCAGCCAGATCGACAGCCGCTGCTCCGGAAGGCCTGCGGCGGCGACGTGTTCGTATTCCAGGAACCGCCCGGTCTGCTCCCGCGCCAGCGCCGGAGCGGCCAGCAGCGCGCCAAGCAGCGCCAGCAGGCCGCCCAGCAGCCTCACTTGGCGGGCACCAGCCGGATCGCGAAGCCGCCGCCCGGCGCGATCCGCAGGGCCAGGCTGTCGGCGCTGGTCAGCACCGTGCTTTCGATCGCGATCGAATGGCGCTTGTCGGTGCGATAGTCGGCATCGTCGCCATCGCGATAGATCTCCGCCTTGTAGCGCTTGCCCAGGGTCAGGAAGTCGAGCTTGAACGAGACGGTGTGGGCGTTCTCATCCCCCACCGCGCCGACATACCAGCCCTCCCCGCCGCGCTCCTTGCGAGCAATGGTAACGTAATCACCAATCTCGCCATTGAGCACGCGGGTGTCCTGCCAGTCGGTCGGCACGTCGCGGATGAACTTCATTTCCTGCGGGAACCTGGCATAGTTCTCCGGCGTATCGGCGACCATCTGCACCGGCGAATAGATCACCACGTAGAGCGCGAGCTGCTTGGCAATGGTCGAGAGGATGTTGCTGTCCTTCTCACCCTTCAGGCTCAGGATCCCGGGGGTGAAGTCCATCGGCCCTTCGAGCATGCGGGTGAAGACGATGTTCGCTTCGTGCTCGGGCGGGTTCTTGCCACCCCAGGCGTTGTATTCCATCCCGCGCATGCCTTCGCGCGCCACCCAGTTGGGATAGGTGCGGTGGAGACCCGTGCCCTTGACCGGCTCGTGGCTGTCGAAGGCGATCTTATATTTGGCCGCCGTTTCAGCCACGCGAACGAAATGATTGGTCATCCACTGGCCATCAAGCCATTCGCGGTATTTGGTCCCGTCGGGATCGACGCGTTCCAGCTGCGCGGCGTCAGTGACATAGCCGGTCTTGACCACCATCATGCCGTACTTGGCAGCAAAGGCGAAGCTGCGGTCCAGCTGGTTGTCGTAATGGGTTACAGCCCCGCCGGTTTCGTGGTGGCCGACCAGCCGGACGCCCTTCTTCTTGCCGTAAGCGGAGAGCATGGCCACATCGAAGTCTTCGGTCGGCTTGGTGAAATCCATGTCCCAGCCGTTGCCGAACCAGTCGCCGTCCCAGCCCACGTTCCAGCCTTCGACCAGCACGTTGGGGATGCCGTTGGCAGCGGCGAAATCGATATAGCGCTTGACGTTCTCGTTGGTCGCGCCGTGCTTGGGCCCGCGCGCCCACGACCATTCGCCCTTGATCATGTTCCACCACACGCCCGCGAACTTGCCGGGCTTGAACCAGCTCACGTCGCCCAGCTTGTTGGGCTCGTTGAGGTTCAGGATCAGGTGGCTGTGATAGATGCCGGGGGCATTGTCGGCGATGATCAGCGTGCGCCAGGGCGTGGTCCAGGCGCCGGTCTTCTGGACCTTGGGCCCACCCGCACCGGGGGTGAGATTGGCGCGCAGGGTGGTGCCCTCGGTGCGCGTCACATTCATGCCCGAATAGTCGACCAGCGCCGCTTCGTGCAGCGCAACGTGGGTGCCGTCGGCCAGCTTGATCGTGATCGGCGTCGCCGCGGTCGATACCGACGACAGTCCGGTCTTGTTGTAGAGATATTCCTCGCGGTTCCAAAGATAGGCCGGCTTCCACCAGGCCATGCCATCCTGGGCAAAGGCGAACTCGGTCAGCTCGTCGGCGACATTGGTCTTCGCCATGTTCGGTTGGCTAGGGAACTCATAGCGAAAGCCGACGCCGTCCTCGTAAAGCCGGAACGTCACGGTGAAGACGCGGGCGAGCGCAGTCGTTTCCTTGAGGTGGACCTTGAATTCGCGGTAGCGGTTGCGGATGTTGGCCCACTCACCCCAGGGCTGGGTCCAGGTCTCGTCGAAATCGCGCACTTCCTGCCCGGTAATGGTCAGGCGGCGCTCGATCTTGGCCTCATCGGTGAACAGGAAGCCGAGGCGCGAAGGTGCGATGATCGGCTTGCCCTTGCGGCTGACGGCATAAGCCGCGCGGCCATCGCCATCGATCGTCAGGGTGACGCTGACCGTGCCGTCAGGCGAGGAGGCGGTAACTGGCGCCTGCTGGGCCAGCGCGGGAGCAGCGGCCAGCGCCAGGCCCAAGCCAAGCGCGAAACGGATCGGCTTCATGTCAGTTGCTCTCCCGGATTAGGACCGCCCCGAAGGCGGGCAGGCGGCCGGGTTCTGCCCCGCCCACCGCAAAGATTGGGGTGCCAGTCGTGCCAAGTCCCTCCGGCCAGCCGGTTTCGGCAGCGGAAATGTTGAACACCGCCAGCACCTTCTCACCGCCCGAAGTGCGGCGAAGAACAAGCCGCGCGTCGTCGGCCAAGACGACCTCGCAGGTGCCGTTACGAAGCGCCGGGGACTGGTGGCGCAGCGCCAGCAAGGTGCGGGTCAGGTTGAGCAGCGAGGAGGGATCATTGTCCTGCCGATCGACCGCCCGGGCCATGTTCTCCTCGCCCAGCGGTAGCCACGGCGCGGAGCTGGCAGTGAAGCCGCCTTGCTCGCTCTGCGCCTGCCACGGCAGCGGGGTCCGCGCGCCGTCGCGGGCCAGGGTCAGCGGCCAGTTGGCGATCGCTTCGGGATCCCGGAGCTGTTCGAACGGGATCTCGACCTGGGTCAGCCCCAGTTCTTCGCCCTGGTAGATGATGATATTGCCGCGCAGCGCGGCCAGCAGCGTTACCTTGAGCCGGGCAATGACCTCGCGCTGGTCCGGCGCGCACCAGCGCGACAGGGCGCGCGGTGCATCGTGGTTTTCGAAAGCCCAGCTGGGCCAGCCGATGTCGGGACCGGCGGGCCATTGCTCCAGCGCACGGGCGACCACGGCCGGCGTAAGCTGCTGGGCATAGAGGAAGTCGAAGCCATAGGCGCTGTTGAGTCGGGCTTCACCGCTGGTGAACAGCTTCATCTCGCGCTCGGCATCCTTGCCGCCCACTTCGGCGACGGTGAAGATGCCGTCATAGCTGTCGGTCAGCGCGCGAATCCGCTCGATGAAGCGCGGGATATCGGCGTGTGACTGGTTGAACAGCTGCTGCTGGAAATCGAACGGGCGCGTGCGCGGCCTGCCATCGGGCGCTGCCGGCGGGTTATCGCGCAACAACGGATCGTGCATCGCGAAGTTCAGCGCATCGATCCGGAAGCCGTCGACGCCCCGGTCCAGCCAGAACCGCGCCACGCCGAGCAGGGCATCCTGCACTTGCCCGTTGTGGCAATTTAGTTGTGGCTGGCTGGAGAGGAAGTTGTGCAGGTAATATTGCCCGCGCCGCGCATCCCAGGTCCAGGCCGGGCCGCCAAACACCGATTGCCAGTTGCTGGGCGGCGAGCCATCGGCCTTGGCATCGGCCCAGACGTACCAGTCCGCCTTGGGATTGTCGCGGCCGGCCCGGCTCTCGATAAACCAGGCGTGCTGGTCCGAGGTATGCGAATAGACCTGGTCGATGGTGACGCGCAGGCCCAACTCGTGCGCGCGGGCGACCAGCGCATCGAAATCGGCCAGCGTGCCGAAGATCGGATCGACCCCGCAGTAATCGGCCACGTCATAGCCGAAATCGGCCATCGGCGAGGTAAAGAACGGCGAGATCCAGATCGCATCGACGCCCAGCTTCGCCACGTAGTCCAGCCGCTCGGCAATGCCCGGCAGGTCGCCGATCCCGTCGCCGTTGGAATCGCGGAAGCTGCGCGGATAGATCTGGTAGATCGCCGCACCGCGCCACCATTCATGTCCAACCTGGTCCTGGCTGGCAGATTCAATTCGGGTCAGGCGATTCATTGGGCACTCACGTTGGATTCCTGCGCGGCGCAGACGGCATAGCCAAGCGGCGGCAGGGTAATGGTCAGGCTACCGGGGGCATCGGCGGCCAGCGCGCACTGGCCGGCCAGCGGTTTGAAGGTCAGGCTGCGCGGCTCGATTCCGACCCGCTGGGTGACCGGCTGGTTCGCCGTGTTGAAGGCCAGCACCACTTCCTGACCCGTTTCGGGATCGATCCGTGAGGCGACATAGAGCCCGGGCTTGTCGGAGAAGGCGCGGCTGATCGTCGCCCCGGCATAGAGCGCTGGGGTTGACCTGCGCACCTCGGCCAGGGTGGCAATCTGGCGGTAGAGCGGGTGACCCCGATCGAAATTGGCCTGGGCGGTGGTGGCGTCGGTGCCGATCAGGTCGTTGTCATTGTAGACCGCGACCTTGGACGGGAACATGTCCTCGCGCGCCAGCTGGTCATTGCCGTCGGAGACGAAGCCCTGCTCGTCACCATAATAGATCACCGGCACGCCGCGCAGGGTCAGCAGCATGGCATGGCCCAGCATGGTCCGGGCGAGCAGTTCGTCCTGGCTGATCGCTGGGCTGGCCTGCTTCACGAACATCGCGAACCGCCCGAAATCGTGGTTGCCGAGGAACGTCGGCAGGTTGAGCGCGCCCGTCTCGCCGCCCTGATACAGCGCATCGTCCTCGAACAGGCGGGCCAGCATGTCGGTTCCCGCCTTGCCTGAAACCACGCGCTGCATCGCCGCGGCAAAGGCCATGTCGAGGTTGGCTGGCAGGCCGGCAGTTCGGGTCCAGCGTGCGGTCAGCGCCGGGTCAACCTCTCCGGTCGCCACTTCGCCAAAGATATGGAAGTTGGGAATGCCCTTGCGCTTCGCCGTATCGAGCATGGCCGGCACGAAGGCGCGCCAGAATTCGGGATTGACGTGCTTGGCCGTATCGATCCGGAACCCGTCGATGCCAAAGCGCTCGATCCAGCTGCCATAGATCTCGATCATCCCGGAGATGACGCGCGGATGTTCGGTGGCGACATCGTCCAGCCCCATGAAATCCCCGAAGACCGCGCTTTCGCCGACCCAGCTCGTGTTGCCGCGGTTGTGGTAATAGATTGGGTCGTTAAGCCAGGCGGGGACCTTGATCCCGGCCTCTTCCTTGGGGACGAAGGGGGTATAGGCCCAGGTCGGATCGGTCAGCCTGGCCCAGTTTTCGGGGCTGGGATCGGCATCGCCATTGAATCCCGGATTGATGGCAGCGCCATTCACGCCGCCGCGGCGCGAGTAGGGATAGTCCGCCTTGCCGCGATAGGGATAGTCGCCTGGCTCACGGTACTGGATCACATCGGCGGTGTGGTTGACCAGGATGTCCATGTAGACCTTCATGCCGCGCGCATGGGCGGCATCGACGAAGGCCTTGAATTCGCCATTTGTGCCGAAGTGCGGGTCAACCTGGGTGAAGTCGGTCACCCAGTAGCCGTGATAGCCGGCGCTCTCGTCACCCTTGGGGCCCTGGACCGGCTTGTTCTTGAAGATCGGTGCAAACCAGATCGCGGTGGCACCCATGCCCTGGATATAGTCGAGCCGGCTGGTCAGCCCCTTGAGGTCACCGCCATGGAAGAAGCCCTTGGCAGTGGGATCGAAGCCATGCTTCAGCCGGTCGCCCCTGATCCCGCCGGCATCGTTCTTGGGATCGCCGTTCTCGAACCGGTCGGGCAGGACGAAGTAGACGATCTCCTCGTTCGGCGTGCGGGCCCGCAGCTCTGGCAGGCGCGACGCAGGCTGCGCCGCGGCAACCGGGGCCAGTGCGAACAGACTGGCGGCAAACAACAGCGAACGGATCATCGAATGACGCCTTCGAACTGATCGGAGGGACTAGCGGGCATGGGCTGGCACGGCCGCGCAGGTGCGCGCGATGAATTCAGCGTGGGTCGGAAGCTGGCGTACCGGGGCGGCGATGATCGTCTTCAGGTCGTTCAGGAACCCGCCCAGTTCCTCGCGCGTCAGCGCATCGGCTAGCGGGTGATAGGTATCCGGCAGGATGTTCTGCCCGATCAGCACCTGGAACCAGCCCACTTCCGCGAAGAGTTCCTCTTGCTCGCGGAAAATGCGGCCGGTTGCCTTGAACAGGTCGATCTTGTCCTTCAGGCCCTGCGGCAACTCCATCTCGCGGACATAGCGCCAGAACGGTTCGTCACGCTGGTTGGCGGTGTAATGCAGGATGATGAAATCGCGGATCCGTTCGTAATCGTAGGCGATCCGGCGATTGTAGGTATCGATGTTGGACTGGGCAAAGTGGCGGTCCGGGAAATGCGAAATCAACCGGGCGATGCCGTTCTGGACCAGATGGATCGACGTCGATTCCAGCGGCTCGATAAAGCCCGAAGACAGGCCCAGCGCGATCACATTGCGATTCCACGCCAGCCGCCGCATCCCGGTCTTGAACGAGATGGTGCGCGGATCGGCCAGGGGTTCGCCCTCAACCGTGTCGAGCAGGATCCTGGTGGCCTCATCCTCGCTCATATAGGCGCTGGAAAAGACATGCCCGTTACCGGTGCGATGCTGCAATGGAATGCGCCACTGCCAGCCAGCCGGATGGGCGATCGACTGGGTATAGGGCCGGATCGGACCGACATTGGCCGTCGGCACGGCAATCGCACGGTCGCTGGGCAGCCAATGGCTCCAGTCGACATAGCCGGTACCCAGCGTCTGCTCGATCAACAGGCCGCGAAAACCCGAGCAATCGATGAACAGCTCGCCGGCGATCTCTTCGCCCGATTCCAGCGTGACCGAGCGGATGAAGCCATTTTCCGGCGAAAGGTTGACGCCGACGATCTTGCCCTCGGTCCGCACCACGCCGTTGCGTTCGGAATGGCCGCGCAGGAAGCGGGCATATAGCGATGCGTCAAAATGAAAGGCGTAGGAGATCCCGTCGAGCTGGGTGTTGGGGATCCGCGGCACCCGGCCAAAGCGACCGGCCCGGGCAACAGTCTCGTTGAAGGAATAGTCACCCAGCGGTCCGGCCAGGCCCTCTTGGCGGCCGCGCAGCCAGTATTGCCAGAATTCGATCAGGTCGAGGCTTTGGCCAAGCTGGCCAAAGACATGCATGTAGCTTTCGCCGATCCGGCCCCAATTGAGGAATTCGATCCCCAGTTTGAAGCTGCCCTGGGTGGCGCGCAGGAATTCGTCTTCATCGACCCGGACCAGGCCGTTGAACAGGCGGATCGCGGGAATGGTCGCCTCGCCAACGCCGACGATGCCGATCTCGTCGCTTTCGATCAGGCGAATGCGAAGTTGCTCGCCCATCGTGGCCGAAAGCGCGGCCGCTGCCATCCAGCCCGCAGTACCGCCGCCCACGATGACGACGTCGCGGATGCGACTATCGTTCACAATCCAACTCCCTTCCGAATGGGGACCATTATTCTGGTACGAAACTCCCGAGAAGGAAATGGCGGGTCCGGCACTTAACCGAACCCGCCCTGTGGCATCAGTACTTGTAAGTGATGCCGATCATGAAGTTGCGACCATAGTTCTGGTAATCGCGAACCTGGCGCTTGTCGTTGTTGTAGTAGGTCATGAACGGCTCGTTGGTGAGGTTGCTGGCCTGCAGCAGGATCCCCAGCCCCTTCAGCGTACCCTCGTTGAAGGTATAGCCGATCTGGGCATCAACCACGACTTCGGCAGCAGCCATCACGCGGTCACGCGCCAGGCTGAGGCCCGAGACCTCGGCCAGGAAGTCCGACCGGTAACGAGCCGAAGCGCGCGCCTGGAAGCCGTTCTTTTCGTAGTACACGGTGCCGTTGACGACCCAACGCGACAGACCCGGCATCTTGATCGGCGCAGCGCCGCCTTCCTTGACCTCGCTGTCGGTGTACGATGCGCTGGCGATGAGGCCGAACCCGTCGAACGACGAAGAGAAGGTGCTGAACGGCAGCGAAAGCGAACCTTCGAAGCCATAGACCTTGCCCGACTGTCCGTTCTGCCACTGCGAGACGATGCCCTGGTTGAACGTCGGGGTGACGTTGCCCGGGGTCGGCGTGCCGGTGAAGTCACGGACCGTATCCTGGCGGTAGATCCAGTTTTCGAGGTGCTTGTAGAACCCGCCGACCGAGATGTAGGCACCGCGACCGAAGTACTTTTCAATCGCGACATCGAAGGTATCGGCCATCAGCGGACGCAGCTTCGCGTTGCCGACGTTGCCCGACCAGGGCGAACGCGTGATGTTGGCACCAACGATGTTATTGGCCTGGTTGAAGTTGTAACCGACACCCGGGTTCAGCTGGTCCATCCGGGCACGGGCCAGCATGCGGGCCGCGCCAAAGCGGAGCAGGGTCTGCGGAGCCAGTTCATAGGAAACGTTCAGGCTCGGCAGGAAGTCGGTGTACTTGGCACCATCGGTGATCGGGCGCGACACGGTGCCCGAACCCAGGTTCGAGGCGACTGAGCCATCCGCTTCCTGGTTGGTGTGAACCACCTGGACGCCAGCATTGCCGCGCAGGCCGCCGCTGTTGAAGCTGGCCTGGACGTAACCGGTCAGGACCTTTTCACGCACGACGTAGCTGTTGGTCAGGCGGCTTGGGGTCCACAGCGCTTCGCTGGTGAGGCGATAGTTGCCTTCGTTGTAATAGCGCCAGGCGTCGAACGAGACCATGCCCGGAATGCCGATGAAGCCCAGGCTGACCGGATCGTACAGGTAGCCAGCCGGAACCGCCGGACTGGCCGGGTAGTTCTTGTTGGTCAGCACGTAACCTTCGTCGATCAGCTGCTTGCGGCGGTCCGAATAGTTCACACCGACCGTGACGTTCTCGACGAAGCCGTCCAGGGCCTGAACGGCCTGGAGCCGGATCGACTGCAGGCGGTCCTTGACCGTCGGGCGGTTGACGAAGCCATCCTGGCAGTTCGGCACGGTGCCGCCGCAGCTGTTCCAGCCCTGCGGGTCGGTGATCACGAAGAGCGCCGGATCGGCATAGTTGATCGTCGGCTTGAAGGTGATCACGCCGCCGTTTTCAGGCATGGTGAAGCCCAGGCTGTCGGTTGCGCCAACGCCGCCACCGCGACCAGTGCCGAGATAGACTTCAAGGTTCTCTTCGGTCTTCTTCAGGCGCGAGTAGCTGAGGTCGAGTTCGAAGGTCAGCGAATCGTTGGCCTTGAACTGGGTGTTGTTGCCAATCGCCCAGATGTTGGCATCGCGGTTGACGATGTCATTGCGCATCACCGCTTCGACGCCGTTGTAGCGCCCCGAAGTGACCAGGCCATTGGCGGAGGTGTAACCCGGCTGCAGCGAAGCGCCCGACCATTGCAGCGGCAGTTCGATGCCGCGCAGGCGCTGTTCGTCATGGAAATTCGACCAGTAGCCGTCGAAGGTGGTGTGGAACTGGTCGTTCGGCTGGTATTCCAGCACGCCCATCAGGCCGTCACGCTTCAGCTCGTTCGACTTCACGTAAGGCTTGGCGCCGCCGATCACCTTGGTGGTGGCATTGAGATCCGGATAGCCCCAGGCATTCCAGCGCTCTTCCTGGGTCGGCGACTGCATGCGTGCATAGCCAAATGCCCAGCCGACAGTGCCTTCGGCGTTCTGGTCGACGTAGAAGATATTGGCGCGATAGCCCTTGTTCGAGATGTCCGGATTGAGCTTGCCCAGGTCGTTCGCTTCGACGCGGGCGCCGACGACCAGCTGCTGCTTGCCATAGGCGATCGGACGAATGGTCTTCATGTCGATCGTGCCGCCCAGCGCCTGGCCGATCAGCTTGGCGTCGGGGGTCTTGTAGACCACGGCGCCGTTCAGCAGTTCGGTCGGATACTGGTCAAGTTCCACGCCGCGGTTGTTGCCGGCGCTGACCTGTTCGCGGCCGTTGAGCAGCGTGGTGGTGAAGTCCGGTGCCAGGCCGCGGATCGAAACCACGTTGGCGCGGCCATCAAGGCGCTGGGTCGCGAGACCCGGCAAGCGCGACAGCGACTCCGCGATCGAAAGGTCAGGCAGCTTGCCAAGGTCTTCCGACGAAACGACTTCGACGATCGAGGTATTTGCCCTCTTCTGCGCCGCCGATGAATCGATCGAAGCGCGGAAGCCGGTGACGACGATCGCGTCGCCAGCGTCATCCTCGGCAGCGGTATCCTGTGCGAAAGCGGCGCTGGGCATGGCCACAGCGGAAATGGCAAGTGCGATGGCCGAAACCCCAAGGCCACCGACAAAACGGGTGCGAAGTGCCACGATGTACTCTCCCTAAACCGCGCCGGCAGGTCCAGTCCCCCCGGCGCAATGCCCCATGCGGACTTGGGCCGGGTATACGGCTCCTCCTCCCGTGGAATTTTGCAGATACGGGCCAAGCGGCATCGGCAGGAAGATGGCATACGTATACGCATATTATGCGGAGGGTCGGCAGTGGCCTTTCTGCCACGCGGTTTTGCCAGTTGGTCGGCGGCGTTCTGCCGCTTAGGCTGCGCACTGAAAAGACAGGAGACGTGCCATCGCTTACCAGAACCGCCGCGTTTATCTCGCCAAGCGCCCCTCAGGCATGCCTTCGTTGTCCGATTTCGGCCTTGAGGATGAGACGATCGACCAGGTCCCGGCCGGCCAGGTGCTGGTCAAGGTCGATACCCTGTCGATGGATGCCTGGATCCGCACCACGCTTGATGCCGCCGGATTTCACGAGAGCGGCGCATTGGGCTCCACGATCCGCGCCTTCGGGATCGGCCAGGTGGTGGCCAGCAGCGATCCCGGCTTTGCGGTGGGTGACTGGGCCTATGGCCTGCTCTCCGCCCAGACAATGGCACTGATGCCGGCGGCAGAACTGACCAAGGTGATGCCCGAGCCCGGCGTTTCACCGACCGATTTCATTGGTTTGCTTGGCATCACCACGGGCCTCACCGCCTGGGTCGGACTGGTTGCGGTGGGCGAGGTGCAGCCCGGCGATGTCGTGCTGGTCTCCGGCGCGGCCGGCGCGGTCGGCTCTTGCGTGGTCCAGTTTGCCAAGGCCCG
Source organism: Pseudomonadota bacterium (assembly GCA_041182185.1). Classification (GTDB taxonomy): domain Bacteria; phylum Pseudomonadota; class Alphaproteobacteria; order Sphingomonadales; family Sphingomonadaceae; genus Novosphingobium. The sequence continues at coordinate 20,201 of JBEGOD010000128.1, forward strand.
CGGCGCGCGGGTGATCGGGATTGCCGGCGGCCCGGCCAAGTGCGGCTTCGTCACCGGCCTGCTCGGCGCCGATGCCGCGATCGATTACAAGGCCGGCGATGTCGGCGCACAGCTGGCGAAGCTGGCGCCAGAGGGGATCGACCTGTTCTTCGACAATGTCGGCGGCGAGATCCTCGATGCCGCGCTCGACAACCTGCGCCCGACCGGCGGCGCGCGGGTGGTGATCTGCGGGGCGATCTCGCAGTACCAGAACCTGAGTGACGTGCGCGGGCCCAAGCTTTACCTGCGGCTGGCCGAACGCAACGCATCGATGCGGGGCTTCGTGGTCAGCCACCACGCCGCCCGCTTCGGTGAAGCGATAGCCGAGATTTCGCAGCTGATCCGGGGCGGCAAGGCGCACCTGCCCGAACACGTCGTCAGCCCGATTGACCGCTTCCCGGAGGCCATGCTGATGCTGTTCACCGGGCAGCACAGCGGCAATCTGGTGGTCAAACCCTGAGCCGACCGGCCCCGCGCAACCAAAAATGACAATTGCCGAATCGCCCGGCAGGGCGTGAGGATTGGTGCATCCTGGGTTGGGATTGAGGGAACTGCCATGTCTCGCGAACAATTGATCGAAATGACCCGCTCGCTCATCGCCCACGGCGATGCCGGGACGATGGAACTGGCCGACGAAGTCGTCCGGATTCCCGCTTCGGCCTATACCGACGAGGCCTTGTTCGAGCGCGAGAAGCGGCAGATCTTCCGCCGCCTGCCCTTGATGGTCGCACCCTCGTGCGAGCTGCCCGAACCCGGCGATTTCAAGGCGATGGACATCTGCGGCGTGCCGCTGCTGCTGACCCGGCAGAAGGATGGCACCGTTGCCGCCTTCCTCAACATGTGCACCCACCGCGGCAATCCGGTCGCGGCCGGCAGCGGTAATGCCAGCCGCTTTACCTGCGGCTATCACGGCTGGACCTTCAAGAACGACGGCGCGCTGATCGGCGTGGCCAGCCCGCAGGATTTCGGCGCGATCGACAAGGCAGCCCACTGCCTGACCCGCTTCCCGGTCTATGAAAGCGCCGGGCTGATCTGGGCGACGCTCGATCCCAATTCCAAGCTCGACATCGCCGAATACCTGTGCGGCTACGACGACTTGCTGAAAGCCTTCGAATTCGAAGGCTGGTACCTGTTCAGCCAGCGCACCCTGTCCGGCCCGAACTGGAAGACGGCCTACGACGGCTATCTCGATTTCTACCACCTGCCGGTGCTCCATGCGAACACCTTTGGTTCGGATTTCTACAACCGCGCCAACTACTTCGCCTTCGGCCCGCACCAGCGGCTGTCGACCCCATCGCGCTATGCGATCAAGGTTTCGGCGGAGGACGACATGAAGATGGACCTCGCCGCGATGAACGACGACGAGATCCCGCAGGAAGTGCTGGTCCAGGGCGTCTGGACGATCTTCCCGCATATCTCGATCGCCAGCTTCTATGGCGGCGGCCTGCGCGGGGCGATGATCAGCCAGCTGTTCCCCGGCGATACGGTGGGCGAAAGTTACACCACCCAGTACTATGTCATGGAACACAAGCCGACCGACGAGGTGGCGATCAAGGCCGCGCGCGACCAGTTCGATTTCCTGGAAATCGTAGTGCGGGATGAGGACTACAAGACCGGCAAGCGCCAGCACCAGGCGCTGCAGAGCGGCTTGATGAAAGACGTGCTGTTCGGCCGCAACGAGCGCGGCGGCCAGGTGTTCCACCAGTGGGTGGAGCGGCTGATCAACGCCAGCGACGAAGAACTGCCGGCGATCTTCGCTGCCGAGCGGACCAGCATAGCCGCCGAATAAGCCGAAGCAGAATAGCCTTGCGTAGATGAGCCCGGGACGGCGGAGCAATCCGCCGCCCCGGTTCCAACCGCTCAGCCGAAGGCCGGGCGGTGGTTCTTTTCGCCCCAGTCCTGCTTGGGCGCCCATTCGGCCATGCTTTCCAGCTTGCCTTCCAGTTCGGGGAAGCGCTCGTAGACATGGTCCATGTCGACCGCAAAGGGCTTGGTCGGGGCGGTGTTGTTGTACTCGTAGAACGCCTCGATCCCCTTGGCGAATTCCTCGCGCGCTTCGGCTGGCATGCCATCGCCGGCAGCTTCGACGAGGTAGCGGCCAAATTCGGCCGGGGTGCAGGGATCGTACTTGATCGGCTTGCCCAGCGCGTCGCCCAACACCTTGGCCACTTGCGGCCCGCGCATCCGCTCTGGCCCGCCGATGTTGAGCCAGGCGCCTTCCATGTCCGGCCGCTCAAGCGAGGCGAGCATGAACTTCGCCACGTCATCGAGGCTGATCCAGTTGGCCTCCAGCTCCGGGTTGTGCGGATAGACGTAGCGGCCCTCCTTGACGATGAACGGCCGCGCCCAGTTGGTCAGCAGGTTGTCCATGAACAGGACCGAGCCGAACACCGTGCCCGGCGCGCCCGAGCGCCACAGCGCGTTGATGCCCTTGGTATTGCCGGCATAGGTGAAGGCATCGCCCGGCTTGTCCGGAATCCAGCTCGAGGTGTTCCAGACCACCCGCTTGACGTCGAGCGCTGCCGCCGCGGCGCCGACCTGGCCGACCAGCACGGCGCGATCGGCCCGGGCCTGGAGCGGATGGGTGTAGAAGATGTAATCGCTGCCCTCGAGCGCGGCGGCATAGCTATCGGTATCGTAGAGATCCATCGGCCGCAGCTCGACCGTGTCGATCCCGGGGAAGTCCTCGCCTACGAAGGGATCGGCGCTGCGGGTGATCGCGCGCACATTGTAGCCGGCGGCCAGTGCCTGCCGCACTTGCGCCATCCCCTGGCGCCCACTCGCGCCGATGACTGTGATCAAGGCCATTTCGATATCCCTCCAGTTGTTCTTTGCGCTGACGTTACGGCAATGCGGCCGCCCCTGCGCTCGGCGAAATTGATAGCCGTGCGGCGCAGCGCTTTGCGCCTATGGTGCAGGCATCGCGATTTTTGAGAGGCCCCGCATGGACAACCGTTTCTGGCGACTGGATGCAAGGCCGGTCGGCAATGCCTTTGCTGAGGCGCTCTCGCTTCAGACCGTGCCGCTGGCCGAGCCCGAAGCCGGGCAGATCGTGATCCGCAACCGCTATCTCTCGATGGATGCGGGTACGCGGATGTGGATGACCGACCGCACCGATGGCTACCAGCCACCGCTGCCGCTGGGCACGCCGATGTCGGGGCTGGTGCTGGGCGAAGTGGTCGCCTCGCGCGCCGAGGGTTTTGCCGAGGGCGACTGGGTCCGCGCCTTTGGCAGCTGGAGCGACTATTCGGTGGTCGATCCGGTCATGGCCGGGGCGTTCAAGGTCGATGCCAGCGTGGCCGACCTGCGCGATCATCTCGGACCGCTCGGCATGAACGGCTGGACCGCGCTGTGGGGGATCGAGCGGACCGGGGCCACGAAAGCTGGCGAGGCGGTCGTCGTCTCTGCTGCTGCCGGATCGACCGGGCTGCTCGCCTGCCAGATCGCCCGGCTGCTCGGCGCCGAAGCCTATGGCATTGCCGGCGGGGCAGAGAAATGCGCGCTGCTGGTGCGCGACTATGGCCTGGCCGCCGCCTATGACTATCGCGCCGGGGGGCTGCGCGAAAAGCTGTCCACAATCCCCGGCGGAATCGACGTCTATTTCGACAATGTCGGCGGGCCGATCCTGGAGGACGTACTGGCCAACATGGCGCTTTATGGCCGCGTCGCGGTCTGCGGGCTGGTCGCGGAATATACCGCCGGGGAGCGGCGCGGGCCGGCCAATTTCGACCAGGTGCTGATGAAGCGGCTGCGGATCGAAGGGTTCTTCTCGCCCGATTTCATGGACCAGGGCGAAGTGCTGACCGCCCGCCTGCGCCAATGGGTCGATGCGGGCCAGCTTAGCCTGCCCTATGACATGACCACGGGCCTGGAAAACACCCTTGCCGCCTATGCCCGGCTGTTCACCGGGGGCAATGTCGGCAAGGTGCTGGTGGAGCTATCGCAATGAGCCTGACACTTGCTGACAAGGACGCGATCCGCGACGTCCTCTCCGCCTATTGCCACGCCATCGACCGGCGGCGGTGGGACATGATGCCGCAGCTCTTCCACCCGGAGGCGACCTTTTCCTTCGGGCCGATTGGCGGATCGTGGCAGGATTTCGTGGGGCAGGCCCGCGCGGTGATCGACAATTGCGTGGCGACGCACCACCAGCTTGGCCAGGTGCTGATCGCGGCCGACGGGATGAACGCGGCGATCACCGAAACCTACATGACCGCGATGCACATCGTGCCGCCGGGCTATCCCCTCCCCACCGTCTTCCCTGACCGCGGCGAGGACTATTCGGCCGTGATCGCCGGCCGCTATGTCGACCGGCTTGTGCTGTATCGCGGCGAATGGCGCATCATGCAGCGCACCGGCATCTACGACTGGCGCGAATTCCGCGAGATCGGCGAAGCGAACCTCTCCGCCGTGCCGCAGGAAGCGCGCGGGCAGCATGATGTTGGCGATCCGGCCTGGCCGGTGGCGGGGGCTTGGGCAGGGTAGCAGTCGGGCAACAGCAATGGGTAAAGCCGTCGAACCGGCTTAGAACGAAATGTCCTCTACCACCTGCCAGCCGTCCTTCGGATCACGCCGCAGCACCAAAAGATAGTTGCTGGTAATGGTGCGAGCCGAACGCGTTTGCGGGTCCGTGTATGTGACTTCCAGCTTCCCCCGCGTTCGCGCCAGATCATTACTGGCTGCTACGGAAACAAGATCGTTCTTATAGCCAAGCTTGAAGTTCGCATCCTGCATGAACCGAGCGATGTTGGCCGCGATGGCATTCCGACCGACTTTGGTTGGCTGACCGGGAATGTAGACCAAAGCATCTGTCGCGTAATGATTGGCAGCCGCCGCGGCGTCGCCGCGATTGTATGAACTCATGACTGCAGCTTCAAACGCGAGCACCGCTTGCTCATCGGAAGAGTTTGTCTGGACCGGAGTATCCGCAAATACCGGTGCGGTCATTACGACGATTCCGAGAAGCAAAACAGGCAGAAGGAGCCGCATAGACCATTCAATCCTATTAAAGAGGCAAGACCACTATGCCAGATTGCTTCAAGACTGTCTTCACTGGGTTAGAATCCGTCAGAAACATTTTCCGTTGATCTCGTGGGGGCTGCAAATTGTTCAAAATGAACAATCCCCTACTCCTTCCGCAAGATCGAATAGACCCCCGTCATCGTCATGAGCACCTCGTCCCCCCGCCGGATTTCCCCGCTGCAATAGGCAATCCGTTTGCCCTTGCGGTCGAGGCGGCAGGTGGCTTCGAGCCAGTCACCGCTCTTGGTGCCGGCCAGGAAGTTGACCGTCAGCGTGTTGGAGACGACCGCCAGCGCCGGTCGCTCGCTGTCATGGACGGCGAAGGACAGGGCGACGTCAGCAAAGGTCGCCAGCACCCCGCCGTGGGCGACGCCGACGTAATTGGCGTGGCTTTCGCCCACCAGCAGGCCAAGCCGCGTCTCCCCTTCGCCCCGGTGGATGAAATAGGGGCCGGACAGGGTCAGGAACCCGGGCGAGAAATTGGCCGGAACGAAGCCGGCGGGGACGTCTGACATGGCTGCTGTCTCCTCCCCCGCATCGTCCACCATGCACGCGCGGTGCGGGACTATGAAATGTGCCAATGGTTCGCGGGGGCCAAGTTCCTAAGGACAAGGCCATGGGACAGACATCGACCGAAGCCGCGCCTGCCGTGCAGTTTGAAACCGTGGTGGCCGCCGTGCGCGCCCATGCGGCGGACAATCCGCAGGCCATGGCCTTCACCTTTGGCGACGAGGTGATGACCTTTGCCGAGCTGGACGCCGGATCGAACCGCGCGGCCAATGGCCTGACCGCGCTGGGCGTGAAGTCGGGCGACCGGATCGCCTACCTCGGCAAGAACATCCACCTCTACTTCGAAGTGCTGCTGGGCGCGCTGAAGATCGGCGCGGTGATGACGCCGATCAACTGGCGGCTGGCCGTGCCCGAAGTGGTCTATGTGCTGAACGATTGCCAGGCGAGCGTGCTGTTCGCGGGCGAAGGCTTTGCCGCGCTGGTCCAGCAGGCCCGCAGCGAATTGCCACGCCTGGCCACGATCATCGGCATCGATGCGACTGACGGCGCCGACGACTGGACCGATTACCGCACCTGGCGCGACACCTTCCCGGCCGAGGACCCGCACGGCGAAGGCGGGAGCGAGGACGATGCGATCCAGCTCTATACCTCGGGCACCACGGGCCATCCCAAGGGCGCGATCCTGACCAACCGCTCAATCCTCTCCTCGCGCCCCTCGGCGGTCGCGGTGGAGGACATGCGGCCCTGGCAGGTGCCGATCCCGGGCGAAGTGACGCTGCTGGCCATGCCCTGCTTCCACATCAGCGGCACCGGCACGGGCCTGGGCACGATGTTTGCGGGCACCGGGGCGATTGTCCTGCCCGAATACGATCCGACCAAGGCGCTGGAGATGATCGAGCGCTATCCGATCTCCAAGATCTTCATGGTCCCCGCCGCGATCCAGATCATGCTGAACCACCCGCGCGTGGGCGAGGTCGATTTCAGCCAGCTGAAATTCATTACCTATGGCGCATCGCCAATCCCGCTCGATCTGATGCGGGCGGCGATGGACCGGTTCGGCTGCGGCTTCGTGCAGATGTACGGCATGACCGAAACCAGCGGCACGATCGTGACGCTGGACCCTGAGGATCACGTACCCGAAGGCAGCCCGAAGATGCGCTCGGTCGGCACGCCGCTGCCGGGGGTGGAGATCAAGATCATCGACACCGAGGGCAATGTCGTCCCCCCGCGCGTGGTGGGCGAGATCGCGACCCGCAGCACCAAGAACATGAAGGGCTATTGGAACAAGCCCGAGGCCACGGCCAGCACGATCGATGCCGATGGCTGGCTGCGCACCGGCGATGCTGGTTACCTCGACGAGGAAGGCTATCTCTACATCCACGACCGGGTGAAGGACATGATCATCTCGGGCGGGGAGAACGTCTACCCGGCCGAGGTCGAGAACGCGATCTACTCGCACCCCAAGGTCGCCGATGTCGCCGTGATCGGCGTGCCCGATCCCAAGTGGGGTGAGGCAGTAAAGGCCTGCGTGGTGGTCAAGCCCGGCGAGACCCTGACCGAGGCCGAGGTGATTGCCCACACCCGCCAGCACGTGGCCGGCTACAAGTGCCCCAAGTCGGTCGATTTCATCCCGGCCCTGCCCCGCAATGCCTCGGGCAAGGTGCTGCGCCGCGAGCTGCGCGCACCGTACTGGGAAGGCATGGACCGCGCGGTCAACTGATGGCTCTGGCCGATCTGCCGCCGCGACAGATCGCCTATTTCGTGCCCGATGTCCGGGAAGCTGCGCTGGCGCATCACCGCCAGTTCGGCTCCGGCCCGTTCTTCGTGATCGACCATGTGGCGCTGAGCCGGTCCGAGCATCGTGGCACCCCGCGTCCGCTCGATCACTCCAGCGCCTATGGCCAGTGGGGCGGCGTGATGGTGGAATTCGTCCAGCAGCATAACCCGGACCCCAGCGCCTATCATGACATGTACCCGGCGGGCGGCGCCGGCCTGCATCACGTCGCGCTGTTCGTTGACGATCTGGGCGCCGCGCTGGCCGAGCATGCCGCCGCCGGCAACCAGACCGCGCAATATGCCGTGACGACCACCGGCACGGCCTTCGCCTTTGTCGATACCACCCGCAGCCTGGGCCATATGCTGGAACTCTACGAGCCCAGCCTGGGCCTGAGCACCTTTTACGCCATGGTCGCCGCCGCCGCCGAAGGTTGGGACGGCAGCGACCCCATCCGCACCATCAGCACTTGAGGAGAGACCCCATGCCCGGCGAAGCCCAACGCGTGATCGAGGAATTCTGGCGCATCCAGGACAGCGGCGACTACACCAAGCTGGTCGACCTGTTTGCCGACGATGCCCTGCTGGAAGACCCGGTTTACGGCACCTACAATGGCAAGGCCGCGATCCATCAGTTCATGAGCAAGATGGTCGAGGAAATGGGCGAGCGGAAGATCCACTTCACCATCGACGAGATCTGCGGCGACGATCACGCGGTCTGGTCGCGCTGGACCATGCACTCCCCCGCCGGCTCCAAGGGCGGCTGCGGGCTCTACAAGGTCGCGAACGGCAAGCTGACCTATTACCGCGATTACATGGACCCGCCGCTCGGCGAGTAGCTAGGCAGCGCCGCTGGCTTCGAGGTAGATCAGGGCCGCGGCCAGCACGATTACCAGCGTCACCAGGATCGTCCGGACCCGGCGATACCGCCCCTGGATCGCGATGTCATAGGTGACGACATCGATCCAGTAGCGGTCACCATCCGCTTGCCGGATAATCCCCGCCTCCAGCATCTTGGCGAACTGCCGAGCTTCAGCGAACCCGGATGGCGTAAAGGCCACTGCCCGATCGGCGCGGACTGCATCAGCCGAAAAGAAGTGATGCTGGATCTCGCGCCGGGCTTTGGCGACGACGGCTGCGGCGGCTGTGGCCATGGCTTCACTCCTGTTGAGAGGTGGAGCCTACGCAACTGGCCAGCAAAATCAAATTGTTGTGTGCGATCTACAGCACCCGATACAGCGGATGCCCGCTTTCCGCGATCTCCAGCGTCGGCAGCGGGAAGGCCGGGTTGGGGGTGAAGCCGGGCTGGTCAGGCAGCGGGTGGCTCCAGTCGAGCACGTAGAGCCGTTTGGAGATCCGCCATTCGCCGACCCCATTTTCATTGGCCCGCTTCTCGAACTCGTCGAGGTAGCGCCCGCCATAGAGGTTGCCGGCCAGGGTGCCGTCCGCCTGCTGGCGCGAACCGCCGAACACGCCGTAGCACTCGCACGAGGCGCTGGTCGGGCTGTGGAAGCGGATGATCTGCCCGCCCAGCATGTGCCAGCGCCGGGCCGATTGCCGCTCGATATCCATCACCACCGGCAGGAAATCGGCCGCCGTGCCCTTGAAGAAGCCATAGTCGATCTCAGCATCGGGCCAGTAGCAACTGGCCTGCCCGGCATCATCCAGCCAATCGAGCGTGCGGGCATAGCGGGCGAGGACTTCGGTGATTGCCTGCTTGTCGAGCAGTTCCTGCAGTGCCGGATCCATCTCAGGCCCTCCCCTGCCACCAGGCCGCGAGGCCGAGCGGATAGCGCTCCTGCGCGGTGCGCTGGGCCTCGCTGGCGTCCGCAGGCAGCGGCGGGTCCTCGGTATGGCTCAGCCCGCCCCCGGCCCCTTCGACCGGGTCGATGTATTCCAGCCTGATCCCGGCCAGCACATCGCCGAAATCGTGGCCTTCGTGATAGTCCGACATCTGGTGTTCGTAGAAGGCCCATTTGTCGGTGAAGGACAGCAGGCAGTACCAGAAATTCTCCTCCTGCCCCTTCCAGTATTCATAGCGGCGCACGCCGGGCTCGCTGGCGAAGGTCTGGGCGACCATGTCGCGCATGATCGCTTCCCATTTCTCTTCCTTGCCGGGCTTGATCCAGATGTGAGCGAGGAGCGTGGTCATCTATGCCTCCTGGGCAGCGGAAAAGGTAAGGTTGAGGCGATTGGTGCCGAGCATGATGCCGGGCTGGTGCAGGAAATCGTTGTCGGGCCCGTATTCCATGCCCTCCAGCCGATCGAGCAGGCGGTTCCAGGCGATGGTCTGCTCCAGCCGTGACAGCCCGGCGCCGGGGCAAACCCGCGGGCCGGCCGAAAAGGCGAGGTGGCGGGTGACCGCCTTGCGATCGAGCTTGAGCGTCTTCGCATCCTCGAACTCGTCGGGATCGATATTGGCAGCACCCCAGCGCAGGTGGAGGGTCGATCCTGCGGGGACGGGGACGCCCTGGAACACCTCATCCTGCGCGGTTACCCGGGTCGAGAGGCCCTGGGTGGGTGAGCGCAGCCGCATCCCTTCCTCAATGAAGGTGCGGACCAGGCTGCGATCGGCGCGCAGCCGCGCGAACAGGCCGGGCGTTTCGCAGATAAGCTGGGCCTGCTCGCAGATCGCATACTGGGTCGTCTCCAGCCCGCCGATCACCATGGCATAGACCACGCCGCCTATCTCCGCATCGGTCAGCTTGCGGTCCAGCGCCTGGTAATGGACCTGGGTCAGGAACGAGATCATGTCGTCCGCCGGGCGGACGCGTTTTTCGCGGACCTTGTCCTGCACATAGTCCGAAAAGCCGGCGAGCAGGCGGAACTTCTCGGCCACCTGATCGGGTGTCAGCTTGTTGTTGTGCCCGCAGCCGTGGACATAGGACATGACCTGGGCATTGCCCCAGATCTCCAGCTGCGCAATGTCCTCCAGCGGAAAGCCCAGCACCGATGCCATGGTCCGCTGCGGCAGCGGCCGGGCGAGCTGGCTGACGAGGTCGACCGATCCAGCCGCGATCCAGCCATCGATCAGCGCATCGACATGGCCGGTGATCATCGCCTGGTGCCGCCCAGCCCCCGGCCCGACCCACGGATCGGTCAACTCCTGCCGGTGCGCGCGCCACAGCTCGGGCGTGGGGCGCAGCGTGTAGATCGACTGCACCATGGCATCGATATCGGGCATCTGCTGCGGCAACTGGCCGGTCAGCCGGATCTGCTCGAGCAGCAGCGACAGCGTCGGCGGAAACCGCGCCCAGTCCTTCACCACGCGTTCGACGTCGGCATATTTGGTCAGGATGAAGGCATCGCGCTCTGGCGTCAGCCCTTCGCCCGGCAATCGCAGCACCGGGGCCTCGGCATGGAGGATGTCATAGGCGTCGTACCAATGCTCGGCCGCGCCGGGGCCAAACAGGTCGACGTCAGCCAGGCCTGCCGGACAGGCCATTGCGCTCAGTTGATGGTTGCAGTGCTTGGCCAATCCGATGCTCCCGGCCTGCATCAATTCGCCAGTTCAGGCCTGCCTGAATGAAATCTATCGTGGCTGCGATAGCCATTGGCAGATTGGAGAGGGGCCTTGAGCCGGATCAGCAAGTTGGCGACAAGCGAATGGGATCCGCGCCTGCAGGCCGCGATCGATCCCGATAGCCGCAGCCCGCTGGAGCAGGGGCTGACGCGGTTCTTTGCGCATTGCCCGGAACAAGCGCTGGGGCTGATGAAATTCGCCGGGGCGCTAAAGGTCGGGCGCGCCCTGCCCGAGCGGCTGGTCGAGCTGGTCCGGCTGCGGATCGCCTTCTTCAACCAGTGCCGGTCGTGCATGGCGATCCGCTATCGCGATGCGCTGGATGACGGGCTGGACGAAGCCCTGGTCTGCTCGCTGGAACGCCCGCAGGAGGCCGAAAACCTCTCCGACGCCGAAAAGGCCGCGATCCGCTTTGGCGAGCTGATGGCGACCGATCACCTGGCGATCGGCGATGCCCATTACGCCGAACTGCGCCGCCATTTCAGCGAGAGCGAGATCGTCGAGCTGGGCATGACCTGCGCCTTCTTCGTTGGTTTCGGCCGACTCGCCGCGACCTGGCACATGGTCGAGGAACTGCCCGAGGCCTTCCAGCACGCCGATACCATTGCCCCCTGGGGCCAAGCCAGCATCGAGGTCCGCTAATGGCCAGCAAGACAGAAGTGACCGTCAACCTGTTCGATCCGGCGGTCCAGCAGTGCCCCTATCCGGCCTACAAGACGCTGCGCGACGAGGCACCGGCTTACAATATTCCGGGAACCGAAATCTGGGTGGTCACCCGCTATGACGACGTCCGGCGGGTGCTGACCGATGCCGATGCCTTTCCCAGCACGTCCAAGAACACCGCGTTCCGCGCCGGCGACGGCACGCTCGAACGCGCTGCCAAGGTGGCGAGCCGCTTCGAGGAAAACGGCTGGGTGCCAGCGCCGACGCTCAACGGGCGTGACGATCCCAATCACAAGCAGATGCGGGCGATGTTCAACGAGGCGTTCAAGCCGAGCCGGATCAAGGAGATCGATTCAAAGGTCGAATCGCTGGCCTATGACCTGATCGATTCCTTCCTGGCCGACGGCCATTGCGATTGGGTGAGCCAGTTCGCGGTGCCATTGCCGCTGTTCATCATCGGCGAGCAAATGGGCGCGCCGCGTGAGGACATGTGGCAGATCAAGCGCTGGACCGATGCCTTCTTCCAGCGCATTTCGTTCATGCTGCCTGAAGACCAGCACCTCGAAATGGTCGACCGCGAGATCGAGGCCCAGCACTACTTCCAGCCGATCTTCGAACGACTGCGCAAGAATCCGGATGAATCGCTGATTTCCGTGCTGGTCAACACCGTGATTCCCGAATGGGGCCGGCCGCTCAACGACAACGAGCTCCACGCCGAAATGATGGCCGACACCTTCGTGGGTGGCAGCGAGACCACCACCAATGCGCTCGCTGCCGGCATGAAGCTGCTGATCGAGAACAAGGACGTCTGGCACCAGCTGAAGTCCGATCCCGACCGCTACATGAAGACCTTTGTCGAAGAGGTCGTGCGGCTCGAGAGCCCGGTGCAGAGCCTGATGCGGTTCTGCGCGCGCGACACCGAGCTGAGCGGGATCACGATTCCGGACGGTGCGATGGTCAATGTCCGCTTCGCCGCCGCCAATCGCGATGAACGGGCGTTCGACAATCCCGACAAGATCAACCTCGAGCGGCCCAAGGCCGGCGCGCACATGGGCTTTGGTTCGGGCACCCACCATTGCCTGGGTGCGCCGCTCGCCCGGCGTGAGCTGACCTGGGGCTTCACAGCGGCAGTCGACCGGTTCGAGGACATGTGGTTCGCCGAAGGCAAGAACGACTTCGCGATCCGGCCCCACTTCCTGCTGCGCAGCCTGGCCGAGCTGCACATCGAATTCGAACCGAAGAAGCGCTGACATGGCCACCCTCGCCCGCCCCGCCGCCGACGAACGGATCGACAAGACCGCTCAGCCGCTCCCGCCGCTCAGCACTGGGCCGATCAGCGGCGAACGCTATTGGTCGCGCGAATTCATGGCGCGCGAATGGGACAAGATCTGGACCAGGGCCTGGCTGATCGGCGGACTGGTCGAGCAGATCCCGCAGCCGGGTGATTACTTCACCTACGAGATCGGCCGCGAATCGATCCTGGTCACGCGCGGCGAGGATGGCCAGGTTCGCGCCTTCTACAATGTCTGCCCGCACCGCGGGAACCGGCTGGTCGAGGCCGAGCAGGGCCATGCCAAGGCGATCGCCTGCGCTTACCATGGCTGGCGCTTCGCCCCGGAAGGGGACTTGAAGTTCGTCCCCTGCCCCGAGGATTTCGCTGGCGGGAGCCCTTGTGGCCGCGTGAAGCTGAGCGAGGTCCGCTGCGAGGTCTTTGCCGGGTTCGTCTGGGTCAACCTCGATCCCCAGGCCCCGACCCTGGCCGAGCACCTGGGCCCGGTCATGCCGCAGATCGCCTGTTACCAGATGGAGCAGATGCGCCGCACCCACTGGGTGACGCTGGAGGGCGATTTCAACTGGAAGATCGTCCAGGACAATTTCAACGAGAGCTACCACCTGCCCTTCGTCCATCCGCAGACGCGCTACATCATGGAGCAGAGCTACAAGGACTGCCAGTTCGACATGTACCATCCGGAGGGCCATGCGCGGATGCTGATGCCGGGTTCGCGCCCCTCGCGCGCGCTGGCCGGGCATACCGACACGGTGCTGGCGATGATGGAGCGCGAGCTGCGCTACTGGAACCTCGATCCCGAGGACTTCCGGGGCGATCCGCTGGCGATCCGCTCAGCCTTGCAGGCCGCGAAGCGCGGGCAGGGCGCGGCCAAGGGCTATGACTACAGCCGGTTCCACGATGACCAGCTGACCGATCATTACCATTACACCATCTTCCCCAACATCAGCTTCAGCCTGAAGCCCGATGGCTGCATCTGGCTGCGCGCCGATCCGCACCCAACCGACCCCGAACAGTGCGTGTTCGACATGTGGTACTTCACCTGGTTCCCGGAAGGGCAGGACCAGTACTACTCCTATTCGATGGGCGAGACGGTCGACCTGTCAAAGCCGGTCGAACACAAGCGCGGCAAGGTGGGCGAGCTGAGCTGCGGCCCCGGGATCGACCAGGACGTCTCGATCTGGTCAAACCAGCAGAAGGGCCTGCGCTCGCGCGGCTATCCGGGCGGGGTGCTGGCCGGGCAGGAAAACCGGGTGCGCTTCTTCCACGATACGATCGACCGCTGGCTGGCGGACTGACGGGCGCTCAGGCGTTGTCGAGGCGGGCGGCGGCGCGGCCGGCGATATAACCGAAGGCCAGCGCCGGACCCAGCGTGCCCCCGGCCCCGGCATAGATCCCGCCGGTTGGACAAGCGATGGCATTGCCCGCGCCGTAGAGGCCCGGGATCGGCGCATGATCGTGCCCCAGGATCCGCCCCGCGCCATCGGTGCGCGCGCCGCCATTGGTGCCAAGCAGACCCATTTCGATCCGCGCCGCATAGAACGGCCCCTGCTCGACCGGCCCCAGCGTCACCGCCGTGCCGGTGCGGGTGCGATCGCCGTAGAAGTGGTCATAGGCCGAAGTGCCGCGCTGGAAATCGGGATCGTTTCCGGCGCGGGCATGCTGGTTGAAGCGCTCCACTGTGGCTTCCAGCGTGGCCGGATCGAGGCCGATCAACCCGGCCAGTTCGGCCAGGCTATCGGCGCGCGGCACCCAGTCCGGGATCGGCGCGGGCGGCAGGCGGGTGCCGAGCGGATAGCGCGCGGCATATTGCGCATCAAACACCAGCCAGGCCGGGATGTTGAGGTAATCATAGCTCTGCGGATCGAAGGCGTGGAAAGCCCCGGCCAGCGCCGAATAGTTCGCCGCTTCGTTGCAGAAACGCTGGCCGGCGCGGTTG
>JBEGOD010000129.1:0-3113 GCA_041182185.1 Pseudomonadota bacterium
TTGAGGATCGATGCCGTTGAGCTTGGCCGTTCCGATCATGGAATACATGAAGGCGGCGCGGTGGCCGCCACGCTCTGACCCGGCGAAGAGCCAGGATTTTCTGCCCAATGCCACGCCGCGCAGGGCGCGTTCGGCTGCATTGTTCGTCAGGCAAACGCGTCCATCGCGAAGGAACTCCGTGAAGCCCGCCCAGTGGTCTGGCGACAGCAGATAGTCGATGGCCTTGGCAACCTTGGCATGTTTGGACAAGAGTGCGCGTTCCCCGCGCAGCCAGCGTTGCAGATCCAGGGTCAGGGGGGCCGACAGGCGCTGCCGGGCCTCGAGCCGATCCGCCGAGGATAGACCGTTGATGTCGCGCTCGACATCGAACAGCGCATTGATGCGTCGGACGGCTTCGAAGGCGATGGGTGAGATCTCCTTGTCCGCCTTGCCCTTTCGAATATTGCCCTCGACATCGGCCAGTTCGAAGAATTTGCGGCGGGCGTGGCTCCAGCAGAGTGCTGACGTGACCGGCGCGGGTCTTCGCTTTGGGTCGTAAAGCTGGTTGTATCCGGCATAGGCGTCAGCTTGCAGGAGGCCCGTCCAGCCCTTCAGATGCTCGGTCGGGTGTTCCCCGCCCCGGTCGCGGGTGAACTTGAAGATCACCGCCGGTGGCGTTGTTCCGGCAAAGGGGAGGTCGTCACGGACATAAGTCCAAAGCCGGGCGGTCTTGGTGCCGCCACGCGCCAGCAAGGGCACAGTCGTATCATCACCATGCAGCCTGGCTGCGGCCAGCACATGGGCCTCGATCAGCCGATGCAGCGGCATCAGCAACTCGGTCACCGCACCAAGTTGGTCGGCCAGGGTCGAGAGGCTGAGGTCTACCCCTTCCCGGGCACAGCGTTCAGCCTGGCGGTTCAGGGGTTGGTGCTGTCCGAACTTTTCAAAGGCGATCATTGCCAGCAGGTTCGGCCCCGCCCAACCCCGTGATACCGGGTGGAAGGGGGCTGGCGGCTGGCTGATCTTCTCGCAATCCCGGCAGGTGAACTTCTCACGGACCGTCTGGATCACCTTCCACTGCCGGGGCACCACCTCCAGCGTCTCGGTCACGTCCTCACCCATCTTCACGATCCCGGCCGACCCACAGCAGCTGCAGGCAGCGGGGGCCTCGACCACCACACGCTCGCGCGGCAGATGGGCGGGGAATGGCTTTTTCACCGGATGACGCCGGTCAAAGCCCGTCACCTTGGTGGCTTTGGCCACAGCCTGGTCCGCCCGGATCGCGTCCTCGGTGGCCGCAGTCTCCAACTCCTCGAGTTGAAGCTCCAGCTGATCAATGAGCCGGGCGGTGCGTTCGGCGCTGCGGCCATATTGCTCGCGCTTCAGCAGGGCGATTTCCAGCTTCAGGGCTGCGATGACCGCCTCCGAGGTCGAGACCACAGCACGGTGCTGGGCCAGCTCCATCCTTGTCGTCGAAAGCTCGGTCTCGACCGCAGTTGCGCGCGCTTCGGCAGCGGCAAGAGCGGCGCGTAAAAAGGCGAGTTCGGCGGCTGGATCGGGCATGGCAATGTCTACCATGTCGCCCTGCTAAAGCCAATAAAAACAGGTGTTTCCGGAGGCTCAGCCCACCTTGGCCGGACGCTGTGTCCAACGCGGATTGCGCCAATCGATGCCATCCAGCAGGTAGCCCAGTTGCGCCGCCGAGATCGCCACCGCTTCAGCCCCCGACGTCGAAGGCCAGATGAATTTCCCCGCTTCCAGCCGCTTGGCATAAAGCGACATGCCCACGCCGTCATGCCAGATCAGCTTCACCGTGTCAGCCTTGCGGCCGCGAAAGCAGTAGATCTCACCGCCGCACGGATCACGCCCAAGGCCGGCCTGAACCTTCAGAGCCAGACTGTTCATGCCGCAGCGCATGTCCGTCACACCCGCAGCGATCCACACCTTCGTGCCCGCCGGAAAGGCGATCATGCCCGCTCCACCACCGACACCAACCGCGTCAAGACCGCAGGGTCGATCATCTCGGTCACCACCAGCCTGCGCCCGCCCACCAGGACGATCTCAACCTGCGACGCTCCGCAGGGGACTGGTGTCTCCGAAGCGGCAGCCGCAGCCGCAGGAAAAAACTCAACCGCATGAAACGTCGGAGCCTCCCCGCCCAGTTCACCGCGCTGATACTGCTTGCGCCACAGATAAAGCCCCGAAACCGCAACCCCATACCTACGCGCCGTCGAACGAACCATATTCGGCCCCGACAGGCTTTCCTCGACAATCCGCATCTTCTCCGCCACGCTGAACCGCCGGCGCCGGCCAGTATCAACGACATCCATCACTTCCAGCATTCCATGCACCGTCCAAAAGGAGACCATATGGACGGTCCAATAAACTCAAGGAGCAGTTAAGCGAAGACGGCCCCCGGCGAAGGCTTACTGATGAGGGATATGTCCTTTCTGGTCGATTGACCCACTGGCGTATCATGCTCAAGATCGGCGGCAGGCTTTCTCACACCATGTTGCGGGAGAGGATAGCAAGGCCGCCGTGCCCATCTGATGAATTGTGCAAGAAAGGTGGTGCGCCGTTCGGTCAGCGGTCCGTTTTTCATCACCGAAGCGGGTTGATCAAACGGTATCTTTGACTATCAGGGCTTACCTCAAGAAGGGCGCACGTATTGCGTGTTAAAAGGGTATTTTGCACAATCACAGGAAGATCTCTGGTCTGCATAACTTCATGGAACGATTTTCCGCCACTCCTCCGAAAATGAACCCACCCTTAAGCAGTTTGCCACACCCTTGCCGCGACAGCAGTGTATGGGTCTGCACTGACGCAGGTTGGCGTGCCCGCAAAAATCGAGGGAAATCAGATGAATATGCTCGCGACGACGGGCCTTTCCGACCCGGTGTTGTCCTATGGTTTGTCGGGTGTATCGGACTGGTCGACGCAGATGGCGTTTTTGGATCTTATGAAGATGTCCCGGCCTTGGATTGGGCATGAGCCTGGCAAATGGGGGGGGATGACAACGGATCAGCTGGCATTGGCGGGTTATCTGGATGCGGACGGTTGGCCCGTGGTGATCCCTGAGGCATTGGCCGCGATTGGGACTGGATGGGACTGGAGCAAGGCTGACCCTGTGGCCG
>JBEGOD010000130.1:0-10394 GCA_041182185.1 Pseudomonadota bacterium
CCACAGGCCCAGCCTGCGCCTGCTCCAGTAGTCCAGGGTCGCAACTGGAACGATAACCGGACAAACCGTTCGGATGACTCCCGCCAGACCGATCGTTCGGGTACCTGGTGGCGCCAGGAAGGCAATCGCACTTATCGCGATGCCGATCGCCGCGGCGACGACAACCGCTGGCGCGACCGCAATCGTGACGATTCACGCCGCGGTGATTACCGGCGCGAAGAGTACCGGCGCGATAACGACCGGCGCTGGGATGGCCGCAATGACCGCAATCGGTACGGCTACAACCAGGATTATCGCCGCTGGGACAATCGCTGGCGCGATAACCGTCGCTATGACTGGCATTCGTACCGCCGCAGCTACCCCAGCACCTTCCGCCTGGGCGTCTATTACTCGCCCTATCGCAATTACAGCTATCGCCGCGTATCGGCCGGGTTCTTCCTGGACTCGCTGTTCTTCTCGAACCGGTACTGGATCAACGATCCGTGGCAGTATCGCCTGCCGGAGGTCTACGGCCCCTATCGGTGGGTCCGCTATTACGACGACGCCCTGCTGGTAGACATCTATTCCGGTGAAGTCGTGGACGTGATCTACAGCTTCTTCTGGTAACCCCAGCACTTGCAATGGCCCGAGTGGACGGACCGCATGGAGCCCCTGCCTGGAAACAGGTGGGGGCTCTCCTGCATTGGCAGCAAGGTCAGCGGCGGAAAGGCAGGATCCGGGCCATGGTGCTGTCGCGATCAATGAACTGGTGCTTCAACGCGGCGGCAACGTGCAGCCCAAACAGCACCAGCATGGCCGTGGCGGTCAATTCGTGCAGCTCATGGAACAGGCCAATGGTTGGCTTGTCCGACCCGACCGGCAAGGCGGGAAAATCGAACAGTCCGAAAATACTGACCGGCTTGCCCTTGCCGAAAGCCGAATGCAGCCCCAGCCCGGCCAGCGGCACCGCCAGCATCAGCACATAGAACAGCGTGTGCGTGACCCGCGCCAGCGCGGCTTCCCAGGTCTTGAGCGTGTCGAGCAGTGCTGGCGGACGATAGACCACCCGCCAGCCGATCCGCACCAGGGTGAGCAGCAGGATCACGATGCCGGTAGCCTTGTGATAGCCCACGATCACGATCTTCTGATCGCGCGGCAGGTCTTCCGACGTCCAGGCGCCGATGAAGTTGCCGATGATCAGGAGGGCGATCAGCCAGTGGAGGATGATCGCTCCGCGCGAATAGCGTGCTGCGCTGGTGGTTGTGCTCATGGGACAGCAAGTTGACGCATGCGGCGGCGCCCTGCAAGCAGCTTTTGCTTGCCCTGACGCGCGGCAGCGATAGGCATATTCGGATGGAATACCCGCCCTGCCCCAACCCGGACAAGGTCGCACTGATGCGGCTGGGCGCGCATGTGCGGCGCCGGCTGGAAGCCGATCCGGCCGTGCATAAGGTGCCGGTCGACCGGGCCGAGATCTGGGCCCTGTCCGAATTCGTCAGCACCGATGAATGCCAGCAGCTGATGGCGATGGTCGATCGCACCGCGCAGCCTTCCGGGGTGCTTGAACATGGCTATGATTCCAACACCTGGCGCACGTCCTATTCGGGCGATGTCGATCGCAACGACCCTTTCGTGAAGATGATCGAGCGGCGGATCGACGACCTGCTGGGCATCCCGCACGAATTCGGCGAGACCATGCAGGGCCAGCGCTATGCTCCGGGCCAGGAATTCAAGGCGCACATGGACTGGTTCTGGACCAAGGCGCCTTACTGGAAGGCCGAGGCCAAGCGCGGCGGGCAGCGCTCGATCACGGCGATGATCTACCTCAACGATGTCGAGGAAGGCGGCACGACCGACTTTCCCAATGTCGGCGTCTCGATCCCGCCGCAGCGCGGTGCGCTGATTGTCTGGAACAACAGCTGTCCGGATGGCTCGCTTAACCAGGACACGCTGCATGCCGGAACGCCGGTGATCAAGGGCACCAAGTACATCATCACCAAGTGGTACCGCACCCGCAAATGGGGCTAGGCCGCGCGCTTCTGCTGGCAAGCTTGGCGTTCGGGGTGCTGGCCCCGGCGCGCGCCCAGCCGATTCCATCCGTGCCGGTGGCTGGAGCACGGCAGGACGAAGACGGGCGCCTGCTCGCCATGCTCAATGCCTTCGCCCGGGCGCAAGAGACGCTCGATCCGCTGGGCGCCGTGGCACGCGGCGACAACAGCAGTCCCCAGCAGCTCCAGCGGCTGTTCAGCGATGAACTGGCGGCGGCCCAGCGCGCCGAGCTGCGCCGGCAACTGGCCGCGCTGACCCGGATCAACCGGGCCAGACTGAGTCCGGAACGGCAGCTGTCCTATGATGCGTTCCAGCAGCAGACCCGCGAGGCGCTGGGCTGGCTCTCTCCGGATATCGTCGCGCTGACGGCCGTGCGCCCGTTCAACCACTTCGGCGGGCTGCATGAGGATTTTCCCGCGCTGATCGGTCCAGGCGGCGCGCTGCCTTACCGCGACGAGCGCGACTATCGCCGCAACCTGGCCTTGCTGCGCGCCTTTCCGGTGGTGCTGGACCGCACGGTCGGCCGTTTCCGCCAGGGCATGGCCAGCGGCGTGGTCGAAACCAGGCTGACAACCGTCAACATGATTGCCCAGCTCGATGAGGTGCTGGCTCGCCCGCCCGAGGATTCCATCTTCGCCGCGCCACTGGCCGAGATGCCCGAGGCGATTCCTGCTGCACGGCAGGCCTTGATCCGATCCGATTGGCAGCAAGCGGTCAGCACGGAAATCGTCCCCGCCTATCGCCGCTTGCGCCAGTTCCTGGCCGAGGAATACCTCCCCGTCGCCCGCGCCGAGCCTGGCCTGGCAGCGATGAAGGGCGGCGCTGGGCTCTATCGCCGCCTGATCCTGCGCCACACCACCCTGCCGCTCGAACCCGATGCGATCCATGCGCTGGGCCAGGCCGAGGTGGCGCGGATCCAGGCCGAGATGGAGCAGGTGAAGGCCCAGCTGGGCTTCAAGGGCACCCTGGCGGCCTTCTTCAACCAGATCCGCACCGATCCGCGTTTTCATCCGAAGACCGCCGCAGAACTGGGCGATGGCTATGCCCGTGTCGCCCGCGCGGTCGATACCCAGCTGCCCCGATTGTTCGCGCGCCAGCCGATCGGCCGCATGACCATCGCTGCCTATCCGGCCAGTCGCGGCAAGTTCGAGGCGGGAGGGTCCTATTCGCTCGGCTCGGCCGACGGACGGCGCCCGGGCGTGTTCTATTACAACACCTATGACCTGGAGAGCCGCTTCCTGTCAGGCGTGACCACGCTTTACCTGCACGAGGGCATTCCCGGCCACCACTTCCAGACCAGCCTGGCTCAGCAGGACCTGACCCTGCCCGATTTCCAGCGCTTCGGGGACAATGCCGCCTATGTCGAAGGCTGGGCGCTCTATGCCGAAACGCTGGGCTATGAGATGGGGCTTTATGCCGATCCGCTGCAACACTGGGGCACGCTCGACGACGAAATGCTGCGGGCCATGCGGCTGGTCGTAGATACCGGCCTCCATGCCAAGGGCTGGAGCCGGAGCCAGGCGGTCGCCTACATGCTTGCCAATTCCGGCATGGGCCGCAGCGATGCCGAGGCCGAGGTCGATCGTTACATCGCCAATCCGGGCCAGGCGCTCAGCTACAAGATTGGTGCAATGACCATCCAGCGCCTGCGCCGCGAGGCTGAGGCAGCATTGGGGCCGCGCGTCGATCTGAAGGCTTTCCACGAACAACTGCTGGGCAGCGGCGTCCTGCCCCTGCCGATGCTGGAAACCAAGGTCCGGCGCTGGATTGCCGCCGGTCGCTAGGTCAGGCCAGCGCCTCGGCGATCAGCTGGCGGGTGTTGGCGATCCCGTAGAGCGCAATGAAGCTGCCCATGCGGGGGCCTTGGGGCGAGCCCAGCAGCGTCTCGTAGAGGCACTTGAACCAGTCGCGCAGGGACTCGAACCCGTAATGCGGATCCTTGCCGATTTCGTAGACCAGGTTCTGCAATTCCTCGGCCGTGGCATCGTCGCTGGTTGCCGCCAGCTCCTCGTCGAGCGCGGCCAACGCCATGGCCTCGTTGGCCTCAGGTTTGCGGCGCTGGAGCGTGGGCGCAATGAAATCGCGGTTATAGGCCAGCGCATTGGTGACCAGCTTGTCGAGCTGCGGATGGGCCGCCGGATCGGCTTCCGCCACGTAGTTGCCAAGATAGGACCAGACCTGCTCGCGCGTCGCGCCAGCGCCCAGCACGCCGACCAGGTTAAGCAGCAGGCCATAGGTTACCGGCAGCTTGTCACCATCGCCGCCATGATAGCCATTGGCGCGCAGCAAGTGCCAGACCGGGTTGCCCAGCTGCTGCTCGACCGGCTGGCTCGGCAGCTTCTCGCGGAACTGCCAGTATTCGTCGACCGCGCGCGGGATGATCCCGACGTGGAGGCTCTTGGCGCTCTTGGGATCGCGGAACAGGTAGAAGCCCAGGCTTTCCTCGCTGCCATAGGTCAGCCACTGGTCGATGGTCAGGCCATTACCCTTGGACTTGGAAATCTTCTCACCGTTCTCGTCGAGGAACAGCTCGTAGATCATCCCTTCGGGCGCCTGCCCGCCCAGCGCGCGGGCGATCTTGCCGCTTTCCCGCACAGAGTCGGTCAGGTCCTTGCCGCACATCTCGTAATCGACGCCCAGCGCGACCCAGCGCATCGCCCAGTCGACCTTCCACTGCAGCTTGGAATTGCCACCGAAGATGCAGCTTTCGACCATCTCACCGTGGTCTTCGAACCGGACGATCCCGGCTTCGGGATCAACCACCTCGACCGGCACCTGCAAGACCTGGTGGGTCTTGGGGCTGACCGGCAGGACCGGCGAATAGGTCTGCCGGCGTTCCTCGCGCAGGGTCGGCAACATGATGTCCATGATTGCCTGCCAGTTGCGCAGCACGCCGCGCAGGGCATCGTCAAACTGGCCGGAATTATAGCGATCACTGGCCGAGACGAATTCGTAATCGAAGCCGAACTGATCGAGAAATTCGCGCAGCATCGCGTTGTTGTGGTGCGCGAAGCTCTCGTACTTGTTGAACGGATCGGGGATCCGGGTCAGCGGGTGACCGAGGTAGGCGGTCAGGAGTCCCTGGTTGGGCACATTGTCCGGCACCTTGCGCAGGCCATCCATGTCATCGCTGAACGCCACCAGCCGGGTCGGCGCACCGCCGCTCAGCGCTTCATAGGCACGGCGGACCAGCGTGGTGCGCAGCACTTCCTGGAATGTGCCGATATGCGGCAGGCCGGATGGGCCATAGCCCGTCTCGAACAGCACCGGGCTGCCATCCGGTTTCCCATCCGGATACCGCTTCAGCAGCTTGCGCGCTTCTTCGAAGGGCCAAGCCTTGGATACCTGGGCTGCCTCAAGCAGATTGGGGGAAAGGAGTGCTTCATCGGTCATGATGCGGCCCTTTCGCGCCAAAGGGCGCGCGTTGCAAGGCGCGATTGCCCCTTGCGCAAGCGCGGCCATAGCCTGAAAGTCGCCCGTGAGGACCGGAGGGGACGATAATGCGATTTGTACATTGGCTGGCCGCAGCAGGACTGGCACTGGCCGCGCCGTTGGCGGCGAAGGACCCAGCCGCCACGCTGTGGCGCGGCGGCACGATCCTCACCATGGATGGCGACACGCCCACCACGGCCGAAGCAGTCGTGGAACGCGCGGGCAAGATCGTCTTCGTCGGTCCCGACGCCGAGGCGCGTCTGGCCGCTGGCAAGGACGCGAAACTGCGCGACCTGAAGGGCGCGACCCTGCTCCCCGGCTTTGTCGATGCCCATTCGCATTTCGCCATCGGCCTGCAGACTGCCGGCGGGCTCGATCTGGCCGACCCGGCAACCGGCGATACCGGCTCGGTCGCCAGGCTGCTGGCCGCCGTGAAGCGCTATGGCGCCAAGGTGCCAAAGGGCGGCTGGGTTGTCGTCTGGCGCTATGACGACGCGCAATTGGCCGAACGCCGCCATGTGACCCGCGCCGAACTCGACGGCATCCTGCCCGATCGCAAGGTGGTGCTGCTGCACGTCTCGCTCCACGGCCTGGTCGCCAACAGCGCGGCGCTCAATGCAGCAAAATTGCGCGACGGCATGAAGCCGCCCGAAGGCGGGGTAATGCCCAGCGATGCCAAGGGCAGGCTGACCGGACTGGTGTTCGAAAAGGCGATGTTGCCGATCTCGCTGGTCATGCCGCAGCCCACCGCCGAGGCGCGCCTGGCGGCGCTCGACGGGGTGCAGATGCGCTATGCTCGCGAAGGCTTCACCTGGGCCCAGGACGGGGCGACCAACCCGGTCGACCTGGCCTTCCTGACTTCACCCGCAGCGCAAGCGCGGCTCAAGATCAACCTCGCGCTGCTGCCGTTCGCGATGACGGGCATTGATGCCGTGCTGGGCAATCCGGCCTATGTGCCGGGCGCATGGTTCGGGCGAGTCAAGCTACAGGGCATCAAGCTCACGCTCGATGGATCGCCCCAGGCGCGCACCGCCTTCTTCACCCGCGACTATGCGCTGGGTTCGCCCGATGGCAGTCATCCCTGGCACGGCCAGCCCGTGGTGCGCGATGCCGATTTCCAGGCGCTCGCCCGCAAGGTGCATGAGCGCGGCTGGCAGATCTTCGTCCATGCCAATGGCGATGCGGCGATCGACATGGCGATCCGCGGCTTCGACGCGCTGGGGATCAAGGCTGCCGACAATCGCCGTCCGATCGTGATCCATTCGCAATTCATGCGGCCTGACCAGATCCCGGCCTATGTCCGGATCGGAGTCGGCCCAGCCTATTTCTCCAACCACACGTTCTATTTCGCCGATACCCACCGCCGCAATTTCCCGAACGAGGTGGTCGATTTCATCAGCCCCTTCGTCGCCAGCCGTGCCGCCGGACTGATCCCGTCGAACCATTCGGACTATCCGGTCACCCCGCTCGATACCCGCGCGCAATTGTGGAGCGCGATGGCCCGCCAATCCCGCACCGGCGTGGTCAGCGGCGAAGGCCAGCGCGATGATGCCTTCCACGCGCTGCAGGCCCTGACCACCGGGCCGGCCTGGCAGGTGTTCGAAGAGGGCCGCCGCGGCCGGATCAAGCCTGGGCTGCTGGCCGATTTCGTGGTGCTCGATCGCAACCCGCTCGAGACCCCGGTCGACCAGATCCGGGCGATCAGGGTGCTGGAAACGATCAAGGAAGGCGAGCCAGTCTGGCAAGCGGATAAGTAGTTTTGCCAGGCCGAAAGTTGCAGGTCCGTTTACCTAGTCTCAACACCTCCCCCCCAAGGCTCATTTGCAGCGAGACGATTGATCTCGGGGGATAAAATGAGTCGCGAACCAATCGAACACGATGCAGGCGATGCGCCTGCGCAACCGCGTGCCCGCCGCACGACCACCTTGCTGGTGGTCAAGGGCGAGCGCCGCAACGGCGCGCAATTCAGCCTGAAGGTGCGCAACCTGTCAGCCGCAGGCCTCAAGGGCGATTGCCCGGAGGTGATCGACTTTACGGTCAATGAGGCTGTGCAGATCCACTTCCGCAACCTTGCACCCATCGCGGCCGAAGTGATGTGGTACGAAGGCGCGGAAGTTGGCTTCAAGTTCCGGGAACCGGTCGATCTGGAAGCGATCAGCCGCGCGCGGAGCGCCGACCGGGCTAGCTACCTTCGCGCAGGATAAACGCCGCGCCAGGTTTGTGCGCGCGGATTTCCTGCTCGGTCAGCCCACAGATCTCGTGCGGGAAAACCAGCCATTCCTCGGTCTCGTGCACGAAGTAGTCTGGCTTTAGTGACGTCTGGTTGCGACTGGGCTTGTAATAGGCCGTCGCGATCCGCACCGTCTCGGGCATGTTGTGCCGGCAGCGCGCCTTGAGCTCGCGCAGGAAGGCTTCAACCGACCGGCCGGTATCGAACACGTCATCGATCACCAGCAGGCGGTGTCCCGGATCGAGCACGTCGATCAGGTAGCCCAGGGCATAGACCCGCACTTTCTTGGCCTGCTGATCGATCCCGCTGTAGCTCGCGGTTCGGATCGCGATGTGATCCGTCTCGACCCCGCGATAGGCCAATAGTTCCTGCACAGCGATCCCGACCGGCGCTCCGCCGCGCCAGATGCCGACAATGTGCGTTGGCACGAAGCCGGAATCGAGCACCAGGTTGGCCAGGGCAAAGCTGTCTTCCAGCAGCCGGTCGGCGGTCAGGTAGACTTTATCGACCACCGGCCACCTCCGCGATCTCGGCCAGGTGCTGGATCTGGTCGGCCATCGGCAGGAACGAGCCGGTAAAGCTGTTCTCGGCCAGCTTCACGATCTCTGCCTCCGAAAGGTCCAGCGCATCGGCCAGGGCCCGGAAATTATCGTTGATGTAGCCGCCGAAATAGGCCGGATCGTCCGAATTGACCGTAGCCCTCAGTCCCAGGTCGAGCATCCGCCGCACCGGGCTTTCGCCAAGATCCTTGATCACGCAAAGCCGCAGGTTCGAGAGCGGACAGACCGTCAGCGTCAGCCCCTCGTCAACGATCCGCTGGACCAGCGAAGGGTCCTCCAGCGCGCGGTTGCCATGGTCGATCCGTTCGACCTCCAACAGATCGAGCGCCTCGTAGACATAGGCTGGCGGACCTTCCTCGCCGGCATGGGCCGTCACGTGCAGGCCCAGTTCGCGCGCCTTGGCGAACACGCGCTGGAACTTGCCTGGCGGGTGCCCGACTTCGGATGAATCCAGCCCGACGCCGTGGATCCGGGCCAGGTGCGGCAGCGCCAGGTTGAGCGTCGCGAAGGCTTCTTCCTCGCTCAGGTGGCGCAGGAAGCACATGATCAGGCGGTAGCTGATGCCCAGCTGCGCCTCGCCGTCCTTCAGAGCAGCCTCGATCCCGTTCAGCACCGTCTCGAAAGCAATGCCGCGCTCGGTATGGCCCTGCGGATCGAAGAAGATCTCGACATGGCGGACGGTGTTCTCCGCCGCCCGCTCCAGGTAGGCCCAGGTCAGGTCGTAGAAGTCCTGCTCGGTCAGCAGCACCGACATGCCCTGGTAATAGATGTCGAGAAAGTCCTGCAGGTTCGAGAAGGAATAGGCCGCCCGCACCGCCTCGACCGACGCGAACGGGATGCTCACCGCATTGCGCTGCGCCAGAGCAAACAGCAGCTCCGGCTCAAGCGAGCCTTCGATGTGGAGGTGGAGCTCGGCCTTGGGCAGGCGGGTAATCAGGGCGTCACGCTTGGGATTCGGCATTTTCTGACGCTGGACCGGCACGGCTGCCCGGTCAACTGCTTGCCCTGCGTTCCAGTTCCGTTCTATCGCTGGAACCGTGACGTCCGCCCTGCCCCTGCCCGCGATTCACGCCAGCCATTCCGGCTGCTGGCTGCGCGACGGCAATGGCAGCACCCGCGTGACCGGCAAGGGCGAGGCGATTATTGCCGCCGCCGATACGCCGCTGCTGCTGCTCAATGCGCCGCTGGTAGCGACCCGGCTGGGCTATCCCGACCTGTCGGGGCTCGACCTGCTGGAGCTGTTCGCCTTCATCCATCCGGCGCGCTTCATGGTGCCGACGCCCAAAGGCCTGGCCCATGCGCTCGACCTGCCTGAGCCGGAGGGTGACGATGCCGTGCCCGCCCTGCTCCAGGTCGCGGCCGAAGCGCTGCTGGCCGTCTGCGCCGATCCCGCCTGGGTCGAACGCGAAGGCGCGTGGAGCGCGCTGCAGAACCTGACACGCCTGCGCTGGCCCTGGGCGCGCTTGCTGACCGCGCGGCTGGCCGCGCCGGCCAAGGCCGAACGCTGGCTGTTCGCGCGATTGCCAGAGTGGGAGGAAACGCCCGAGCGCCCGCAGCCGGCCCAGGTCTCGCTGCCGCCCGAAGCCATCACCCAGCGGCTGGGCCAATTGACCGGCAGCGGGGCCGAGGCGCGCCCGGCACAGGTTGCCTATGCCAGCGAGGCCGGTGAGGTCTTTGCCCCCCGTCGCCGCGAGGGCCTGCCGCATGTCCTGCTGGCCCAGGCCGGCACCGGGATCGGCAAGACGCTCGGCTACCTCGCCCCGGCCTCGCTCTGGTCGGAGCAATCGGGCGGCACGGTCTGGGTTTCGACCTATACCAAGGCGCTCCAGCGCCAGCTCCGCCGCGAAAGCCGCCGCGCCTGGCCGGGTCGGCGCGGCGATGGCAGCCAGCCCGTCGTGGTGCGCAAGGGTCGCGAAAATTACCTGTGTTTGCTTAATCTTGAGGATGCCTTGCAAGGTGGCTTCGCAGGTCGTGCAGCGATCCTGGCGCAGCTGGTCGCGCGCTGGGCCGCCTACAGCCAGGACGGCGACATGATCGGCGGCGACCTGCCCGGCTGGCTCGGCACGCTGTTCCGCCAGCGCG
Source organism: Pseudomonadota bacterium (assembly GCA_041182185.1). Classification (GTDB taxonomy): domain Bacteria; phylum Pseudomonadota; class Alphaproteobacteria; order Sphingomonadales; family Sphingomonadaceae; genus Novosphingobium. Next base: position 10,333 of record JBEGOD010000130.1, read on the forward strand.
GGATCAAGGCACTGACCGACCAGCGCGGCGAATGCGTCTATGCCGGTTGCCCGCATTACCGG
>JBEGOD010000131.1:0-10871 GCA_041182185.1 Pseudomonadota bacterium
GCGACCTGCGGCACGGTTGCTACCGCAGCGGTCTGGGCGGCAAGCTGTTCGGTCACCTGGTTCGAATTGAGCGCCAGGCGCGACGGCTGGCCCGGATCGCTGCGCAGTGGAGCGTTCAGCAGGCCGGCAACGCGCACCTGATAGTCTTCGGGACGGGTCTTGGCGGCCCAATCGCTGATTCGCGCATCGACTTCACCAGCCGGAACGTCCTGGCTCATCATGATCCGCGCTTCGCGCCAGCGCCCGTCGAGGGCATAGGAATAGGCCAGGTTCTGGCGCAGCTTGGGGGTGTTCTCGCCGCCGCGAAGGGCGTCGGCCAGAATCGCGCTGCCGCGGGTTGGTTCGCCGGCCAGCGCCATGGCGAGGCCAAGGTCGGCAACCGGAATGGCATCGCGCCAGTCATCGAGGATCGCCACGGCATCGCGGTTGCGGCCAGCAGCAGCATAGGACAGGGCCAGCCCCAGCGCGGTCTTGGCGCTGTTGTCGCCCAGCTTCATCGCATCGTCGAACGTTGCCGAGGCCGACTGGAAGCGGCCAGCCTTGAGATAGGCATGGGCCAAGAGGGCGCGATAGGACGGCTCACGCGGGCTGGCGGCGACCACGGCTTCGGCCAGTTCGATCGCCTTGTCGACCTGCCCCTTGCCCAACGCAGCCTGGGCGGCAGCGGCGGTTTTGTCCGGCGTCGGCTTGGCCACGACGGTCTCGCCGAAGCCGGCGCCGGCCACGATCGCCAGGGCGATGGCCCCGGTGACGCCGAGCGGCAGAAGCTTGGTGCGGATGGTGCTGGCGGACATGGGAGATCTCCCCTCTTTCAGGATCAGTTGGCCCGGCGCGCGACCTGCGCGGCGAGATCGGCTATGTCGGGCAATTCATCGAGCAGCTTGTCGAGCGCCTCGGTCACCAGCTGCTGGGCACTGCGGTTGCGCACCGCACAGGCCAGGCGCAGTTTGAGGTGGCGTTCGGCATCGACCCGCAGGGTGAAGGCGGCACGGCGACCATCGGCCAGGGCCGAGCGGCGCGAGCCACCGACGCGGCGGGCCGCTTCGCTGCGCTGGCGGACCACTTCTGGCACCGGTGCATAGACCGGCGCGAGCGAATCGGGCGCAATCGAGACAACTTCGGCGCTGTGCTGCGGGACGTCATCGACATCGTGGCCCATGTCGTTCCAGCCCAGGTCATCGAGCTGACGCGCCAGGGCATCGCCGCCGATCGGGCCAAGCTGCGGGCGCATCGCCGGGCGGGCGCCACCCTTGCGGGCCAGCAGCGTCGGCGAGAGCGAAGCGAAGGATTTGGGTTCGGTCATACCCCCCGGTCCCCGCACTTAAGAACCGGCCACGCGGCGGCCGAAGCCACCAGCCGGACGGCCGGCCGAGCCGGGCAGCATCGAAACTGCGGTCGGGGCCGCAAACACGGTGCGGCGGAAGTTCTTTTCGAGGCGGTCGGAAATGTAGTTCCAAAGCGCGACCACTTCCTGGGCGGAGCGGCCGTTGGGTTCCACTTCCATCACGGTGCGGCCATCGATCATCGAAGCGGCAAAGTCGGTCCGGTGATGCAGGGTGACCGGGGCGACGGTGCCGTGCTGCGACAGGGCCACAGCGGCTTCCGAAGTGATCTTGGCCTTGGGGGTGGCTGCGTTGACCACGAAGATCAGCGGTTTGCCGGCGCGTTCGCACAGATCGACCGTGGCGCCGACAGCGCGCAGGTCATGCGGGCTCGGCCGGGTCGGCACGACGATCAATTCGGCGACCGAGATCACCGACTGGATGGCCATGGTGATCGCCGGGGGCGTGTCAATTACCGCCAGCTTGAAACCCTGCTGACGCAGGACTGCAAGATCGCTCGCAAGACGCGCAACGGTGGTCTGGGCGAAAGCGGGATATTCATCCTCGCGTTCGTTCCACCAGTCCGCCAGCGAACCCTGCGGGTCGATGTCGATCAGCACGACCGGACCAGCGCCGGCGCGCTGTGCCTGGACGGCCAGATGTCCGGACAAGGTAGTCTTGCCGGATCCGCCCTTCTGCGATGCCAATGCCAGTACGCGCAAAGCCAATTCCCCCTGCGAAATGCCAATTCGGTCAAATTGACCTGGGCCCCGGGATCGCAGAACGTTCCTAATTTTGGGTTAACGCGGCCCGCAGGTTCGAACCGGGGCCGGGCTTGAAGGAGGCGATAAATTCTTTGCTAACCTGTGCTTTACTATGTCAGTTAAGGACAATGGGTCGCGGAGCAGCGCGGTGGCGGCTATTTTCCGGTCGCCGCCGCCTTAAGCCCCGGGCGAAGTCGGGAAGTCGCAAATGGGTTACAAGAAATTTCTTCTCGCCAGCCTTGGCGGCGCGGCAATCGCCATGGCGTCACCGATTCTTGGCGATACCCGCGCGGGCGTAGAGGCCTGGACGCGCGGCGATTTTGCCACCGCGGCCAAGGCCTGGCAGGTCGAAGCGGCCAAGGGCGATGCCGATGCGATGTTCAACCTGGGCCAGGCCTACAAGCTGGGCCAGGGCGTGAAACAGGACCTGGTCCAGGCCGAGGCGCTGTTTGGCCGGGCCGCCGCCCTGGGCCATATCCAGGCGAGCGACAATTACGGACTGCTGCTGTTCCAGCGCGGCCAGCGCACCCAGGCCCTGCCCTTTATCCGCGCTGCGGCCGATCGCGGCGAGCCGCGCGCGCAGTATCTGCTGGGGATCGGTCATTTCAACGGCGATATCGTCGGCAAGGATTGGGTTCGGGCCTACGCTCTGGTCAGCCTGGCCCAGCAGGCCGGCCTGCCCCAGGCGGCAGCGGCGCTCGGCCAGATGGACCAGCACGTGCCGATGGCCCAGCGCCAGCAGGCGGTGGAACTGGCCGCCGAGCTACGCAGCCAGGCTGACGCTACCCGCGCCCGGCAGATGGCGGCGGCGGACCTTGGCGCAACTATCCCGAGCGGACCTGCACCGGTCGCAGCCGTGGCCATGCGCAATGTCAGCCCGGCTCAGGCCAGCGATGCGGCCAGCGCCGCCAGCCGCGCGGTCAATGAAAGTCCGGCTACGGCCGGAGCAGACTATGCACGGCCTGTGGCCGCGCGCCCGATCGTGGTCCGCCAAGGCGTTCCGCCGGGAATTGCTGCTGTTCCGCCGCCAGCCGCTGCCCCGGTTCGCCCCGCAGCGGCTCCTGCTGCTGCACCGGCAACTTCGGGCCCGTGGCGGATCCAGCTGGGTGCCTTTGGCCAGCCCGCCAATGCCGACGCGCTGTGGAACCGCCTGAAGGGCCGGGCCGAGTTGGCCGGCAAGCCGCGGCTCAACGTCAAGGCCGGAGCGGTAACCAAGCTCCAGGTTGGCGGCTTCAGCTCCGAAGCCGCTGCGCGGGCTGCCTGCGAACGCCTGACCGCCGGCGGCCAGACCTGCATAGCAGTCAAAGGCTGAGATGACCGGCAGCGCGGCGCCCGATCGGATCGCCGCGCTGGATCTGGTGCGCGGGATTGCCGTGCTCGGCATCCTGACCATCAATATCGCCGCCTTTGCCGGGGGGCCTTCCGCCGTGCTCAGCCCGGCCCTGCTGGCCCCGGCCAGTGCCAGCGACGCGCTGAGCTTTGCGGCCGGTCTGGTCCTATTCGAAGGCAAGATGCGCGGCCTGTTCACCCTGCTGTTCGGAGCCTCGCTGCTGCTGTTCATCGACCGGCGCGATGCGGCGGACGAGGATGGCGGGCTGATGCAACTGCGGCGGCTCGGCTGGCTGCTGCTGATCGGCTATGCGCACCAGTTGCTGCTGTGGAGCGGGGATATCCTGATGCTTTACGCCTTGCTCGCGCCGCTTGCCCTGGCGCTGCGGCATTGGTCGGTGCGGCGGATGGTGGTGGTGGCGCTGGCCGGGTTCGCCATATGGCATGCGGCCTTCACCATTTCCGGCTGGTCCAGCTTCACCGCGGTCGCCGCGGTTCATCACGGCACGGCCAATCCTGTCACCCGCGCCGAGGTGCTGGGCCAGTTCGCCGCCATTTCAGCCGAAGCGCACAATGAGGTCGACATCCTGCGCCAGCCCTATTTCGCCATGCTGGCCGAACGGTTCGCCGAGACGCTCTACCTGCCGCTGGTGGTTGCCCTGCTCTCGCTCGGGGAAACGGTGCCGCTGATGCTGCTGGGCATGGCGCTTTTCCGCAGCGGGTTCTTCACCGGCGGCTGGCCGCGTAAACGACTGTGGTGGCTGGCTCTCTTCAGCCTTGGCATCGGCCTGCCGATTGCCGGCGCGCAGGCCTGGTGGGCCTGGAGCCGCGGCTTCCCGCCCGAAGCCATGTTCGAGCTGCTGATCGGCCCGGCCGGACCGCAGCACCTGGCGCTGACCCTGGCCTGGGCCGCATTGCTGGTGCTGGTGGCCCCCGCCCTGCTGCACACCTGGCTGGGCGAGCGCCTGCGCGCCGCCGGGCGCATGGCGCTGAGCAATTACCTGCTGACCTCGCTGGTGATGGCCTTCTGCTTCTTCGGCTGGGGGCTGGGCCTGGCCGGGCAGGTTGGCGCCGCGCGGCAGTGGTGGTTCGTGCTGCTGGGCTGGGCGCTGATGCTGGCCTGGAGCAAGCCCTGGCTGGAACGGTTCCGGCAGGGGCCGGCCGAGTGGCTGTGGCGCTCGCTGACCGAAGGCCGGCGATTACCTTTCGCACGCCTCTTGTGAATGAGAACGATTCGCATTATTAATGATTCGAAGCCACCGGGAGCCGCCGATGTACATTTGCGTCTGCAATGCCATCCGTGACAGCGAACTGCGCGCAGCGGCCCGCCGCTGCCCCGGTGATCCCGATGCCGTTTACGAAGCGCTCGGCTGCCGCCCGCAATGCGGCCAATGCCTTGATGAGGCGGCCGAACTGCTGATCGACGAACGCGCCAAGGCCAGCACCGAAGGGCTGCAAACCGCCTGATGCGAGTGCCTTGCAAGTGCAGTTGCGACACTTGCGAGCGGTGCGCAAAAATCCCTGAAATCCAAGGAATTCCGAGCTTGCCCTGAATGCGCAAGCCAGCGCATAATCGCGCCTGACAAGCACCCTCCAACCTCCCGGGAGAATACGCCGTGAAGGGCGATAAAAAGGTTATCGAATACCTCAACAAGGTCCTGTTCAACGAGCTGACTGCGGTCAACCAATACTGGCTGCATTACCGCATGCTCGACAACTGGGGGATCAAGAAGCTCGCCGCGCATGAGCGCCATGAATCGATCGACGAGATGCAGCACGCCGACCAGTTGGCCGAACGCATCATGTTCCTCGAAGGCCTGCCCAATTTCCAGAACATGGGCAAGCTGCGGATCGGCGAGAATGTCGAAGAGATTCTCAAGGCCGACCTCGCGCTTGAGCACGACGCGATCCCCGATCTGCGGGCCGCGATCGCGCATTGCGAGACGGTCCACGACTTCGTCAGCCGCGACCTGTTCCGCTCGATCCTGGCCAGCGAGGAAGAGCATGTCGATTTCCTCGAAACACAGTTCGAGATGATCGCGCGGATGGGGCTGCAGAACTACATCCAGCTGCAAAGCGAACCCGCAGGCAGCTGATCCCCAATTGCCGGCCCGAAGGCCTACTTCTTCGCGAAGGGGTTCTTCGGGCTGCGCAGCATCAGCCGCACCGGCACGGCATCGAAGCCGAGCTCGCGCCGCAGTCCGTTGACCAGGTAGCGCTGATAGCTGTTGGGCAGCTCGTCGAGCCGGGTGCCGAACAGCACGAAGCCGGGCGGACGGGTCTTGGCCTGGGTAATGTAGCGCAGCTTGATCCGGCGACCGCCCGGTGCAGGCGGCGGGTTCCTGGCGAGGGCATCGTCGAACCAGCGGTTGAGCGCAGCGGTCGGCACGCGCTTTGACCAGGCATCGCGCAGCTCGAAGGCCGCGCGGATCATCTCGTCCAGCCCCTTGCCGGTCCGCGCCGAAACCGCCAGCAGCGGCAGGCCCTTGACCTGGCTGAGGCCGTCTTCCAGCGCGGCACGGATCCCGTTGAACAGGCCAGAGGCATCCTCGGCCACGTCCCACTTGTTGATCGCGATCATCAGCGCCCGGCCCTCTTCGAGGACCATGCTGGCGATCTTGAGGTCCTGGTGCTCGAGGCCGCGGGTGGCATCGAGCAGCAGCACGACCACTTCGGCAAAATCGATCGCATGGCGGGCATCGGCCACGGCCATCTTCTCGAGCTTGTCGACGACGAGCGCCTTCTTGCGCATCCCGGCCGTATCGATCAGCCGCACGGGCCGGTCCTCGCCGCTGGCAGGATCGTGCCAGGTCCAGTCGATCGCGATCGAATCGCGGGTGATCCCGGCTTCCGGCCCCGTCAGCAGCCGGTCTTCCTTGAGAAAGCGGTTGATCAGGGTCGACTTGCCGGCATTCGGACGCCCGACGATGGCCAGCTTGAGGATGGCCTTGGGGTCGTACTCTTCCTCATCCTCCAGCTCGGCCGCGATGGCCGCCTCGGCATCCATCTCGAGCTGGCGCTCGTTGAGGTGCGGCAGCAGGGCTTCGAACAGGTCGGCCAGGCCCTGGCCATGCTCAGCCGAAAACGGAACCGGATCACCCAGGCCGAGCGAGAAGGCTTCATAGATCCCGTGATCGCCGGTCTTGCCTTCGGCCTTGTTGGCCACCAGCACCACCGGCACGTCGCACTGGCGCAGGTGGCGGGCGATTTCCTCGTCCAGCGGGGTGAGGCCAGCACGGGCATCGATCACGAACAGCGCGACATCGGCGCCGACCAGCGCGGCCTCGGTCTGCTGGCGCATCCGGCCCGGCAGCGTGGCTTCGTCCTCATCCTCCCAACCGGCCGTATCGACGATGGTGAAATCGAGGCCCAGCAGGTGCGCTTCGCCAAAGCGGCGGTCGCGCGTTACCCCGGGCTGGTCATCGACCAGTGCCAGCTTTTTGCCGACCAGCCGGTTCCACAGCGTGGACTTGCCGACGTTCGGACGACCGATGATGATGACCTGGGGGAGTTTCACGCGGTCAGCCCTGACCGTTCCAGCAACAATTTGCAAGCCGCGCGGTTGATCCTTGCCGCGACGTTAACCTTACCGGGCAGCGCTGGATTAACCGTAATCGGCGACAAGGCGCGTCATGATTTCGCTCCGATCGCTTCTTCCCGCAGCGCTGCTCATCGCCCTGGCCACTGGCCCGGTGCATGCGCGCACCTTCGATATCGACGATCGCGATGCCGGCGGCGCCACTGCGGATGGCTTGCCCCCCTATCTGCAATGCGTGCCCTATGCGCGGGCTGTCTCGGGCATCCAGATCTATGGCGATGCCCATACCTGGTGGGACCAGGCCGAGGGCCGCTATGCCCGCGGCTTCAAGCCCAGGGTCGGCGCGGTGATGGCCTTTCGCCCCAACGGCAATTCGCGGCTGGGCCATGTCGCTGCGGTCAGCAAGGTGATCGATTCGCGCACCGTGTTGATCCGCCATGCCAACTGGAGTCCGATCAATGGCCGCCGCGGCCAGATTGAGGACGACGTCCGCGCGATCGATGTTTCGCCCGACAATGACTGGAGCGCGGTGCGCGTGTGGTACGGCCCCAGCCAGGCGCTGGGCGCGACCCACTGGCCGCTCGCCGGCTTCATCTATTCCGGCAAGCCAAAGAACAACGCGTTGCAGCAGACCACCCTCGCCCGCGCGGAAAAGCGCGGCAAGGACGCGTTCAAGAGCGCTTTCGCCGCCCGCGACGAGGATCCCATCGCCGCGATCATCAAGCGCGAATTGGGGATTTAGGCCTTAGCCACCGGCGGATTGTCGCCAAGGTCTTCGAACCAGGCCTCGACCGGCCCGTTGAGCTTGAGCGTCAGCGGCTGGCCGTGGCGATCCATGGTCTTGCCGGCCTGAACCCGCACCCAGCCTTCGGAGATCGAGTATTCCTCGATATTGGTGCGCACCACGCCCTTGAAGCGGATACCGACGCCGCGCATCAGCACCGCCTCGTTGAAGTGCGGACTGCGCGGGCTGATCGCCAGGTGATCCGGCGGCACGTCAAGGCCGGCCGGCGCGGGGGTGGCTTCTGGCGTTGCTGGGGTTTCTTCGCTCATGGATGCGCCTCTATCCGGCTTTCCCCGCTTGTCAATTCGCGCCGCCCCATCTAAGGGCGCGCTTCGCTCGTCGAATGGCCTTGCGGCCTTAGGCAGGAAGTGGGCGCGTAGCTCAGCGGTAGAGCACACCCTTCACACGGGTGGGGTCACAGGTTCAATCCCTGTCGCGCCCACCACTTCCGCCATTTCCCCCGTTGATCCCGGTCAATGCATCGCCCGGCGCAGTGCGGCAGAGCCATGCCATCGCAATGGAGGGCTGAGCCATGTTCACCACCAACGTCGGCAGCGCCGATCGCCTGCTTCGCATCATCCTTGGCCTCGTGCTGATCGCGCTGGTCTTTGTCGGGCCGAAGACGCCTTGGGGCTGGCTGGGCGTGATTCCGCTGGTCACCGGGTTCCTGCGGACCTGCCCGGCCTACTCGCTGCTGGGGATCAACACCTGCAAGGCCAAGTAGCGCCACCTTGCGTAGCGGCGGGGCAAGCGGCATAGCGCCTGCGCTATGCATGATATCCGCCTGATCCGCGACGATCCCGCCGCTTTCGATGCCGCCCTTGCCCGCCGGGGGGTGGAGCCTGTTTCGGGTTCGATCCTGTCGCTCGACACGGCCCGGCGCGCGGTGGCGACCGCGATGCAGGACGCGCAGAACCGCCGCAACGAAGCCTCCAAGGCGATCGGCGCAGCGATGGGCCGCGGCGACAAGGACGAAGCCGAACGGCTCAAGGCCGAAGTGGCCGAGATCAAGAACACCCTGCCCGCGCTGGAGCAGGAAGACCGCGAACTTTCGGCCGAGCTGCAGGAAGCGCTGGCGGCCTACCCCAACCTGCCCGACCCCGCCGTGCCCGATGGCGCGGACGAAACCCAGAATGTCGAAGTCAGTCGCTGGGGCACCCCGCGCGCGTTCAGCTTCGCGCCGAAGGAACACGCCGATCTTGGCCCGGCGCTCGGCCTGGATTTCGAGACGGGCGCAGCCATTTCCGGCGCGCGCTTTACCTTCCTGCGCGGGCAGATGGCGCGGCTGCAGCGCGCGCTTGGGCAGTTCATGCTCGATCAGCAGACGGTCCGGAACGGCCATGTCGAATGCGCCACGCCGCTGCTGGTGCGCGAGGAATCGCTGTTTGGCACCGGCCAGCTGCCCAAGTTTGCCGAGGACAATTTCCAGACCACCGACGGGCGCTGGTTAATCCCGACGGCCGAGGTTTCGCTGACCAATTCGGTGCGCGAACAGATCCTGGATGGCGCCGCCCTGCCGCTGCGGCTGACCGCGTTGACCCCCTGCTTCCGCTCCGAAGCCGGGGCAGCAGGCAAGGACACGCGCGGCTATATCCGCCAGCACCAGTTCGAGAAGGTCGAACTGGTGACAATCTGCGCGCCCGACCAGTCGGAGGCCGAGCATGAGCGGATGACGGCAGCGGCCGAATCGATCCTCCAGGCGTTGGAGCTGCCCTATCGCAAGGTCCTGCTCTGCGCCGGGGACATGGGCTTTACCGCGAAGAAGACCTTCGATCTTGAGGTCTGGCTGCCCGGACAGGATGCCTACCGCGAGATCAGCTCGATCTCCAACTGCGGCGATTTCCAGGCGCGGCGGATGAATGCCCGCTTCCGCGCCGGGGAGAAGGCCAAGCCGGAATTCGTACATACCCTGAACGGCTCTGGCCTGGCGGTCGGCCGGACGCTGGTGGCCGTGCTGGAGAATTACCAGCTGGAAGACGGCTCGGTCGAAATTCCGGCGGCGCTGCTCCCCTATATGGGCGGGATCGACCGGCTGGTTCCGCTCTGATGCGCATTCTGCTGACCAATGACGACGGGATCTTCGCCCCCGGCCTGGCCGTGCTGGAGGGAATCGCTCGCCAGTTCTCGGACGATATCTGGATCGTTGCCCCGGCCGAGGAACAGTCCGGCGCCGGCCACTCGCTCACCCTGTCGCGCCCGGTGCGGCTGCGCCAGCATGAAGAGCGGCGTTTTTCGGTCTCCGGCACCCCGACCGACGCGGTCATGATGGGCCTGCGCGAGGTGATGCCCGCCGCACCGGACCTGATCCTGTCAGGCGTCAACCGCGGCGCCAACCTGGGCGACGATGTAACCTATTCCGGCACCGTCTCTGCCGCGATCGAGGGCGCGCTGGCCGGGATCCGCTCGATCGCGCTGAGCCAGGTCTATGCCAGCGAAGGCATGGGCGATGCCGTGCCGTTCAGCGTGGCCGAGGCCTGGGGGGCCAAGGCCCTGGCCCCATTGCTGGACCTGCCGCTGCCGCCGCGCACCCTGGTCAACATCAACTTCCCGGCAATCCCGGCCGATCAGGTCCAGGGGATCCGGGTCGTGCGGCAGGGCTTTCATGACTATTCGCGCGGGACCGTGGTGGAAGGTGTGGACCCGCGCGGCTATCGCTATTTCTGGTTTGGTCTCGATGGGATAGAGCATACCCCCGGTCATGCGACCGATCTTGAGGCAATCCAGGATGGCTTTGTGGCGGTAACCCCCTTGCAGCTCGACCTGACCCACGATGCGTCGCTGGTCGCCCTGGCAGAGCGCTTCGCCTGATGGTGCGGGCCGGTCTTGCGCTGGCCCTGGCCTTGCTGGCCGCAAGCCCGCTGCTGGCTGACGACGATCCCAGGAGCGCGACCGAATATGTCGTGAAGGCCGGCGAGACGCTGGGCGGGATCGCCAACCGGGTCGAAGTGCCCCGCGTGCTGATCATCGAGGCGAACGGCCTGAAGGCCCCCTATGCGGTCCGCGCCGGGCAGAAGCTGGTGATCCCGCGCCGCCGCACGCATACCGTCGGCGAAGACGAGACCGGTCTTGGCATCGCGCTCGACTATGGCGTGGCCTGGTCGGCGATTGCTGCCGCCAACGGGCTTGACCCGAAG
>JBEGOD010000132.1:0-159561 GCA_041182185.1 Pseudomonadota bacterium
TTCAAGGGCGCGCGCCGCGGGGCGCCGCCGGTCGAGGCGCTGCGGCAGGTCTCGCTCAGCCTCGCGCCTGGGCGCCGGCTTGGCCTGGTCGGTCCGGATGCCGGCGGCAAGACGACGCTGATGCGGATCCTGGCCGGGCTGGTGGAGGCGGACAGCGGCAGCGTCGAACTGCTCGGCGGTCCGGCCGTGCAACTCGATCGCGGTCCGGTTGGTTACATGCCGCAGGGCGGAGCGCTTTATGCCGAGCTGACGGTGCGCCAGAACCTTGAGCTCTACGCGCGGCTGCGCGGGGTAGAGCCGCAGGACAGCCCGGAGCGGATGGACCATCTCTACCGCCTGACGGGCCTGGCGGCGTTTCAGGACCGTGCAGTTGGCAAGCTGTCCGGCGGGATGCGGCAGAAGCTGGCGCTGGCCTGTGCGGTGGTGGCGGCCCCACGCTTGATGTTGCTCGACGAACCGTCGGTCGGAGTCGATCCGGTCTCGCGGCAGGAGATCTGGCAGCTGGCGATGGACCTGTCCGGCCCGGCCACCAGCCTGGTCTGGACCACCAATATCCTCGAAGACGCCGCGCGCTGTGACGAGATCGTCCTGCTGCATGAAGGCGAGATTCGCTATCACGGCCCGCCGGCCGGACTGGCCGCTAGCGCGGACGGGCGCTGCTATTCGCGCCCGCTTCCGCAGGGTGTTCGCCGCAAGGCGCTGCAGGACCTGTTGCTCGATCCAGGGGTCATTTCGGGCCGGATCGAGGGCGGTGAAATTCACGCGCTGACCCGTGTCCCGGCCGCACCCGCCGGGTCTGAGTGGCAAGCGGTGCCGGCCCGAGCCGATGAAGGCTTTGCAGCCATGCTCGATGATGGCGCGCCGCTTCAGCCAAGCGCGCTGGCCGAGGCTTTTCCGCTGCGGCTCGATCAGGCGGACCAGCCCGCGATTGCCGCGATCGGGCTGACGCGCCGCTATGGCGATTTCGTTGCGGCACAGGAAATCTCCTTCTCGGTCCGGCCGGGGGAGATTTTCGGTCTGCTGGGCCCCAATGGCGCGGGCAAATCGACCACTTTCCGGATGCTCTGCGGGCTTGCCACGCCCAGCGCTGGAAGAGGGACCGTGGCCGGACGCGATTTGTCGGTGGCGCGGGCAGAAGCCCGCCAGGCGCTCGGCTATATGCCGCAGAAGTTCTCGCTTTATGGCGATCTGACGGTTGCGGCGAACCTGAAATTTGTGGCCGGGGCCTATGGCCTGACTGGCGCGGTCCAGCAGTCCGCGATTGAACGGATTATCCAGGCCCTGGGGCTTGAGCCTTTCCTTGCCTCGGCGGCGGGGTTGCTGCCGCTCGGCGTCAAGCAACGGCTCGCGCTGGGGGCGGCGGTGCTGCATACCCCGCCGGTGCTGTTTCTCGACGAGCCAACCTCGGGCGTCGATCCGCTCGTCCGGCGTGAGTTCTGGCACCATATCAATGCCATCGCGGCACGCGGCACAGCGGTCCTCGTGACAACCCATTTCATGGACGAGGCGGAGAACTGCGACCGGGTGTTGGTGATCAACCGTTCCCAGACCATTGCGCAAGGGACCCCGGACGAGCTGCGGCGCTCCATCCCGGGCAGCGGGGTCGCGCCTTCGCTCGAGGCGGCTTTCGTCAGCCTGATTGACACCCAGCGGCGCGCGCTGGCCGAGGTGGATGCATGAGCGTGCGTGATCCGCTGTTCTGGCGCCGCGCCGCCGCGATCCGAGCAAAGGAATGGGCGCAGATCTGGCTCGATCCTTCAACTTTCGGGCTGGTCGTGCTGATGCCGCTGATCCTGATGTTCCTGTTCGGTAGCGCCGTTACGCTCGATGTGCATGGCACCCGTACTGGCCTGGTCGATCTCGATCGGACCAGCGCCTCGCGCGATTTGGCGGCAACCCTGGCCAACAACAGCTATTTCCGGATCGCCGAGAAGAGCAGCGTGGCCGAGGTGGAACCGGCGCTCCGCAGCGGGGCCCTGCGCGGCTTCGTAGTGATCCCGGATGGGTTCGAGCGCGATCTGGCCAGCGGCCAGGCACCCGCGCTCCAGCTTGTCACCGATGGTTCGCAGGTCAACACCGCCACCTTGCTGGCCGCCAATCTGCGCGGCACACTGCGAGGCTGGGGCGAGGCCAAGGCCCGCGAACGCGACCAGGCAGCGCATCCCGCGCTCGGCCTGGTGGCGCGCTATACCTATAATCCGGAGTTGGAGAGCCGCTACATGCTGGTTCCGGGTGCGATCGGCATTGTCATGGCGATGATCGGCAGCCTGCTGACCGCGCTCATCATGGCGCGGGAGTATGAGCGCGGGACGATGGAGGGGCTACTTTCGACCCCGATCTCGATCCCGGCGCTCGTGCTGAGCAAGTTGCTGCCTTATTACGTGTTGGGCCTTGCCTCGACCGCGATCTGCGTGGCGGTGGCCGTGCTGGGCTATGGCCTGCCGTTCCGCGGGTCATTCCTGGCGCTGTTTCTCGTATCCTCGGCTTTCCTGGCGGCCGTGCTGGGGCAGGGGTTGCTGATTTCGGCGGGGACCAAGAACCAGTTCGTTTCTACCCAGTTCGCGCTGCTGTCAGGCTTCCTGCCGTCGCTGCTGTTGTCAGGCTTCCTGTTCGAAATCGATTCCATGCCGGTCGCGATCCAGTGGCTGACCTATATCGTCCCGGCGCGCTACCTGATCCCGCCGCTGCAAAGCGTGTTCCTGGTCGGTGACATCTGGTCGATGTTCCTGCCCAATATCCTGGCGCTGATGGGCTTTGGCGCATTCTTCTTCTTGCGCGTGACCCGCGCGATCAAGCGACAGATCGCATGAGCGGGGCGCTGGTCCGGGTCCTGGCCATGGCGCTCAAGGAGCTGGCCGTGGTGCTGCGCGACCGGCGCGTGATGACCACGCTCGTCGCCAGCCCGGTTATCCAGTTGGTCCTGTTCGGGCTGGCGACAACCCTGGAAGTCAAGAACGTCTCGCTCGGACTGGTCAACCGCGACACCGGGGTTGCATCGGAGCAGTTCCTTGCCGCCGTGGGTGCCGCCCGCAATGTCGGGGATGTCATCGTCTATCCCAACGAGGCGGCGCTGGGTGAAGCTATCGAGCAGCGCGAGGTGCTGGGCGGGATGATCCTGCCGCCCGATCTATCAGCCCGTGTGGCGCGGGGCGAGGAAGGGCAGATCGGCCTTTTGCTCGACGGTCGTAGAGTCAATGCAGCGCAAATTGTTACAGCTTATATCTCCGAAATCACAGCAACTACGGGACTAGCCCTGCGCCCCGGCGCTCCGGCACCCGACCTCGTGGTGCGTAACTGGTATAATCCCAACCTCGACTATAGCTGGTTCACCTTGCCGGGGATGATCGCGGTGATCACCACCGTGCTGGTCCTGTCGGTCTCCGTCCAGGCAATCGCCCGCGAACGCGAGTTCGGAACCTATGACCAGCTCATGGCCCTGCCGATGCGGCACTGGGAGATCCTGCTGGGCAAGGCTGCCCCGGCCTTCCTCGTCGGCTTGTTCAATGGCTCGTTCTATGTGGCGATGGTGGCCTTGCTCTCGGACGTGCCGTTTCTTGGCTCCTACCCGTTGATAGTGCTGGCAATTGCGGCATTCAGCCTGGCGGTAAGTTCGATCGGCCTGGCGATCTCCAGCGTTGCCGCCAACCAGCAACAGGCCTTCCTGGGTGGGTTCCTGGTTATCGTGCCGATGATCCTGCTATCCGGTTACGCAAGCCCGATCGATGGAATGCCAGCCTGGCTGCAGCCGATTGCCGCAGTTGATCCGTTAAGTCATCTGCTGGCGATCTGCCACGGGGTCTTCCTGAAGGACATGCCCGCGGCGATGATTGCGGCCCATATCTGGCCCATGCTGGCAGTGGCGGTAGCCGCCCTGCTGCTGGGGCATGCCCTGTTGCGCGGACGCAGCAATTGATCAGAAATGGGACTCGGTTCACCGCACATGCTTAAGATTTCCTTTGCCAAGCGACTCCACCCTCGGTTAGATTCCTGAAAATAGCGGGTAAGTGGTTTTTGCCAGATACCTGAATCGGGTTACGCGCGAGGCATTTATGGATCGACTTTCAGGCGATCTTTCAGGTTCTGAACCAGCCCCAGTTGAGGTGGAGTACGCCTTGCCGGATACGCAAAGCCATACGGCTGCCATGTTGAATCAAGCCCGCGTGCGGCTGTCGATTCCGGATGAGCTCTATGCCTTGAGCGAGCTGGATGTCCTCTACAGCGAAGCTGAAGAGGCTATCTGGACCTATATGCGGCCGGCCGGTCGCCCCAGTTTCACACCGCCGATGCTGGCCGATTTCGGTAACTGGCAGCGGCTGATCGGAGCACACTTCGGGCCGGACCGGGTGCCGTTAAAGTACCTCATTCTCGGCAGCCGCGCGCCGGGCGTTTATTGTTTCGGCGGCGATCTGGAGCTGTTTGCCAGCCTGATCCGCGAAGGCAATCGCGATGCCCTGGCAGCCTATGGCTATCGCTGCGTCGAGATTCTCCAGCGCAACATGCACGCGCTCGACCTGCCGATCCTGACGATCGGTATGGTCCAGGGGCAGGCGCTGGGCGGCGGGTTTGAAGCGCTGCTTTCGTTCGACTACATCATTGCCGAGCGGGGCTCGTCCTTCGGCCTGCCCGAGGTGATGTTCGGCCTGTTCCCCGGCATGGGCGCCCACGCGATTCTCTCGCGGCGGCTCGGTCAGGCAATGGCCGACCGGATCATCATGGGTAATGAGACCTACTCAGCCGAAGCGATGTACGAGCTGGGTATCGTCCAGCAGCTGGCCGAACCGGGTGAGGGCGAGGCTGCGGTGCGGGACTTTATCGCCAAGTCCAGCCGTCGCCATGCCGGCCTGGTCGGTGCCCGCCGGGCCAGCCGCCGCGCGAACGAGGTGACCCTGGCCGAACTGCGCGATATCGTCGACCATTGGGCCGACGCGGCGCTGCAATTGCGTGAGCAGGATCTCAAGCTGATGCTGCGCCTGGCCGGGGCCCAAGCCCGCTTGCCGCGTGCAGCAGCCTAAAGCGAATCCACCAGGACCACTTCGGCCGCAGTCACTGCCTCGACAGTGATCGCAGCTTCGCCAGTGATAGCAATGCCATCGCGGGCTTGTGCCTCGATCCCGTTGACGCGGATCGTTCCGGTGGGGGCGACGAGATAGACATGGCGCGCCGCACGAGTTGACCAGGTTGCCGTTTCACCGGCTGCAAGCGTCGCGGCGACCACCTTGGCATCGGCGCGGATTGACAGCGCCTGATCCTCGTCTGGCGAGCCGCTTGCAACGATTTCCCAGCGTCCGGCGCGGTCACCGCGCGGGAATTCGCGCTGGCCCCAGCTAGGGGCTTCTCCGTTCCGATCGGGCATGATCCAGATCTGGAACAGCATCGTCGCCTTGTCTTCCAGGTTGTATTCGGCGTGGACGATCCCGGTGCCGGCGCTCATCACCTGGACGTCGCCAGCGCCGGTGCGGCCCTTGTTGCCAAGGCTGTCCTGATGCGTGATCGCGCCGCTGCGGACGAAAGTGACGATTTCCATGTCGTTATGGGGATGCGGGGGAAAGCCGCTGCGCGGTGCAATCGTATCGTCATTCCAGACGCGGATCGCGCCCCAGCCCATCCGGGCAGCATCGTAATAGGAAGCGAAGCTGAAGTGGTGACGGGCATCCAGCCAGCCGTGGTTCGCGTGGCCCAGGCCAGCAAAGGGTCTTACTTCGATCATGTCTGCTATCCACCTCGGCGGGGTGTTGCCGCCGGAATGATGGGTAAGTGGGGTCGGCCCCTGCTAATTCAACCTTGTTCGCCGTGACCAAGCGCCAGGTAGTCAGCACTTTGCATCTCCATCAGGCGGCTGACTGTGCGCTCAAATTCGAAGCGGCCGTCACCCGCCTCGTAAAGCTCTTCCGGTGCTGCATCGGCCGTGGCCAGCAGCTTGACCTTCTGTTCGTAAAGCGCGTCGATCAGGGTGACGAACCGCGCGGCTTCGTTGCGGTTTTCCGGGCCCATGCGAGGAATGCCGACCAGGATCACGGTGTGATAGGTCTGCGCGATTGCCAGATAATCCGGTGCCCCGCGCGCTTCGGCGCAGAGCCGCTTGAAGCTGAATACGGCAACGCCCTTCAGGCTCTTGGGTACGTGCAGCTTGCGCCCGCCGCCCAGGTCGAGTTCGGCCGAGGGAACGTGCTCGGCATCCTCGGGTGGATAGTCGGTCAGCCGGAAAAAGGCTTCGCGGACCTGGGCCGTTGCGGCATCGCCCAGCGGGGTGTGCCAGGTGGCCATGCCGCCAAGTCGCTCAAGCCGGTAATCAACCGGACCGTTCAACGCCATGACGTCAAGCTCACGCTCGATCAGCGCGATAAAGGGCAGGAAGTGTTCGCGGTTGAGGCCGTCCTTGTAGAGCTGTGACGGTGCGCGATTGCTGGTGGTAACGATCACCAGCCCATGCTGGGTGATCAGCGCGGTAAACAGCCGGCTCATGATCATCGCATCGGCGGAATTGTTGACCACCATCTCGTCAAAGGCGAGCACGCGCAGGCCCTCGGCGATGGCAGCGGCCACCGGCGGGATCGGATCGCCGCTCTCGCTCTTGCGTGCTTCGCGCAGGCGGACGTGAACTTCCTGCATGAAAGCGTGGAAGTGAGCGCGGCGCTTGTCAGGAATGGCCAGGCTGTCGTGGAACAGGTCCATCAACATGGATTTGCCGCGCCCAACCCCGCCCCACAGGTACAGTCCACGCGGAGCGGCCGCCTTCTTGCCAAACAGCTTGCCCAGCAGGCCGCTGGACTGGGGGGCTTCAAGTTCTTTTTGCAACTGCGCCAAGCGGACGGCGGCGGCGCGCTGCTCAGGGTCTGTCCGCAGTTCGCCCGCTGCAACGAGCGCTTCGTACCGCGATAGCAGGTCGGTCATTTAACCGAAGGCTTGCGGACAATGCCCGAGAAAGTTGCAACCAGGTGCTCGTCGCCTTCGCCCTGAACCACCGTGCCGCGCATGAACACCAGACGCTTGGTCTCGCGCATCACCTCGACCACGGCATCAAGCGGCTTGCCGAGCGCGCCGGCACCAATGAACTGGCTGGACAGCTCCAGCGTGACAGAGCCGCCGGCATTGCCATTGAGCAGGGTCCGCATTGCCGCAAACAGGGCAATGTCGACCAGCGCCAGCGTTACGGCGCCGTGCACCATGTCAAGCAGGTTGGAATGCTTGCGTTCCGGGAACATCCGCACGCGGCAGGTGCGATCGCCTTCGGGGCGCACCAGCATCCGGCCCATGGTCTGGGCATTGAACCGGGTATCGTCAGCCAGTTCCCAGCGATGCCAGCCAGGATTTTCCGGATCGGGCTCGTAGATGAAGCCGCGCTGGTCGGCCACTTAGACGCAGCACCCGTCAGGCATGCTTGGCCGCCTGCATTTTCTTGATCTCGGCAATCGCACGCGCCGGGCTCAGGCCCTTGGGGCAGACGTTCGCGCAGTTCATGATCGTGTGGCAGCGATAGAGCCGGAACGGATCTTCCAGTTCATCCAGCCGCTCACCGGTCATCTCGTCGCGGCTGTCTGCCAGCCAGCGGTAGGCCTGCAGCAGGATCGCCGGGCCCAGGAACTTGTCACTGTTCCACCAGTAGCTGGGGCAGCTGGTCGAGCAGCAGGCGCACAGGATGCACTCATAGAGCCCATCGAGCTTTTCACGCTGTTCCGGCGACTGCAGCCGTTCCTTGCCCGAAGGCGTGGTGGTGACGGTCTGCAGCCAGGGGCGGATCGAGGCGTACTGCGCGTAGAAATGGGTGAAGTCAGGCACCAGGTCCTTGATCACTTCCATGTGCGGCAGCGGGGTGATGCGGATATCACCCTTCAGGTCCTCGATCGCGGTGGTGCAGGCCAGGCCATTGCGGCCATTGATGTTCATCGCGCAGGACCCGCAGATACCTTCGCGGCACGAGCGGCGGAAGGTCAGGCTGGGGTCCTGTTCGGACTTCATCTTGATCAATGCGTCGAGCACCATCGGCCCGCAGGCGTCGAGGTCGATCTCGAACGTGTCATAGCGCGGGTTTTCGCCGCTATCGGGATCGTAGCGATAGACCGTAAATTTCTTCACGTGAGCCGCGCCATCAGCCTTGTGGTGCTGGGCCTTGCCCGTGATCTTGCTGTTTGCAGGAAGCGTGAAAGTGGCCATGTCGATCCCTGTCGCTGCGCGGCGTTGCGGCCGCATCGGCTTCCCATCTAGCGATTAAGCGCCAAGGAGCAAGCACCTCTGTGCAGCTTTTATTGGCCCGCCACGGTGAAACCAACCAGTTGGGTGATCGTTGCTGCGGCGGCTATTCCAGCCAGGACCAGCGCGGTCACGGCAGCGGTTCGAGCGAATGCTGCGAAAGGCTCCTCCCGACCGAGCCAGGCTAACCCTGCCGGGAGGAGCGGATGGGAAGGTTGCGACCCTGATCCGGCATCGCGCTCCTGCTGTTGGGCAGCAGCGCCGGACGGACCCTCCACGCCTTTGCTCTGGCGAGAAACGGCGCCGGGCAGAACCTGAATTTTCTTCCATGTTGGCGGAAATGTGCCCGCAATCGTTTGCTCAAGGGCGAATTGCTGGCGGTAGAGCCGCGCCATTTCGCCGCGCGGCAACCCACCCAGGCGCGCCCGGATCAATTCTATTCGCTGGTTCACGGCGGATTCTGAAATACCAAGCAAACCAGCAATTTCCTTACTGGTTCGATTGTCCGCAACAAGGGCCATGACCTCACGCTGCTTGGGCGTGAGTTGAGGTAGCACCACCGGTTCAGGCATGGGGCGAGTCTGCGTCTGCATCGCCGGGGAGCTTAGGCAAAGCCGATGGTCCAGACAATCGCTACAATGGATTGCAATCGGCTAAATCCCCGGCTTAGGCTGAGAATATCATGTTCCAGCCGCCGTCATGATCGCGTTGGCAAAACCGGCAGGATCATCTTCCTGGATGAAGTGCCCACCATGAAGGGTGCGATGCGGCATCCCGCGAGTGCCCGGAACGCGCTCCAGCCATACGGCATCGCCGCCGCGGGTAATCGGGTCTTGATCGGAAAAGCAGCACAGGAAGGGCTTGTCCCACTGGCGGAACACCTCCCAGGCGCGCAGCTGGTCCGGCACGGCGATATTGCCCTTGAACGGCACCAGCGGGGGATAGGCCCGCGCCGCGGCCTTGCTGGCGCGGGTCGGGAAGGGGGCGTCATAGGCGGCCACCTCGGCATCTGTCAGCGCGCGGTGGGTGCCGCGCTTGACAATGCCGCCGATTGGAAAGACCGGGCTGTACCTGGCAAAGGCCCGCCAGATCGCGAAGGCACGGGGGGCGTCTTGGCCATCGGGCAGTCCGCCGTTCGACAAAGCCACGGCGGCAAACCGTTCCGGCACTTCGGCCACAACGCGCAATCCGATCAGCGAGCCCCAGTCCTGGCAGCCGAG
Organism: Pseudomonadota bacterium; assembly: GCA_041182185.1. GTDB lineage: Bacteria > Pseudomonadota > Alphaproteobacteria > Sphingomonadales > Sphingomonadaceae > Novosphingobium. The sequence continues at coordinate 9,408 of JBEGOD010000132.1, forward strand.
GGTAACATCCTTGAGGTCCAGCGCCTCGACCCATTCGCGAATCCAGCCGACCTGACCGGCATAGGAATAGCTGTCGCGGCCAAGGATCTTGTCCGAGCGACCGAAGCCGATCAGATCTGGTGCAAGGACGCGGAAACCCTGCGCGGTCAGCAGCGGGATCATGTGCCGCCACAGGTAACACCAGGTGGGTTCGCCATGCAGCAGCAAGACCGGACGGCCATCGCGCGGCCCCTCGTCGATATAATGCAGCTGCAAGCCAGATTTCAGCGTGTGGAAGTGTGGCTTGAATGGAAAGTCGGGCAGGCTTTCGAACCGCTGCTCGGGTGTACGATATACCTGCATTGCCGCTTTCCCCCTTACTGGAATATGGCATCATGGCGGCGGAAAAAGGCCAAGGGAAGAGGGGTGGCTAATGGGATTCACCAATTGGTATGATGAGCACGTGGTTCCGCGCCTGATCCGCTGCGCCTGTTCCGGGCCGGCCATCATGAAGCTGCGTGAACAAGTCGTGCCGCTCGCTGCGGGCGCCGTGTTCGAGCTGGGCTGCGGCGGTGGGCTGAACCAGCGGTTCTACGATCCGGGCCGGATCAGCTCCTATGCCGGAGTTGACCCTTCCGCCAAGGGCCTGGAATTCGCCCGGGCCGAGGCCGAGCGGAAAGGCTGGGCGCATGATATCCGTGCGGGCGCTGGCGAAGCGATCCCCTTTGGCGATGCCAGCTTTGATTCAGTGGTCTGTACCTTCACGCTCTGCTCGGTGCAGGATCCGGTACAGACCCTGAAGGAGATGCGCCGCGTGCTGAAGCCTGGCGGACAACTGTTGTTTGCCGAGCATGGCGCAGCGCCGGATCAGAGCGTGGCGCAATGGCAAACGCGGATCGAGCCGGTGTGGAAGCGGATTGCCGGTGGGTGCCACCTGACTCGGGCTGTAGGTAGCGCGATCGAGCGCAGCGGTTTTGCGCTTGATCCACTGGGCGCACAATATGCGCCCAAGGTGCCGCGCTTTGCCGGCTGGATGGAGTGGGGTGTGGGAGTGAAGGCCGGGTAGCTTTGCGCCACCCGGCCGTTTTGATCACTCAGTTACCGAAGGTCCGCTGCCACCAGCCGCGACGCGGGGTGTCTTGGTCATCTTCGTCCTGCTGCAGCGAAGGGGCCTGTTCGGCCTCCGAAGCAACAGCCTTCTTGCGGGTCCGCTTGGGCTTGGCCGGTGCTTCCTCGGCAGCCGGTTCGGCCAAGGGTTCCGCAACCGCTTCGGCAGCCGGCTCAGCTGCTTCGACCGAGGCCTCATCGGCCTTCTTCTTGCGAGTCCGCTTTGGCTTGGCCGCAGGCTCTTCCGCCACAACTTCGGCCACTTCGACCGCTTCCGGAGCGACTTCGACTTCCGCCGCCGCCTCAACCGGCGCTGCCTTCTTGCGGCTGCGCTTGGGCTTGGCCGGCGCTTCCTCGGCAGTTTCGGTCTCGGTTGCTACTGGCTCATCGGCGACCGGTGCTGCTTCGCCGGTTTCGCCGCCAGCGGCTTCACCCTGCTCCTCGCGATTGCCATTGCGGCCACGGCCACCACGGCGGCGGCGGCGGCGGCGCTTGCGCTGCTCGTCGGTTTCGCCGGCCGGGCCCTCGTCACGATCGCCGTCACGATCGCCGTCACGATCGCCGTCACGGTCCTCGCTTGGGCCTTCGCTGTCGCTGCCTTCGGCGCTCTCGCGATCGCCTTCGGCTTCGTCACCGTTTTCAGTACCTTCGGCACCTTCACCGTCACGCCCGCCACGCCGGCGCCGACGCCGGCGGCGCTTGCCGCGGCCTTCGCCATCACCTTCGTCACGGCGGCCACCGCGTTCACCGCGCTCGCGGCCTTCGTCCTCGTCGCGCTCGTCTTCTTCGTCCTCGTCGACCAGGTCGGCGATGTCGTCATCGTCTTCCAGGGTGATCGCTTCGAACCGCGGCACGAATTCCGGACGCGGCCCGGACGAGGCAACGCGCATCTTGGCGCCTTCGTTCTCACCTTCAGGCAGCACTTCGACGCGCACGCCGTAGCGCTCCTCGATCTCGGCGAGATCGGCACGCTTGGCGTTCAGCAGGTAGACTGCCGCTTCGGTGCTGGCGAACAGCGAGATGATCGAACCACGCCCCTTGGCAGCTTCGTCCTCGATCAGGCGCAGGGCCGAAAGTCCGGCGCTTGATGCAGTGCGGACCAGGCCGGTGCCATCGCAGTGCGGGCACTGGCGGGTGGTCGCCTCAAGCACGCCGGTGCGCAGGCGCTGGCGGCTCATTTCCATCAAGCCGAAGCTTGAAATCCGGCCGACCTGGATCCGGGCGCGGTCGTTCTTCAGCGCGTCCTTCATGGCCTTCTCGACCTTGCGGACGTTCGAGCCGTATTCCATGTCGATGAAGTCGATCACTACCAGGCCAGCCATGTCGCGCAGGCGCAACTGGCGGGCGATCTCGCGCGCGGCTTCAAGGTTGGTGTTGAGCGCCGTCGCCTCGATCCCGTGCTCCTTGGTGGAGCGGCCCGAGTTGATGTCGATCGACACCAGCGCTTCGGTCGGGTTGATGACGATATAGCCGCCGCTCTTCAGCTGGACGACCGGATCGTACATCGCGGTCAGCTGGTCCTCGGCGCCATAGCGCTGGAACAGCGGTACGGGATCGGCATACTGCTTCACCCGCTTGGCGTGGCTCGGCATCAGCATCTTCATGAAGTCGCGGGCGAGGCGGTAGCCGTGCTCACCCTCGACGATCACGTCCTCGATCTCGCGGTTATAGATGTCGCGGATCGCGCGCTTGATCAGGTCGCTGTCCGAATGGATCAGCGCCGGCGCGGTGCTCTTCAGCGTGGTTTCGCGGATATCGTCCCACAGCCGGGCGAGATAGTCGAAATCGCGCTTGATCTCGGTCTTGGTGCGCTGCAGCCCGGCGGTGCGGACGATGCAGCCCATAGCCTTGGGCAGATCGAGTTCGGCAATGATCGACTTCAGCCGCTTGCGGTCAGCGGCCGAGCTGATCTTGCGGCTGATGCCGCCGCCGTGGCTCGAATTCGGCATCAGCACGCAATAGCGGCCAGCCAGGCTGAGATAGGTGGTGAGGGCGGCGCCCTTGTTGCCGCGTTCTTCCTTCACGACCTGGACCAACAGCACCTGGCGGCGCTGGATCACGTCCTGGATCTTGTAGCGGCGGCGCAGTGCCATCCGCTTGGCCCGCAGTTCGTCCGCTTCCTTGGCCTTGCCGCGGCCCTGACCCTGCCGGCGACGACCGCGACGACGACGATCATCGCCGCCTTCGGCTTCGGCCGCTTCTTCGCCTTCATGGTCGAAGGCGTTGTCGATCTGGCCATCCTCGATGGTCGCGACTTCGTCCTTCTCGTCGGTGTCAACTTCGGTCAGGCCGTGTTCGTCGTCACCGTGATAGGCTTCGTGCGTGGTGCCGGCGAGATCGTCGGCCAGGGTTTCGCCCAGTTCGTCGTCACCAACGAAGTCTTCCTCACCCTCGGCAATGGCGCGCAGGGCGGCCTCTTCCTCGGCATGGGCGGCTTCTTCCGCCAGCAGGGCCTCACGGTCCTCCTTGGGGATCTGGTAGTAGTCCGGGTGGATTTCGCTGAAGGCCAGGAAGCCGTGACGATTGCCGCCGAAGTCGACGAATGCCGCCTGCAGCGAGGGTTCGACCCTGGTTACCTTGGCGAGATAGATGTTACCCTTGATCTGCTTGTGTTCAGCAGATTCAAAGTCGAATTCCTCAATCCGGTTGCCCTTGAGCACCGCCACCCGGGTTTCTTCCTGGTGGCGCGCATCGATTAGCATGCGCATTGTCATTTATAACTCTCCGTGCGCGCCATACCTGGTCGGACCTGTGCAGGCCCGGACCGGTTTGAGTGGCGCGATCTTGTGCGAAACGGCCGCGTGTCCGGGAAAGGATCCCGGCATGACGCGCGACTGTATGGGGATAGCCGGGGGCAGAGGGCCGCCCGGCGGCGTGTTGTGTGTCTGCGGTAAGGATCTGGCGCTGTGACATTTCATGCGCCGGTTGCCGCACCGCCACGGCCACGGCCCGGAAGGGCAGGGTCTTGGCAGGCAACAAACCAATTCTCATTACGGCATCAACCTGTACATCCGGGCGTGGCCCGGGGTTCCTGGCGAGAACTGCCCGCCGATTGGTAAATAAGTAGTGCTTGGCAGCATTACGAATGAACCACGCGGGTCTCGCACTTCGGATGCCTAGCACCATGGATTGCAGGCGGCAAGGGCGGCGGGGCAAATGCCGGTCGCGCCAATCGGGCCATTGCCCTTGCGGTTTACCTTGGTTAGCACTGCCGCGTAATGCCCCGCGGACCCTTGATCCTTGGACTTTTCGTTGCCCCGGTGGCGATCTTCGCCGCCATGGTGGCAGCAGATCGCGCCTTCGGCGCGCCGGGGCGCGGCTATGGCTATGTCGTGCAGATCGATCTCCCGCGTGACGACGCACGCCAAGGGCTGCCGCTCGTGCGCGGCCCACAGGATGCCAGCCGTCCGCTGGTGGTGATCGATGCCGGGCACGGCGGCAAGGATCCCGGGGCTGGACTGGGGCCGCTCAAGGAAAAGGACCTGGTGCTGCGCCTGGCCATCGCCCTGCGCGATGAACTGCTGCGGCAGGGCGGGGTCCGGGTGGCCCTGACGCGCGAGGACGATCGCTATCTGCTGCTTCCGGTCCGTCCGGACATTGCCCGCCGGCTTCAGGCCGATCTGTTCATCTCGATCCATGCGGACAGTACCGAAGTCGGGACCGGCGCGCGCGGCGCCACGGTCTATGTCCTGTCCGACAAGGGCAGCAACGAAGCGGCCGAGCGGATCGCCGCGCGCGAAAATGCGGCTGACGAGGTCAATGGCATCCGCATGGCTGACCAGAGCGATAGCGTTGGCGCGATCCTGGTCGACCTGTCGCAGCGCGAAATGCAGGCGCAGTCGGAGGCCTTCGGCAGCCTGGTCCTGCGGGAAGGGCGCGGCCGCCTGCCATTCCGCGAGGATGCGGTGCAGTCTGCCGCCTTCGCCGTGCTCAAGGCGCCCGACGTGCCATCGGTGCTGTTCGAAAGCGGCTATATCAACAACCCGGATGATGCTGCCCGGCTTGCCTCGCCCGAAGGTCAGCGCGCCTTTGCCGAGGCATTGGCCAATGCCATCAAGGTCCACTTCGCCCGCGAAAGCGCGCCGGCACCCCTGCTGCAATAGCTTGTCGCTGGCCTATCGCCGTTTCACCATGCTAGAGCCGCCCCCAAGATGAGCGAGCAATCCGAATCCATTCGTCTGCGCATCCGGCGCGAAGCCGGGGGGCTGCTCAGCAAGGTGCAGGATCATCCCGCCGGGCAATGGTTCAAGGCCAACTGGGCATCGAGCAAGCGGTTCCGGATGGTGGGCTATGCCCTGGCTGGCCTGTTGCTGCTGTACATCGTGGTCTGGATTGCCGTGCTGCGGTCCTTGCCCTCGGCGGATCGGCTGCTCGGCTATCAGCCGCCGCTGCCAACCATGGTGCGCGGCGTGAATGGCGAGATCGTTTACAGCTATGCCCGCGAACGGCGCGTGCAGCTGCGCTTCGTCGATTTCCCCAAGCCGCTGATCAACGCCTACCTCTCGGCCGAAGACAAGACCTTCTGGAGCCATGGCGGGGTCGACTATACCGGCCTGATCGGCGCGGTGATCGACTATGCCGCCAAGTTCGGGTCGGGCGAACGCGCCAGGGGCGGATCGACGATCACCCAGCAGGTCGCCAAGAACATCCTGATCGGCGATGAATATTCGATCACCCGCAAGTTCAAGGAAATGGTCCTGGCCCGCCGGATCGAGGGCGTGCTGAACAAGCAGCAGATCCTGGAACTCTACCTCAACGAGATTCCGCTGGGCCGGCAGAGCTTCGGCGTCCAGGCTGCGGCGCGGGCCTATTTCGGCAAGGACGTGGGTGAGCTCAAGCTGCACGAGGCAGCCTTCCTGGCGATCCTGCCCAAGGCGCCGGAACGCTATGGCCGCGAGAAGTACCAGCAGATGGCGATCGATCGCCGCAACTACGTGCTGGACCAGATGGTCGACAATGGCTGGGTAACGGCGGCCCAGGCGGCCGAAGCCAAGGCCCAGCCGCTCGGTCTGATCCCGCGCCGGGCCGAAAGCTATGATCCCTCGGTCGGCTACTTCGTCGAGGACGTGCGGCGCGAGCTGATCGAGAAATATGGCGAGCAGTCGGAAGACGGCCCCAACAGCATCTATGGTGGCGGCCTGTGGGTCCGCACCTCGCTTGATCCGCAGCTGCAGAAGGCGGCGCAGGATGCCCTGCGCACTGGCCTGCTGCGTTACCAGGGTGGCCGCGGCTGGCAGGGGCCGATCGCGCGGATCAAGGTCGATCCCGACAACTGGCAGACCGAGCTGCTCGCGCTGAACAAGTCGGTTTCCTACCAGAACTGGCGGATCGGCGTGGTCATCTCGCGCAAGGGCAACCAGGCGACGATTGGCTTTGGCGATGGCAGCAAGGCACCGTTGATCGGCCTGCCCGATGCGCTGCGAGCTGGAGATGTGACGGCGGCGGCGCCGGTCGGCAACGCTTGGGCGGTCAAGATCGTGCCGGAAGTTTCAGGCGGATTCGTGGCGATCGATCCCAATTCCGGGCGGGTCCTGGCGGTACAGGGCGGGTTCGATGCGGGTCTGGGCAGCTTCAACCGCGCGACCCAGGCGCAGCGGCAGCCGGGATCGACGATCAAGCCGTTCGTTTACGCCACGGGCCTCGACAACGGGATGACCCCGGCCAGCGAAGTTCTCGACGGACCATTCTGCGTCTACCAAGGCGCCCAGCTGGGCCAAAAGTGCTTCCGCAATTTCGACATGCGCGGCGCGGGCGGCACGCACACGATGCGTTGGGGCCTGGAACAGTCGCGCAACCTGATGACCGTGCGGATCGCCAACGATGCCGGCATGGACAATGTCTCGCGCCAGATCGACCGGGTGGGGATCGGCAAGTATCCGCCCTACCTGTCGTTTGCGCTGGGGGCGGGTGAAACCACCGTGCTGAAGATGGCCAACGCCTATGCCGCGCTGGCCAACCACGGGGTGCAGTATACGCCGACGCTGATCGACTTCGTCCAGGACCGCAACGGCAAGGTCATCTGGCGCTCCGACAACCGGCGATGCGAGAAGTGCAGCATGGCGCAGTGGGACGGCAAACCGATGCCGCGCCTGGCCAAGCGCGGCAAGGAGGTCATGGACCCGCGTACCGCCTTCCAGGTGATCCACATGCTGCAAGGCGTGGTGACCCGCGGCACGGCAACAGTGCTGCGCGATCTCAATCTCTCGCTGTTCGGCAAGACCGGCACGACGACTGGGCCGACCAACGTGTGGTTCGCCGGCGGATCGCAGGATATCGTCGGAGCCGTCTACCTGGGTTACGACCAGCCGCGTTCGCTGGGCGGCTATGCCCAGGGCGGCTCGATCGCCGCGCCGATGTTCAAGCAGTTCATCCAGGAAAGCCGCAACCGCTGGTATGATCGGCCGTTTGTTGCCCCGGCCAATATCCACTGGGTCAAGATCGACCGGGTGTCGGGCAGCAAGGTCTTTGCCGGCAACCAGACCGACGATCCCAAGTCCTCGATCATCTGGGAGGCATTCAAGGCCGATAGCGAAGTTCAGCGCACCACGCGTCAGGATGACCTGGCGAAGCAGCGTGATGCGCTGATTGCCCAGATCCGGCGTGGCTCGCAGGCCCGCCCGGCCGATAGCACATCGTCGGAAGATGCCAGCGAGCCGCAGATCGCCGCAGATAGCACCGTCGCCACTCAATAATCCGGAGCCGCAACCATGACCCTTCGCCCTTTGTTCGCCGCCGCAGCGCTCGTCCTGGCCGTTCCGGCCGGAGCCAACCTGCCGGTCGGCGCGACTGCACCGGTCTTCGCCACCCAGGGCGCCAAAGCGGGCAAGCCGTTCGCGATCAACCTGCGCGCCGCGCTGCGCAAGGGGCCGGTCGTGCTTTACTTCTATCCCAAGGCTTTCACCCAGGGTTGTACCCTGGAAGCCAAGGCCTTTGCTGACGCCAGCCCGCAGTTCACGGCTGCCGGCGCGACGGTCGTGGGCATGTCGGCGGATGATCTGCCAACCTTGCAGAAGTTCTCGACCGAGGCCTGCCGGGACAAGTTTGCCGTCGCGACGGCTACTCCGGCAATCATCAAGGCCTATAACGTCGATCTGCAGCGCGAGGGCGTTTCCACCGGGCTGACCACGCGGACCAGCTATGTGATCGGCCAGGATGGCAAGATCCGGTTTGTCCATTCCAACATGGACTACAAGGACCATGTCCGCCTGACGCTGGAAGCCGTGCAGGCAATGCACAAGGCCAGGCGCTGAGCCGACCACCGCCTTTACAATCGAGGGCCTTTCGCTAAGCGGACGGCAGGCGGGCGCTGGCCCCTGAAATTACGGAGTTGAAGCATCATGCGTGCCGAAGGGCAGGCCCACATCGATCGGATCGACGCCGCGCTGGCCCTGGTCCGCAAGTTCCTGGACTGGGACCGCGCCCTGCGCCGGCTCGACGAGCTTAACGCGCGGGTCGAGGATCCCAAGCTGTGGGACAGCCCCAAGGAAGCCGAGGCCGTGATGAAGGAACGCCGCCGGCTTGAGGCGGCGATCGGCACGGTGAAGGAAATCTCGGCGCAGATGGCCGATGCCATCGAATTCGTCGAGCTGGGCGAAATGGAAAACGACGAGGCGACGATCAAGGAAGGTCTTGATGCGCTCGCCCGTCTGGCTGCCCGCGCCGATGCCGACAAGGTCCAGGCGCTGCTGGCCGGCGAAGTCGATGCCAACGATACCTACATCGAAGTCCACGCCGGAGCCGGTGGCACGGAGAGCCAGGACTGGGCCGAGATGTTGTTCCGGATGTATACCCGCTGGGCCGACAAGCGCGGGTTCAAGGTCGAAACGATCGAATACCAGGCTGGCGAGCAAGCCGGTATCAAGAGCGCGACAATCCTGGTCAAGGGCGAGAACGCCTATGGCTATGCCAAGACCGAGAGCGGCGTGCACCGCCTGGTCCGGATCAGCCCCTATGACAGTTCGGCCCGGCGCCACACCAGCTTCAGCTCGGTCTGGGTCTACCCGGTGATCGATGACAATTTCAGCATCGATATCAACCCGTCGGACCTAAAGATCGATACTTACCGCGCTTCGGGCGCCGGTGGCCAGCACGTCAACACGACTGACTCGGCCGTGCGGATCACCCACGTGCCGAGCGGCATCATCGTGGCCAGCCAGCAGGATCGCAGCCAGCACAAGAACCGCGAAATCGCGATGGGCATGCTGAAGTCGCGGCTCTACGAAGAGGAAATGCGCAAGCGCGAGGAAGCCGCCAGCGCCGAACATGCCGCCAAGAGCGACATTGGCTGGGGCCACCAGATCCGCAGCTACGTCCTCCAGCCGTACCAGATGGTGAAGGATCTGCGCACCGGCGTGACCAGCCCGACCCCGTCCGACGTGCTTGATGGCGATCTGGACCAGTTCATGGCGGCCGCCCTGGCTCAACGCGTCACCGGTGAAAAGGTGGTGGTGGAGGACGACGATTGAGGCTGCTTGCGGCCCTTTTGGCACTGGCCCTGGTGGCGGGCTGCGGCGCCAAGCCGGATGCCGACCGGCCTGAAACCTCGCGCGATTTCCCCAAGGCCTGGCGCCCGGTTTCGGATATCGGCGGTAATGAATTCGGCAACGAGGACCAGCGCGACAACCTGGGCGAGGCCGAGGTCGTGATGGACCTGGCCGCGATCAAGGCCGGCACCACGGTTGCTGATATTGGTGCGGGCGAGGGCTATTATACCGTGCGCCTGGCCGAACGGGTTGGCGCCAAGGGGCGCGTGCTGGCGCAGGATATCGATCCCGGCGCAATCCAGCGGCTTGGTCAGCGGGTCGAGCGCGAGCGACTTGACAATGTTTCGATCAAGACGGGCGCACCGGACGATCCGCGCCTGCCGGCCAGCAGCTTTGACCGCGTGTTCCTGGTCCACATGTACCATGAAGTGACCGAGCCCTATGCCTTCTTGTGGCGGCTTCGGCCGGCGCTGCGCGAAGGCGGACAGGTGATCGTTGTCGATGTCGATCGGCCGACCGATCGCCACGGGATTCCGCCCAGCCTGCTGTTCTGCGAATTTCAAGCGGTGGGGTTTCGCCTCGTGGAATTTGTGCGTAGACCAGAGCTCAATGGATACTACGCGCAGTTCGAAGCGGTAGGGTCTCGTCCGGAACCGGGCGCAATAAAGCCATGTAACACGGCTAAGGGAAAGACTGGGACGCAATGACTTTCAAGGGTTTGAAGCCGATTCTTTATGGTGGCCGTGAAGTCTGGCCACTGGTTGAAGGCGGCAAGGGCGTGGCAGCTACCAACCACGCCAGCTCGGGTGCCTGGGCAGCGGCCGGGGGCATCGGCACGGTCAGCGCGGTCAATGCTGACAGCTATGACGCCGAAGGGAAAATCGTTCCGCAGGTCTACGATGCCCTGACCCGCAAGGAGCGGCACGAGCAGCTGATCCAGTACGGCATTGCCGGTGCGGTTGAGCAGGTCCGCCGGGCCTATGACATTTCGAATGGCCAGGGCGCGATCAACATCAACGTCCTGTGGGAAATGGGCGGTGCCCAGCAGATTCTCGAAGGCGTGCTGGAGCGGACTCGTGGCATGGTGGCCGGGGTGACCTGCGGTGCGGGCATGCCTTACAAGCTGTCCGAGATCGCGGCGCGCTACAACGTCAACTACCTGCCGATCATCAGCTCTGCCCGCGCGTTCCGGGCGCTGTGGAAGCGAGCCTATCACAAGTTTGCCGATCTGATGGCGGCGGTGGTCTATGAAGATCCATGGCTGGCCGGCGGGCATAATGGCCTGTCGAACGCCGAAGACCCGCTCAAGCCGGAAGATCCCTATCCCCGCGTCAAGGCGCTGCGCGATACCATGCGGGCCGAAGGCGTGCCGGATTCGGTGCCGATCGTGATGGCCGGCGGAGTGTGGTTCCTGCGGGAGTGGGAGAACTGGATCGACAATCCGGAACTGGGCAGCATTGCCTTCCAGTTCGGCACTCGTCCGTTGCTGACCGAGGAAAGCCCGATCCCCCAGCCCTGGAAGGATCACCTGCGCACTTTGGAGCCGGGCGATGTTCTGCTGCACCGTTTTTCGCCCACGGGCTTCTATTCCTCCGCTGTCAGGAACCCGTTCCTGCGCAAGCTGCAAGCGCGCAGCGAGCGGCAGATTCCCTATTCGAAGGTCGAAGCGGGCGAGCATACCGTCCAACTCGACGTCGGAGTGCGCGGCAAGAACTTCTGGGTCGCACCGCGCGATCTGGAACGGGCGCGGGCCTGGGTCTCGGCCGGATATACCGAGGGGCTGCGGACGCCTGACGATACCATCGTGTTCGTCGCGCCGGCCGAACGCGCCGAGATTCAGACTGACCAGAAGGAATGCATGGGCTGCCTCAGCCACTGCGGGTTCTCGTCGTGGAAGGACCACGATGACTACACCACCGGGCGTCTGGCCGATCCGCGCAGCTTCTGCATCCAGAAGACCCTGCAGGACATCTCGCATGGGGGCCCGATCGACGAAAACCTGATGTTCGCCGGCCACGCAGCCTATCGCTTCAAGCAGGATCCGTTCTATTCCAATAACTTCACCCCGACGGTGAAGCAGTTGGTTGATCGCATCCTGACCGGGGATTGATAGCAAGGCGATGGAGACACTGCCGGCCAGGGCTCCATCGCCGGGATTGTTCGCCGCCGAACTGCTGGAAGTTCCGGGCCTGTTGGCCGCGCCGTTGCTGCCTGCGGTGAAGCTGCCCGTCGGTCATGCCGAGCCGGTCATGGTCCTGCCTGGGTTCCTGGCCCATGATCTCAGCACTATCCGGCTGCGCCGCTCGCTGGTTGCGGCAGGCTATTTGGCGCGGGGCTGGGGGCTGGGATTCAATCTGGGCGCAAGGGTGGACCTGCCTGCACGCCTGGCCCGCCAGGTCGAGGCGCTGGCTCGCGAAGCCGGGCAGCCGGTCACGCTGATCGGATGGAGCCTGGGTGGGATATTCGCCCGCGAAATCGCCAAGCGCATTCCGCAGCACGTCCGGCTGGTAGTGACATTGGGCAGCCCGTTTTCGGGTGATCTACACGCCAACAACGCCTGGCGGCTTTACGAGTTGGTCAACGACCATCCCGTCGATGACCCCCCGTTTGAGGCGCATATGGCGGAAAAGCCGCCGGTTCCGACCGTGGCAATGTGGTCGCGGCGTGACGGCATCATTCCGCCGGGTTGCGCCGCAGGCGGGCCTGGAGAACGTGACGCGGCGATCGAGGCCGACTGCCGCCACCTTGGTTTTGCCTGGGCGCGCAAGGGCATCCTGGCAGTCGGCAATGTGCTGGCGGATTGGCTGAAGCGCTCAGGCTGAGCGCTGGCGCGGGTCCGGGCCGAAGCGGTTCGTTCCGGGCGAGCCGGGAAGGATCGCCAGGATCACAGTGACAAGGTTGGCCAGGATTACCGCCCAGTCGAGCAGCCAGGTCACCCGGTCAAACCCGATCCGGGCATCGGTGCCCAGCGCAGCCGAGATCCCGGTACGGGCCAGCCAGACGGCAAATCCGAACACTGCCAGCCAGACCAGCCGGCCCGAGCGGTCCTGATCGTGCAGCCGCCGGACCAGTAGGGCGGGAACGGGAATCGCGAGGAGCAAGGTCAGGCCATCGCTAACCAGCACCCGCACCGGATAGGGCGCGAACAGGGCCGTGGCAAAGGACACCGCCAGCGTCACGAAGACTGCACTTAAGCCATAGCTTGCCAGCTCGGTCCGGGTGGCGCGGCCATGCAGCGTGAAGCTGAGCGCGACCGTGCGCCGCGCCGATGTGGGTTGGGGCAGGGCGGAAGCGTCGTCGCTCACCGCCGCTAACTCAATCGAGTTCCCAGGCGCGTTCGCCGTGGCTGGTGATGTCCAGCCCCTCGCGTTCTGCGTCTTCGCTCACCCGCATCGGGAAGACGAGACTTACCAGCACCGCGATCACGGCGCTGGCAATCGCGGAATAGAGCGCGACCACGCCGACGCCTACGGCTTGCGCCGCCAGCTGGTTGATCATCCCGACGCCTTCGGCATAGCCCGAACCGCCCAGCGCCGGCGAGAGAAACACGGCCAGCAACAGCGATCCGGTGATTCCGCCGACGCCGTGCACCGCAAAGACATCGAGCGAATCGTCGATCTTCAGCTTCTGCTTCACCAGCTGGATCATCGGGTAGCAGACCGCCGCAGCAATTGCGCCGAACAGCATGGCGGCACCGGGCGAGATAAAGCCGGCTGCCGGGGTAACTGTCGCCAGGCCGGCAATGGCACCGGTTGCAAAGCCGACCGAGGTGGGCTTGCCGACCGTGAAGCGCTCAATCAGCAGCCAGGCCAGTGCGGCGACGCTGGCGGCAACGTGGGTGTTGATGATCGCGCTGGCGGCGTCATCGCTGGCAGCCAGGGCCGAGCCGCCGTTAAACCCGAACCAGCCAACCCATAGCAGCGCAGCCCCGGCCATTGTCAGCGAGGGGCTGTGTGGCAGCATCAGGGTTTTGGGAAAGCCCTGGCGGCGGCCAAGCAGCAGTGCGGCGACCAGCGCCGAGACGCCGGCGGTGGTATGGACAACAATGCCGCCGGCAAAGTCCAGCGTACCCATCGAGGTCGCCAGCCAGCCGTTGCCCCAGACCCAGTGCGCGACCGGCGCATAGACCACCAGGCTCCACAGCGCACAGAAGCCGATGACCCAGCCGAACCTGGCGCGATCGACCCAGGCGCCGGCCATCAGCGCGGGAGTGATCGCCGCGAAAGTGAGTTGGAACAGGGCAAAGGTGCGTTCGGAAATATTGAGTTCGCCGCGCAACAATTGCTCGGTGCCGATCAGCATCCAGGCATTGCCCGCGCCAATCCAGCCATTCGTAACATCGCCAAAGGCCAGGGTGTAGCCGGCAATGATCCACAGGGTCGAGGCGACCGCGGCGATCGCGCCAACCTGGACCAGCACCGAGAGGAAATTCTTGGCGCGGACCAGGCCGCCATAAAACAGCGCGAGCCCCGGCATGGTCATCAGCAGGACCAGGGCCGAAGCTGTGAGGATCCAGGCGGTATCGCCAGTGTCCACAGTGCCGGCCGTCACGGTTTGCGCAACTGCCGGCGCGGCGCCAGCCAGCATTGCCATGCCTGCCCCCAGGCCCAGTGTCTTGCGCATCCCTGTTCTCCCCTGCCGACATCGGCCTTATTCCGGACGCAGGGTTAGAGCAACAATCGGGACCTCGGCAAGCGATTGCCCTGACGATTTATTGCGCCAAACCGGGATTTATGCCCAGCCTTGCAACACCTGGTCGGGCGGGCGGTGCCCATCGGCCCAGAAGCGGATGTTGGCGATGACCTTCTCACCAGCCAGCGAACGCCCTTCAAGCGTGGCGCTGCCCAGGTGCGGCAGGGTGATCACGTTCGGCAAGGCAATCAGTCGCCGGTCGACCGCTGGCTCCTGCGCATAGACGTCCAGCCCGGCCCCGCCGAGGCTGCCGGACTGCAGCGCCGCAATCAGCGCCTCCTCGTCGATCAGGTCACCGCGCGCGGTATTGATGATGAAGGCGCCGGGCTTCAGCAAACCGAGCCGCCGCGCATCCAGCAACTGATGGGTTTCGGCGCTAGCCGGGCAGTGCAGGGTGATGATGTCCGCCTCGGCCAGCATCCGGTCGAGGTCCGGTTCATAACGGGCACCAAGCATGGTCTCGATCGCACCGGGCAGGGGGCGGCGATTGTGATAGGTGATCTCCATCCCGAAGGCGCGGGCGCGGTGGGCCACAGCCTGGCCGATCCGGCCCATGCCGACAATCGCCAGCCGCTTGCCACCGATAGAACGCCCGAGCAGCTGGGTTGGGGCCCAGCCGGTCCAGTCGCCGTCGCGCACCAGCCGGCTGCCTTCGCCCAGGCGGCGGGGGACCGAAAGGATCAGCATCATGGTCAGGTCGGCCGTGTCGTCGGTAAAGACGCCGGGGGTGTTGGTGACGATTACTTTCCGGGCGCGCGCTGCAGCCAGGTCGATATGTTCAATCCCGGCGCCGAAATTGGCGATCAGGCCCAGCCGGTCACCGGCCTCCTCAAGCATGGTGGCATCGATTCGGTCGGTCACGGTCGGGACCAGCACGTCGGCATCGCGCATGGCTGCAACCAGGCCGTCGCGCCCCAACGGCGCATCGCCGGTGTTGGTGACGACATCGAACAACTCGGCCATGCGGGCTTCGACCGTCGGCACGAGGCGGCGGGTCACGTGGACCCGTGGTTTGCCGGAAACCCGGCGGGCCAGCGGCGTATCGGAGACAATCGGCATGTCCAAGCGCTAAGCCGGGGTGGGGGTAGGGGTCAAGCGGCTTGAACCTTGTGGCCTGCCATCGCTATCAGCGAATCATGCTGACCCGAGTCCTTTTCTTGCCCCTGCTTGCCCTGCTGGCCGCCGCTGCCCCGGCTGCCGCGCAGGAGGCCAAGGTGCCCTACTGGGCATCCATCCGGGCCAGCGAGGTCAACATGCGGGTCGGGCCGGCCGAGGAATACCAGATTGTTTGGGTCTATCGCCGCCCGCAGCTGCCGCTCAAGGTCTTGCGGGTGAAGGATGGCTGGCGCCTTGTTCAGGATCCCGCTGGGGCCAAGGGCTGGATGAACCAGCGCTTCCTGACGCGCCAGCGCACCGGCTATGTCATTGGCAAGGAACCGGCAGACATGCGCGAGACTGGCGATAACGGCGCCAAGCTGCTTTGGCGCCTGGCCCCGGGCAATGTTGGCTTGCTCGGTGATTGCGATGCGGGTTGGTGTCAGTTCGAGCTGGGCAAGCGCAAGGGCTTTGTCGAGCAGGCCCGGCTCTGGGGCGCAGGGGAGCCCTGAATCGAAACGGGCAGCCCTTGCGGACTGCCCGATCGGTCACAGTATTCGGTTCGAGATTAGGTCGAAACGCGGGTAACTGTGACAACCTGGCCATCGTCGCTGGTGGCAGTCCACGTACCATCGGCGGCGGGCGGGTCATTTTTCCAGCACAGGGCTGCATCCTTGTCCCCTTCGGGATCGTAGCAGCCCTTGCCGTCCTTCTCTGAAGCGATGCCCTTCTGGCTGGTTCCGTCGGGCCAGGTCACCGCGTAAGTGTTGTCGGCGGCAATCGAAAGCGTGCCTTGCTTTTTGTCCTTGTCGACAAAAGTATATTCGCCTGCCTGGATAATCGCGGTCGCAGCAGGAGCCGCTTCGGCTGCGGCGGCACTGGATGCTGGGGCAGCAGCTTCTTCTGCTGGCTTTGAGCAAGCCCCCAGTGCAGCGACGGCAGCAATCGCAAGAATTATACGCATGTTAATTCCCCCTCCACTTCAATTTGCGGAGGCTAACATGATATTTCCAAGTGTACTATTGTATTAAAACACCACGATTGCAAGTGGATGCATGCGGCTGGCAAGATTTGACCTGGGTGGTGCTAATCCCAAGAGGGGGCGAGTCGTTCGGGACCAGGGCCTTGATGCAGGCCAACGGGCGAAGCCCAAGGCGGCGGCACCGCGCTTGTGAACGGTGCCGCCAGACCGATCAGTGGCGGTGCTGTCGGACAGCTTCGCGGCTGTCTTCGCGGAGTTCCTGCTTTGCCCCGCGCAATTCGTGCTTTTCGGCCTTGATGCGCACCGGGTTGCCAGAATTGAGCGCGCGCTTCAGGTCGTGGCGTTCCTGGTGGACGTCGCGGACATCGTGGCGCAACTCGTGGCGGGTAACCTTGGCCTCGGCGACAGTCGGGGCGGCAAGGCCAAGAGTGACAGTGGCAGCGATCAGCAAAGACTTCATGAGCGTTCTCCCATGCTGGACAAGTCCCGCAGCAATCTCCGGGACTTGCGCAGCTTAGGGCGCGAAATCTGACAGACGCCGGAACAAGGCCGTCAGATTCCGCTCATAAGTGTAAGGCTTTGTCGCAGCCTGTCGCAGCGTCAGGCCAGCTCGATCGCCACCGCGGTCGCTTCGCCGCCACCGATGCACAGGCTGGCGACGCCCTTGGTCTTGCCGTGGCGCTGCAAAGCGGCGATCAACGTGGTGACGATCCGGGCGCCCGAGGCGCCGATCGGGTGGCCCAGCGCGGTCGCGCCGCCGTGGACGTTGATTTTCTCGTGCGGAATGCCGAGATCATGCATGGCGAACATCGCCACGCAGGCGAAGGCCTCGTTGACTTCGAACAGGTCGACATCGGCCAGGGTCCAGCCCGCCCGTTCCAGCACCTGGTTGATCGCGCCAACCGGGGCGGTCGTGAAATCCTTGGGTTCCTGGGCATGGGCTGCGACTGCGACCACGGTGGCGACCGGCTTGGCGCCCTTGGCGGCGGCGACGCTCTGGCGGGTCAGCACCAGCGCGGCGGCACCGTCCGAGATCGAGCTGGAGGTGGCGGCGGTGATCGTGCCGTCCTTGGCAAAGGCCGGCTTGAGGGTCGGGATCTTGTCCGGACGGCCCTTGCCGGGCTGTTCGTCGGTATCGACGACGGTCTCGCCAGCGCGGCTGACGACGGTGACGGGAACAATCTCGCCCACAAACGCCCCTGCGGCAATCGCCGCCTGGGCGCGGCGGAGCGATTCAATCGAGTAAGCGTCCTGCGCTTCGCGCGTCAGTTGATAGGCGTTGGCGGTATCCTGGGCAAAGGTGCCCATGGCGCGGCCCGGTTCATAGGCATCTTCCAGCCCGTCGAGGAACATGTGGTCATAGGCGGTATCGTGGCCGATCCGCGCACCCGAGCGATGCTTCTTGAGGATGTAGGGCGCGTTGGTCATGCTCTCCATCCCGCCGGCGACGACCAGGTCGATGGTGCCGGCGGCCAGGGCTTCGGCGCCCATGATCAAGGTCTGCATGCCAGAGCCGCAGACCTTGTTGACCGTGGTGGCCTGGACCGACTTGGGGAGACCGGCCTTGATCGTCGCCTGGCGGGCCGGAGCCTGGCCGAGGCCTGCCGGCAGGACGCAGCCCATGTAGACCCGTTCGATCTCCTCGCCCTTCACGCCGGCGCGCTCAACCGCGCCCTTGATCGCTGCCGCGCCCAGATCGGTTGCGGAAACGTCGGCCAGTGCGCCCTGCATGCCGCCCATCGGGGTGCGGGCATAGGACAGGATGACGATCGGATCGGCGGGGGAGAGCTGCGCCATGGCACGGGCCTTTCGCTGGAGGGGAAAGGGTTGCCATAATGCTGCACCGCATCATTGGCAATTGCGGGAAAGCGGCGGCGCTTGCCAAGCGGCCATTCTTGCGGGAAAAGCGTGGCAAATAGAAACTGGAGAGAGCCGATGTCTGCCAACACCACCGCCATGATGGCCACGCTGCAGCGCCAACGCGATGCCTTTACCGCTGCACGGCCCGAGCCGATGTCGGTCCGCAAGGATCGCCTGAAGCGGATTATCGCGATGATGAAGGAAACGGGCGAAGACTTTGCCCGTGCGATCAGCCGCGATTTTGGACATCGCAGCCACGAACAGAGCCTGATGACCGACATCATGCCATCGGTCACGGCCGCCAAGTATTGCCTCAAGCACATGGACGCCTGGGCCAGGACCGAGAAGCGCCAGCCCAACTTCCCGCTCGGCCTGTTCGGCGCGAAGGCGGAGCTGCGCTACGAGCCCAAGGGCGTGGTCGGCGTGGTCAGCCCGTGGAACTTTCCGGTCGGGCTGACGATCGGGCCGGTCGCGCAGGCTTTTGCCGCGGGCAACCGGGTGATGATCAAGCCCAGCGAGTTCACCGAAGACACCTCGGAAATGATGAAGCAGGTGTTCGCCCGCTTTTTCGCGGAAGAGGAGCTGGCGGTGTTCACCGGCGGACCCGAAGTGGGCCAGGCCTTCTGCGGGCTGCCGTTCGATCACTTGCTGTTCACTGGCGCAACTTCGGTCGGCAAGCACGTGCTGCGCGCGGCGGCGGACAACCTGGTGCCGGTCACGCTGGAACTGGGTGGCAAATCGCCGACGATCCTCGGCCGTAGCGCCAATGTGGAGCGGGCCGCAGAGCGAATTGCCATGGGCAAGATGCTCAATGCCGGACAGATCTGCCTGGCGCCGGACTACATGATCGTGCCCCAGGAACTGGAAGATCGGGCGATTGGCGCTGTCAGCAACGCCGTCAGCGCGATGTATCCGACGCTGCTCAACAACGATGACTACACCTCGGTGGTCAATGCCAAGCATCGCGACCGGATCCAGGGCCTGATCGACGATGCCAAGGCCAAGGGGGCCGAGGCGATCGAGATCAACCCCGGTAATGAGGATTTCTCCGCCTCCAACGGCCACAAGATGCCGCTGACGATCCTGCGCAATGTCGATGATGACATGAAGGTGATGCAGGATGAGATCTTCGGGCCGGTCCTGCCGATCAAGACCTACAAGGCGATCGACGAGGCAATTGACTATATCAATGCCCACGATCGCCCGCTCGGCCTCTATTACTTCGGCGACGATGCCGGAGAGCGTGAGCAGGTCCTGACGCGGACGATCTCGGGCGGGGTCACGGTCAACGACGTGGTCATGCACGTTTCGATCGACGATCTGCCGTTCGGTGGGGTTGGGCCTTCGGGCATGGGTTCCTATCACGGGCCGGAAGGGTTCAAGACCTTCAGCCACGCCCGGTCGGTCTATACCCAGCCGAAGTTCGACCTGGCCAAGCTGGCGGGCCTCAAGCCGCCCTACGGGCCGACCACGCGCAAGACCCTGGCCCGCGAACTGGGTTGATGGCGGGAAGCGCCGCCGCTTGCGGATTAACGACGCAGCGGCGGCATTTTCCGGTAAATTCCGGGCTTCCCCCACTTGCGCGGGGCGACCGGCGGGACTAGGGCGCGGGCATCCATCCGCAATGCCGAGTCAGAGCTTTGGTCGACCTGTCGCAATACCTGCCGATCCTGATTTTCCTTGGGATCGCCCTGGCGCTTTCAAGCCTGTTCGTGTTCCTGCCGATGGGGGTGGCCCGACTGACTGGCGCGCATAACCCCAGCGCCGAAAAGCTCAGCGAGTATGAGTGCGGCTTTCCGGCGTTCGAGGACCCACGCAGCCAGTTCGACGTGCGGTTCTACCTGGTCGCGATCCTGTTCATCATCTTCGATCTTGAAGCGGCCTTCCTGTTTCCCTGGGCGGTCAGCCTGGACCTGACCGGTTGGCCGGGCTGGATCACGATGATGGTATTCCTGGGCGAACTGGCGATTGGCCTGGCCTATGCCTGGAAAATGGGGGCTTTGGATTGGGAATGAGCACGCTCGTGAATGCCCAGGGTCTGCCGCTTGGCGCGGCGCAGGCCGGTTCATCGGCGGTCACGCCGCCGGACCAGGCCTTTTTCAACGACCTCAACGCCGAGGTGAATGACAAGGGCTTCCTCGTCACCAGCACCGAGGACCTGTTCCAGTGGGCCCGGACCGGCTCGCTGTGGTGGATGACCTTTGGCCTGGCCTGCTGCGCGGTCGAGATGATCCACGTCAACATGCCGCGCTATGACATGGAGCGCTTTGGCGTCGCCCCGCGCGCGAGCCCACGCCAGTCAGATGTGATGATCGTGGCCGGCACGCTGTGCAACAAGATGGCCCCGGCGCTGCGCAAGGTCTATGACCAGATGTCGGACCCCAAGTACGTCATCTCGATGGGCTCCTGCGCCAATGGCGGCGGCTATTACCACTATTCCTATTCGGTGGTGCGCGGCTGTGACCGGATCGTGCCGGTCGACATCTATATCCCTGGCTGCCCGCCGACTGCCGAAGCGCTGCTTTATGGCGTGATGCAGCTCCAGCGGAAGATCCGCCGGGTGGGGACGATCGAACGATGAGCGTCGTCCTCCACTCCGCGCCGCGTTTTGCCAGCAATGAAGGCGTGATCGATGCCCTCAGCGCCACGCTGGGTGCACGCCTGATTGCTGCCAGCGAAGAGCATGGCGAGGTCGTGCTGACGGTTGAGCGTGCGGCGATCGCCGACGCGCTGCAACTGCTGCGTGACCAGCATGAATACCAGCAGCTGATGGAGATCGCCGGGGTCGATTACCCCGACCGGGAAGCTTCGGGCATTGGGCGGTTCGAAGTGGTCTACATGCTGCTCTCGCTGACCCGCAACCACCGTGTGCTGGTCAAGGTGAACGCCGCCGAGGATACTCCGGTGCCGACTGTGACGCAGCTCTGGCCGGTCGCTGGCTGGCTCGAGCGCGAAGTGTTCGACATGTATGGCGTGATCTTTGACGGCAATTCGGACCTGCGCCGCATCCTCACGGACTATGGCTTTGAAGGCCATCCGTTCCGCAAGGACTTCCCGCTGACCGGTTATGTCGAGCTGCGCTATTCCGAAGAGGACAAGCGCGTCGTCTATGAACCGGTCAAGCTGGCCCAGGACTTGCGCAGCTTCGATTTCATGAGCCCGTGGGAAGGCGCGGACTATGTCCTTCCGGGCGACGAGAAGGCCGCAACGCCGCCGCCTCCTCCGCCGGCTCCGGCACCTGCTCCGGCTGCGCCCGCGGCGGCGAAGAAGCCTGCGGCCAAGAAGGCTCCCGCTGCCAAGAAGGCCCCTGCAGCCAAAAAGCCGGCGGCGAAGGCCAAGGGAGGCAAGGCATGAGCCTGCAGCTCGAACAGTCGCCCACCACGGGTGACGATGTCATCACCAATTACACGATCAACTTCGGGCCCCAGCACCCGGCAGCACACGGCGTGCTGCGCATGGTGATGGAACTGGACGGCGAAGTGATCGAACGCATCGATCCGCACGTCGGGCTGCTCCATCGCGGCACCGAAAAGCTGATCGAGCACAAGACCTATCTCCAGGCACTGCCCTATTTTGACCGGCTCGATTACTGCTCGCCGCTGGCGATGGAGCATTCCTACGTCCTGGCGATCGAAAAGCTGCTCAACCTCGAAGTGCCGGAGCGGGCCCAGTACCTGCGCGTGCTGTTTGCCGAGCTTACCCGCATCTGCAACCACATGCTCAACCTCGGCAGCCACGTCATGGACGTTGGCGCGATGACGCCGAACCTGTGGATGTTCGAAATCCGCGAGGATTGCCTCAACTTCTTCGAACGCGCTTCAGGCGCCCGGATGCATGCAGCCTGGTTCCGCCCCGGCGGCGTCCACCAGGACGTGCCGGAAAAGCTGCTGGTCGATATCGGCACCTGGCTCGATACGCGCCTGCCCGAACTGTTCGAAGACGCGATGAGCCTGGTGGTCGACAATCGCATCTTCAAGCAGCGCAACGTCGATATCGCCACGGTCAGCAAGGAAGATGCGGTTCGGTGGGGCTTTTCCGGCCCGATGATCCGCGGCTCGGGCATTGCCTGGGATATCCGCAAATCGCAGCCTTACGACGTCTATGACCGGATGGAGTTCGACGTTCCCGTCGGCACCCGCGGCGATTGCTATGACCGGTTCATGGTCCGCGTTGAGGAAGTCCGCCAGTCGGCCCGGATCATGAAGCAGTGCCTGCGCGACATGCCGAGCGGCCCGGTCGCCAGCAACGACCGCAAGGTTTCGCCGCCCAAGCGCGCCGAAATGAAGGCATCGATGGAAGCGCTGATCCATCACTTCAAGCTCTACACCGAAGGCTTCCACGTACCGGCCGGTGAAGTCTATGTGGCGACCGAAAGTCCCAAGGGCGAATTCGGCGTCTATCTGGTCAGCGACGGGTCCAACAAGCCTTACCGCTGCAAGATCCGCCCGACTGCCTTCAGCCACCTTCAGGCGATGGACTTCATGTGCAAGGGCCACATGCTGCCCGACGTCACCGCCATCATCGGCGCGATCGACGTGGTGTTCGGGGAGTGTGACCGGTGATCCTGCGCGAGCTGTTCATTGCCGTGCTGGCCTTTTCGGCCTTCGCCTCGGCGGTGGCGGCCTATCTGTTCGTGTTCCATCCGGCCACGGCCTCGCTGAAGGAAGTGCTGAGCACGGCCTTCGCCGGCATGGTCGGGGTGTTCGTCGGCCGCTGGGTTGAGCGGAGGCTGGCCCGTGGCTGACCGCCTTGCAATCGCCGAGCAGATGATCGCGCATTACAACGCGCAGGATGCTGACGCCTATGTCGCGCTGATGACCGATGATGCTTGCGAAGCGGGCTATCGCGGGGCGGTGCTGCGTGAAGGCAAGGAAGGCGTCCGCGCTGGGCTCAAGGCGATGTTCGCCGAATTCCCGCAGAACCATGCCGCAATCATCCAGGGCTGGCAGCTGGGCGATACCGCCATGCTGCATGAAAAGGTCTCGCGCTCGCCTGAGGCGGAGCCCTTTGAAGTCATGTCCATCTACTCGTTCGAGGGCGACAAGTGCTCTCGCGTGGAGTTTGTCCGCTAATGGCCGACCGTCATCTCGAACCTGATACCCCCGAGCTGCGCGCGCGCTGGTCGGGCTTTGCCTGGACCAAGGAAAACGCGGCCAAGGCGCAGGAAATCATCGCCCGCTATCCGGCGGGGCGGCAGCGCTCGGCCGTGATGCCGCTGCTCGATCTGGCCCAGCGCCAGGTCGGCGCCGAAACCAATACCCAGGGCTGGCTGCCGAT
The DNA here is from genome assembly GCA_041182185.1 of Pseudomonadota bacterium. Classification (GTDB taxonomy): domain Bacteria; phylum Pseudomonadota; class Alphaproteobacteria; order Sphingomonadales; family Sphingomonadaceae; genus Novosphingobium. The sequence goes on from JBEGOD010000132.1 coordinate 32,883, forward strand.
CCCGGTGATGGAATATGTCGCCCAGTACCTCGACATGCCGGTAATCCGGGTGGTCGAAGTCGCGACCTTCTATTTCATGTACAATCTTGTTCCGGTTGGGAAATTCCACGTCCAGGTGTGCGGGACCACGCCGTGCATGCTGCGCGGCTCGGACGCGATCATGGCCGCCTGCAAGGCGCGCGGGATGGAAAAGGGCCACACCACCGCTGACGGGCTGTGGACCCTGACCGAGGTCGAATGCATGGGCAACTGCGCCTCGGCCCCGATGGTCCAGATCAACGACGACAATTACGAGGACCTGACGGCCGAGCGGCTTGATGGCGTGCTTGATGCCTTGGCGGCGGGCAAGACACCCAAGGCCGGCACGCAGGAGCCGGGCCGTCATACTGTCGAGCCGGTCGGCGGGCCCACCACTCTGAAAGAGATGGTCAAGGCCAACCACGATTACCGGAAGGAGTGGTAAGCCATGTCACTGGCTGACAAGGACCGCATCTTCACCAACCTTTACGGCTATCAGCCGTGGAACCTGAAGGCCGCCCAGGCCCGCGGGGACTGGGACAATACCAAGAAGATCCTGGCCAAGGGCAAGGACGCGATCATCGAGGAAATCAAGGCCTCGGGCCTGCGCGGCCGTGGCGGTGCGGGCTTCCCGACCGGCCTGAAGTGGTCGTTCATGCCCAAGGAATCGAAGGACGGCCGTCCCAGCTTCCTGGTCATCAACGCCGACGAATCCGAACCCGGCTCATGCAAGGACCGCGAGATCATCCGCCACGATCCGCACAAGCTGATCGAAGGCGCGCTGGTCGCCGGTTTCGCGATGGGTGCGCGGGCGGCCTACATCTACATTCGCGGGGAATATATCCGCGAGGCCGAAGTGCTGTTTGCCGCCGTGCAGGAGGCCTATGACGCCGGGCTGATCGGCAAGAACGCCTGCAAGAGCGGCTACGATTTCGACGTCTTCGTCCACCGCGGCGCCGGCGCCTATATCTGCGGCGAAGAAACCGCGATGATTGAAAGCCTGGAAGGCAAGAAGGGCCAGCCGCGTCTGAAGCCGCCGTTCCCGGCCGGTGCGGGCCTCTATGGCTGCCCGACCACGGTCAACAACGTGGAATCGATCGCGGTTGCGCCGACGATCATCCGGCGCGGTGCCAGCTGGTTCAGCTCTTTCGGGCGCGATAACAACAAGGGCACCAAGCTGTTCCAGATCAGCGGGCACGTGAACAAGCCCTGCGTGGTCGAGGAAGCGATGAGCATCCCGTTCCGCGAGCTGATCGAGAAGCACTGCGGCGGCATCACTGGCGGGTGGGATAACCTGCTGGCGGTGATCCCGGGCGGGTCCTCGGTGCCGCTGGTTCCGGCGGCGCAGATCATGGACGCGCCGATGGACTTTGACGGGCTGCGCGAAGTCGGCTCAGGCCTCGGCACTGCGGCGGTCATCGTCATGGACAAGTCGACCGACATCGTCCGCGCGATCAGCCGCCTGTCCTACTTCTACAAGCACGAAAGCTGCGGCCAGTGCACCCCCTGCCGCGAAGGCACGGGCTGGATGTGGCGCGTGATGGAACGCCTGCGGACCGGCGATGCCGACGTGTCCGAAATCGACATGCTGTGGGACGTGACCAAGCAGGTCGAAGGCCACACGATCTGCGCGCTGGGCGATGCGGCCGCCTGGCCGATCCAGGGCCTGATCCGCCACTTCCGTCCGGAACTTGAGCGCCGGATTGGCGAGAACGTGCGGGAGGCGGCTGAGTGAGGCAGTCGCTGCGCCTCTTTCCCCTGGTTGCGCTGGTCAGCGCGCCGGTCGCTGCCGCTGAGCCGCCGAGCCCGCAGCAGATCCGCGCTTTCCTGTCTGAGTACGGCGCCTGCGTGGCCAAGCGCGAGCCCGAACTGGCGCAGAAGTCGGTACTCAGCGGTGCCAGCTTCAGCCGTGACAGCGCCGAGGGGAAGCGCCAGATGCAGCGCGAATGCATGGACCCCGAATTGCTGCGCAACCAGGCCGATGGCTTTGCCGGCCGGCTGCGGATGCGCTTTGATGAGGATACCTATCGCGGCGTGATCGCCGAGGCGCTGATCGCCAGGAATGGGGCCGTGGTCGATACCGCAGCCCTGCCGGCAATTGCGGTGCTTTCCTATGAAGAGCCCCGGCCGCTGCGCACTACGGACCGTGAGGGGAAGGCAATCCCCGAAGATGGACTCGCTCGCCAGCGCGCAGCCATCGCGCGCAAGACCCAGGCCATGCTGATGGGCAGGCTGGGTGAATGCGCCGTACGCGCCGCCCCTGTCCAGTCACGTGCTGTCATGGGCACCGCTATCGATACTCCGGCCGAACTTCAGGCGCTCAATGCCCTGGGACCAGTGCTGGGGCAGTGCATCAAGGCCGGTGAAACCGTCTCGCTTGACCGCGTGAGCGTCCGCGGCGCGCTCGCCATTGCCTATTACCGCCTTTCCCAGGCCAAGCCTTCCGGAGCGATCCAGTAATGCCCAAGGTAACCGTCGACGGCGTGGAACTTGAAGTCCCGGCAGGGGCCACGGTCCTGCAGGCCTGCGAAATGGCCGGCAAGGAAATCCCGCGCTTTTGCTATCATGAGCGGCTCTCAATCGCCGGCAACTGCCGGATGTGCCTGGTCGAGGTGAAGCCCGGACCGCCCAAGCCGCAGGCAAGCTGCGCGCTGCCGGCCGCCGAAGGCCAGGAAATCCGCACCGACAGCCCGATGGTCAAGAAGGCGCGTGAAGGGGTGATGGAGTTCCTCCTGATCAACCACCCGCTCGATTGCCCGATCTGCGACCAGGGCGGCGAATGCGACCTGCAGGATCAGTCGGTCGCCTATGGCCGCGGTGCCTCGCGCTATGACGAGAACAAGCGCGCCGTCACCGAAAAGTACATGGGCCCGCTGATCAAGACGGTGATGACCCGCTGCATCCACTGCACCCGCTGCGTGCGCTTCTCTGAAGAGATCGCCGGGGTGGACGAGATTGGCGCGCTATATCGCGGCGAAGCGATGCAGATCACGACCTATCTGGAAAAGGCTGCGGCGCACGAGTTGTCGGCCAATGTGATCGACCTCTGCCCGGTCGGCGCGCTGACCTCGCGGCCCTATGCCTTCGAGGCGCGGCCGTGGGAGCTGAAGAAGACGCTGTCGATCGACCTGTCGGACGCGGTCGGCTCGAACATCCGGCTCGACAGCCGCGGCCGCGAAGTGCTGCGCATCCTGCCGCGCATCAACGATGACGTGAACGAGGAATGGCTGTCGGACAAGGGCCGCTACCAGGTTGACGGCCTGACCAAGCGCCGGCTCGACCGCCCGTGGATCCGCCGCGATGGCAAGCTGGTTGCGGCCAGCTGGGAAGAGGCCTTTGCCGCCGTCGCCAAGGTCAATCCAGGCAAGTCGATTGCGGTCGTCGCGGGCGACATGGTCGATTGTGAGACGATGTTTGCCGCCAAGGCCCTGGCCGGTGCACTCGGCAGCAAGCTGCTCGAAGGCCGCCAGACCGGGCTGGACTATGATTGCGCCAATCTGGCTGCCGTGAACTTCAACTCGACCATCGCCGGCATCGAAAACGCCGATGCCGTGCTGATCGTCGGCAGCCACGTTCGCTGGGAAGCGCCGCTGGTCAACACCCGCCTGCGCAAGGCGGTGAAACGCGGCGCCAAGGTCTTCGTGGTCGGTCCGGAATGGGATGCGACCTATCCGGTGACCAACCTCGGCAATGACCTGGCGGTGCTGGACAAGTTGCCCAAGGACGCGGCCGATGCGCTGAAGAACGCGCAGCGTCCGGCGATCATCCTGGGCGGGGCCGCGCTCGGCAAGGGCGCGTTGGGTGCGGCGCTGGCGTTGGCCGAGAAGTACAAGCTGGCCAGAAAACTTGAAAACGGCGACGATTGGAGCGGCTTCAACGTGCTGCACATGGCGGCCGCACGGATGGGCGGGCTGATGCTGGGCTATGCCCAGAAGGGCGGCATTGCCGACCTGGTCAAGGCCAAGCCAAAGCTGTTGCTCTCGCTCGGTGCGGACGAGGTGGATTACACCAAGTTTGCGGGCTCTATCGTCGTCTATGTGGGCCACCACGGTGACAAGGGCGCGCACGCCGCCGACATTATCCTGCCCGCCGCCGCCTTCAGCGAGAAGGCCGGGACCTACGTCAACACGGAAGGACGGGTGCAGTTTGCCGAACAGGCCGTCTTCGCCCCGGGCGATGCCCGTGAGGATTGGACGATCCTGCGCGCGCTGGCCGATGCGCTGGGCGTTTCGGTCGGGTTCGACAGCCTTGCCGAACTGCGCGCGGCCATGATCAAGACCGCGCCGGCGCTCGGCAATGAAGGCCTTGCAGCCTATGGCGCGCTGCCCAAGGCTGAGAAAGCCAAGGCGGCCGGTTCAATCGAAGCCTATCCGATCAAGGACTTCTACCTCACCAACCCGATCGCTCGGGCCAGCGAGACCATGCAGCGCTGCTCGGCTGAATTGATCCACGGTGAGCACTTCGCGGAGGCCGCGGAATGACCGAGTTCTTCCAGAACCTTGGCATGAGCCATGACTGGGCGTGGTTCACCGCGACCATTGCCGGGATCCTGCTGATTGCCCTGCCGCTGATGCTGGCCGTGGCGATGATCATCTACGTTGACCGCAAGGTCTGGGCGGCGATGGCGCTGCGGCGCGGGCCCAATGTGGTCGGTCCCTGGGGCCTGCTCCAGTCCTTCGCCGATGGTTTGAAGGTCTTCCTGCAGGAAACCATCGTTCCCTCGGCGGCGAACAAGGGCCTGTTCCTGATCGCGCCGATCATCACCTTTACGGTGGCGCTGCTCGCCTGGGCGGTAATCCCGTTCAATTCGGGCGCGATCCTGGCCGATATCAACGTCGGCCTGCTCTACATTCTTGCGATCTCGTCGCTGGGGGTTTACGGCGTGGTGATCGCGGGCTGGTCGTCGAACTCGAAGTATCCGTTCTTCTCGGCCATGCGCGCCTCGGCGCAAATGATCTCCTACGAAGTCTCGATCGGCTTCATCCTGATCTGCGTGGTCCTTTGGGCCGGCAGCTTCAACCTGCGCGACATTGTCGAGGCGCAGCGCAGCCATGTCGGCATCATCAACGGCTTCGTCGCGAACCCGCTGCTGTTCCCGATGTGGGTGATGTTCCTGATCTCCGGCATGGCCGAAACCGCCCGGGCGCCGTTCGACCTGACCGAGGCCGAAAGCGAGCTGGTGGCCGGTTACCAGACCGAATACTCGTCGATGAGCTTCGCGCTCTACTGGCTGGGTGAGTACGCCAACGTCCTCTTGATGTGCGCACTCAACGCCGTGCTGTTCTGGGGCGGCTACCTGCCGCCGCTCGACTGGGCGCCGCTTTACTTGGTGCCGGGCTGGCTGTGGCTGTTCGCCAAGATCTTCTTCTTCTTCTTCATCTTCTCCTGGGTCAAAGCCACGGTCCCGCGCTATCGCTATGACCAGCTGATGCGCCTGGGCTGGAAGGTGTTCCTGCCTGTCTCGCTGGGCTTCGTGGTCCTGGTGAGCGGCTATCTGATGCTGACGAGGTACGGGGTATGAGTGTCGCTCAGCTCATCAAGAGCTTCACGCTTTGGGAATTCCTGAAGGCGCATTGGCTGACCCTGAAGTACTTCTTCAAGCCCAAGGCGACCATCAACTATCCCTTCGAGAAGAACCCGCTGAGTCCGCGTTTCCGCGGGGAGCACGCGCTGCGCCGCTATCCCAACGGGGAAGAGCGCTGCATCGCCTGCAAGCTGTGCGAAGCGGTCTGCCCGGCGCAGGCGATCACGATCGAAGCCGAACCGCGTGATGACGGCAGCCGCCGGACCACGCGCTATGACATCGACATGACCAAGTGCATCTACTGCGGCTTCTGCCAGGAAGCCTGCCCGGTCGATGCGATCGTCGAAGGGCCGAACTTCGAATACGCGACCGAAACGCGTGAAGAACTGCTGTACGACAAGACCAAGCTGCTGGCGAACGGGGACAAGTGGGAGCGGGCGATTGCCGCTAACCTTGAAGCCGATGCGCCGTACCGGTAGGGGGCCGCCCCAAATGGACAATAACTTATGATCCAGGTGCTATCCTTCTACCTGTTCGCAGGTATCATGCTGGCGGCGGCGGCCTTCACGATCCTCGCCCGCAATCCGGTCCATTCGGTGCTGTGGCTGATCGTGGCGTTCTTCAACGCGGCGGGGCTGATGGTGCTGGCCGGGGCCGAGTTCATCGCCATGCTGCTGGTGATCGTTTACGTCGGCGCGGTCGCGGTGCTGTTCCTGTTCGTCGTGATGATGCTCGACATCGATTTCGCCGAGCTGCGCGCCGGGTTCATCAAGAACTTCCCGCTCGGCATTGCGGTCGCCATCGTCCTGCTCGCCGAGATCGTGCTGGGCATGGGTGCCTACCAAGCGGGTTCACTGAAGCTTGGCACGCCGGACGGCACGGCGGCGGCGGTTGCCGGCGCCTCGAACATCAAGTCAATCGGCGCGCTCCTTTACGGCAAGTACCTGTTCCTGTTCGAAGCGGCGGGCATCATCCTGCTGGTGGCCATGGTCGGCGCGATCGTGCTGACCCACCGCCAGCGCAGCGGCGTTCGCGGTCAGAACATTGCCAATCAGGTCGCGCGGCGGCCGGAAGAGGCCGTGATCAACATGCAGCCGGAAGTCGGGCAGGGGGTAAAGCTGTGATCGGCGTTGAGCACTACGTAGTCGTCAGCTCGATCCTGTTCGTGCTGGGCGTGCTGGGGATCTTCCTTAATCGCAAGAACGTGATCATCATCCTGATGGCGATCGAACTGATCCTGCTGTCGGTGAACCTCAACCTGGTCGCCTTCAGCAGCTTCCTGGGCGATCTTACCGGCCAGATCTTTGCCATGTTCGTGCTGACCGTGGCCGCTGGCGAAGCGGCAATCGGCCTGGCGATCCTGGTGATCTATTTCCGCCGCCGCGGCACCATCGCAGTCGACGATGTCAACCGGATGAAGGGGTAAGCATCCGTGGATCCGATCCTCTTCATCGTCTTCCTGCCACTGCTGGCCGCGCTGATCGCGGGGCTGGGCAACCGCATTATCGGCAATGTCCCGGCCAAGCTGGTGACCACGGCCGGCCTGTTCATCTCCTGCGCGCTGTCCTGGCCGATCTTCATTGCCTTCCTGGGTGGCAACGCCGAAGCCCATGTCGTGCCGGTGCTGCAGTGGGTGCAGTCGGGTAGCCTCAGCTTCGACTGGGCGCTGCGGGTCGATGCGTTGACCGCCGTGATGCTGGTGGTGATCACCACGGTCTCGGCGCTGGTCCACCTCTATTCGTGGGGTTACATGGACGAGGACCCGGATCAGCCGCGGTTCTTCGCCTATCTCAGCCTGTTCACCTTCGCCATGCTGATGCTGGTGACCGCCGACAACCTGGTCCAGATGTTCTTCGGTTGGGAAGGGGTGGGCCTCGCCTCCTACCTCCTGATCGGTTTCTGGTTCAAGAAGCCCTCGGCCAGCGCCGCCGCGATCAAGGCCTTCGTCGTCAACCGCGTGGGTGACCTGGGCTTCATGCTGGGCATCTTCGGCACTTTCCTGGTGTTCAACACCGTCTCGATCCCGGAAATCCTGGTCCGCGCGCCGGGCATGGTGGGCTCGACCATCGGCTTCCTCGGCTATCGCTGGGATACGATGACGATCCTGTGCATCCTGCTGTTCATCGGCGCGATGGGTAAGTCGGCGCAGCTTGGCCTGCACACCTGGCTGCCTGACGCGATGGAAGGCCCGACCCCGGTTTCGGCGCTGATCCATGCCGCCACCATGGTCACCGCCGGCGTCTTCATGGTCTGCCGCTTGTCGCCGATGTTCGAAGCCAGCCCGATTGCGCTCGATGTCGTGACCTATGTCGGCGCTGCCACCTGCTTCTTCGCGGCCACGGTTGGCCTGACGCAGTGGGACATCAAGCGGGTGATCGCCTATTCAACCTGCTCGCAGCTGGGCTACATGTTCTTCGCCGCTGGCGTCGGGGCCTACAACGCGGCCATGTTCCACCTGTTCACCCACGCCTTCTTCAAGGCGCTGCTGTTCCTGGGTGCGGGCTCGGTGATCCACGCCATGCACCACGAGCAGGACATGCGTTATTACGGCGGTCTGCGTAAGCAGATCCCGCTAACCTTCTGGGCGATGATGGCCGGCACGCTGGCGATCACCGGGGTCGGCGTCTACTGGCTCCACGCCGGGTTCGCGGGCTTCCACTCGAAGGACGCGATCCTCGAAGCGGCCTTTGCCAGCGGCAAGGAAGCCGGTCAGTTCGCCTTCTGGGTGGGTGTGACAGCGGCCCTGATGACCAGCTTCTATTCCTGGCGCCTGATCTTCCTGACCTTCTTCGGCAAGCCGCGCTGGTCGGGCTCCGAGCACATCCAGCACGCCGTTCACGACAATCATGGGCATGGTGATCACCATGGTCACGCGCACCATGATGACAGGACCGCCGGTTATCACCCGCACGAAAGCCCGCTGTCGATGCTGATCCCGCTGGGCGTGCTGACGCTGGGCGCGGTCTTCGCGGGCTGGGTGTTCAGCCACGGCTTCCTGGAAAGCGCCGAGTTCTGGAATGGCTCGCTGTTCTACAACGAGCACCTGATGCACGCGATGCATGAAGTGCCGCTGTGGGTGAAGCTGTCGGCGACGATTGTCATGCTGCTGGGGCTGTCAGGCGCCTGGTATGCCTACATTCGCAATCCCGGGTTCCCGGCCAAGGTCGTCGCTCAGATCGATGTCCTGTACCGCTTCGTCTACAACAAGTGGTACTTCGACGAGCTCTACAACTTCCTGTTCGTGCGACCGGCCTTCTGGCTCGGTGACAAGTTCTGGAAGCTGGGTGACATCGGGATCATCGACCGGTTCGGTCCCAATGGCGCGGCCTGGACCGTGCAGCAGGGCACGCGTTTCGCGCAGAAGGTCCAGTCGGGTTACCTCTATTCCTATGCTCTCGTGATGTTGCTCGGCCTGACCGCGGCAATCACCTGGATGATGGTGCGCTAAGATGGCCGGTTTCCCAATCCTATCGGTCATGCTGCTGGTGCCGCTGCTGGCGGCCGTAGCCTGTCTCATGGTCGAAGCGCGCGCTGCGCGCTGGACCGCCCTGATTGCGACCCTGATCAACCTTGGTCTCGGGATTGTCCTGTGGGCCAATTACGATGTCGGCGGGGCGCAGTGGCAGTTTGTCGAGCGCGCCGCGCTGTTTTCGGGCTTCGAATGGAAGCTCGGGATCGATGGTATCGCGCTGATGCTGATCATGCTGTCGGTCTTCCTGATGCCGATCTGCATTGGCGCCAGCTGGGAAGCGATCGAGAAGCGGGTGGGCGAATACATGGCCGCCTTCCTGCTGATGGAAACGCTGATGATCGGCGTCTTCGCGGCGCAGGACATCTTCCTGTTCTACATCATGTTTGAAGCCGGCCTGATCCCGATGTACCTGATTATCGGTATCTGGGGCGGGGCGGAGCGGATCTACGCCAGCTACAAGTTCTTCCTCTATACCTTGCTCGGCTCGGTACTGATGCTGATCGCCATGATGTGGATGGTGAACGAGGCCGGGACAACCGACGTGCCGACCCTGATGGCCTATGATTTCGATCCTACGGTCCAGACCTGGCTGTGGCTGGCCTTCTTCGCCAGCTTCGCAGTGAAGATGCCGATGTGGCCGGTCCACACCTGGCTCCCCGATGCCCACGTGCAGGCACCAACCGCAGGTTCGGTGATCCTGGCCGGCGTGCTCCTGAAGATGGGCGGCTATGGCTTCATCCGCTTCTCGCTGCCGATGTTCCCGGAAGCATCGGCGCAGTTTGCCCCGCTGGTCTTCGTGCTGTCGATGATCGCGGTGGTCGTCACCTCGCTGATCGCGCTGGTGCAGCACGATATGAAGAAGCTGATTGCCTATTCCTCGGTTGCGCACATGGCGATCGTCACGATCGGTCTATTCTCCTTCAACCCGCAGGGGCTGGAAGGCGCGATGATCGTGATGCTGAGCCACGGCCTGGTCTCGGGCGCGCTGTTCCTCTGCGTCGGCGTCATCTATGACCGGCTGCACACGCGTGAGATTGACCGTTACGGCGGCCTCTCGATCAACATGCCCTACTATGCGCTGTTCTTCCTGCTGTTCACCATGGCCTCGATCGGCCTGCCGGGGACCAGCGGCTTCGTGGGCGAGTTCCTGAGCCTGGCTGGCATCTACCAGGTCTCGACCTGGGTGGCGCTGATCTGCACCACCGGGATCATCCTGGGCGCGGCCTATATGCTATATCTCTATCGCCGCGTGGCCTTTGGCGATCAGAAGAACGCCGATGCCGCCGCCATGCCCGATCTCGACCGGCGCGAGTGGTTCCTGCTGGCGCCGATCGCCGCTGTCGTGCTGTGGATGGGGGTCTATCCGGAAAGCTTCATGGCGCCGATGCGGGCTGATATCGCGGCGCTTGATGCGCGGCTTGCCCGGGCCAAGCCCGAAGGCGATGCCCACCTGACCGCACCCAAGCCCGAGGCTGCCACTGCTACAGCTGAACATGCCGCGCATGGGGGAGCGCACTGATGGATTTCGTCCAGTCTTTCCGCCTTACCGCGCCTGAGGTCCTGTTCAGCCTGTCCGGGCTGGTGTTGCTGCTGGCCGCCGCCTGGTCGCGCAGCGATGCCGGCGCGCGGGTCATCACCTGGCTGGCGGTAGCCGTCATGGCTGTGGCTGCAGCCCTGGTTGCGCCGGCGCTGTTCAGCGGCGCCGCCGGTCCCGGGACATTGGCCTTCTCGGGCCTATTCGCCGCCACCGCCTTTGCCGCCTTTGCCAAATTGCTGATCATCGCGGCTGCGGCCGCATCCCTGGTGGTCGCGCCGGCGTTCTTCCAGCGGATCGGGGCCTATCGTCCGGAATATCCGGTGCTGATGCTGTTCGCCGTGCTCGGCATGTGCCTGATGGTCTCGTCGACCAACCTGCTCACGCTGTACATCGGACTCGAGCTCAACTCGCTTGCCGCCTATGTCCTGGCGGCGTTCCTACGCAACGATGACCGTTCGGCCGAAGCTGGCCTCAAGTACTTCGTGCTGGGCTCGCTGGCCTCTGGCATCCTGCTGTTCGGCACCAGCCTGACCTACGGCTTTGCCGGAACGATCGATTACGCCGGCATTGCCGCCGCGCTGACGGGCAAGATCTCGACCGGGGCGGTGTTCGGCCTGGTCTTTGTCTTTGCCGGCCTGGCCTTCAAGATCAGCGCCGTGCCATTCCACATGTGGACACCCGATGTCTACGAGGGCGCACCGACGCCGGTTACCACCTTCTTTGCCTCGGCACCCAAGGTGGCAGCCCTGGCGCTGACGGTGATCGTCGCCATGACCGCCTTCGGCAACCAGGTTACCGCCTGGCAACCGATCGTGATCTTTGCCGCGCTGGCCTCCATCGTGGTCGGCGCCCTCGGGGCGATCGGGCAGACCAATCTCAAGCGCCTGCTGGCCTATTCCTCGATCAACAATGTCGGCTTCCTGCTGATCGGTCTGGCCGTGGCGACGCCCAAGGGCGTGGCGGCGCTGCTGACCTACCTCGCGATTTATGTCGCCATGACCATCGGCGGCTTCGTAGCCCTGCTGATGTTCAAGGATGCAAACGGCGAGCCGGTTGAGGATCTGCGCGACATCGCCGGCATCTCGCGCCACCGCAAGGTGCTGGCGGCATGCTTCGCGATGATCATGTTCAGCCTGGCCGGCATCCCGCCGCTGTTCGGGTTCTGGGGCAAGTTCGTGGTCTTCCAGGCCGCGGTTGACGCCGGCATGGTAGCGCTTGCCGCCATCGGGATCGCCGCCAGCGTGATCGGTGCCTTCTATTACCTCAAGGTCGTGAAGGTGATGTACTTCGACGAGCCGGTGATGAAGGTCACCGGTAAGAGCGACTGGATGCACCAGGCCCTGCTGGCGATTTGCGCGCTGGCGATTTCGCCCGCTGGCTATCTCCTGACCAAGTGCCTCGACAGCCTGTCGACCTCGGCTGCCGCAGCGCTCATCGCGCCCTGAGTCGGTCGTTGATCGAAACCCACGAGGTACTCGCATCGACCAGCGAGACGCTGATGGAGCGTCTGCGCAAGAGTGAGGCGGTGCCAGAAGGGCTTTGGATTGTTGCCAACCGCCAAACCAGCGGGCGCGGCCGGCAGGGGCGGACCTGGTTCGACGGTCGCGGCAACTTCATGGGTTCCACCTTCGTGGCGAGCCGGCCAGGCGATCCCCCGCTGGGCACCCTGGCGCTGGCGATTGGACTGGCCGTGCGCGAGGCAGTGCTGAAGCATGCAGCGCCCGGAACGGAGGTCACGCTAAAGTGGCCGAACGACCTGCTGGTCGCTGGCGCGAAGCTGTCGGGGATCCTGCTCGAGGGCGGGCCTGGCGGCGTGGTTGTCGGGATCGGAGTCAATCTTGTCGTTGCCCCGGAATTGCCCGACCGGCCGACCATTTCATTGTCTCGGCTTGGCGATTGCCCAGACCGTGACACCTTCGCCCGGGACCTGGCCAGCGCCGTTGACGAGGAAGTTGAACGCTGGCGGACGTTTGGGCTTGAGCCGATGATCCGCCGCTGGGTCGCCGCCGCCCATCCGCTGGGGACCCCGCTGCGCGCAGGCGAGGGAGAAGCTTCCATCCACGGCACCTTCGCCGGGCTTTCGCCGGATGGAGCCCTGCAACTGCGCTTGGCGGATGGCACGATGCGTGCCATCCACGCCGGCGAAATCAACTTGTCCAACCGGAGCTAGGCCATGCTGCTCGCGATCGATGTCGGTAATACCAACGTGGTCTTCGCGCTATTCGAAGCGCGCACGATCAAGGCGCGCTGGCGGATCGCGACGGATCCGCGCCGGACGGGCGATGAATATGCCGTCTGGCTGATGCAGCTGCTGCAGATCGAGGGCTACGATCGCTCGGTGATCGACAAGATCATTGTTTCGACCGTGGTCCCGCGCGCGCTGCACAATCTGGAAGTGCTGGCAGACAAGTATTTCGGGGTGAAGGCGCTGGTCGCTGGGCTGCCGCCGGTCGACTACAGCATGGAAATCGACGTGGATGAGCCGCGCTCGCTTGGCGCCGATCGGGCGGTCAATGCAATCGCCGCCCACGCCAAGTACCAGGGCGATCTGATCGTGGTCGATTTCGGCACGGCGACGACCTTCGATGCGATCGACTTCAACGGGGCTTACAAGGGCGGGATCATCGCCCCTGGGCTCAACCTGTCGCTCGACGCCCTGGTCGGGAATACGGCCAAGCTCCCGCGGATTGCTATCCGCAGCCCGGAATTGAACAGCGTTATCGGGCGCAATACCGAAGACCAGATGCTGATTGGCGTGTTCTGGGGCTATGTTGCCATGATGGAAGGATTGATTGCTCGCATGCGTAGTGAAATCGGACGCCCCGCCCGCGTCATCGCGACGGGCGGCTTGGCCATCCTGTTCGACCAGCACACCGACATCTTTGATGCTGTCGATGCCGATCTGACGCTCGAAGGCATGGCCATCCTGGCAGAGAAAGCCAAGTGAAGCCCGGCAAGGAACTCCTGTTCTGCGCGCTCGGAGGTTCGGGCGAGATCGGGATGAACGTCAACCTCTATGGGGCTGACGGCAAGTGGCTGATGGTCGATCTGGGCATGACCTTCGGGGCCAACGAGTATCCCGGCACCGAGCTGGTCTTTGCCGATCTCCAATTCATCGAGGAGCGGAAGAAGGACCTGGTTGGCGTGGTGCTGACTCACGCGCATGAGGACCATATCGGCGCCGTGCCCTATTTCGCGCAGGAACTGGGCGTGCCGCTTTATGCGACGCCGTTTACCGCGCGACTGGTGGCAGACAAGCTGCAGGAAGCGGGGTTGCTCAAGGAAGTTCAGCTCAAGGTGATCGACCATCTTGAGCCGTTCCAGCTAGGGCCATTCTCCATGCGCTATTTGCCGCTGGCCCATTCGATTGCCGAGGGCAATGCGCTGGTGATCGAGACTCCCTACGGACGAATCTTCCATACCGGCGACTGGAAGCTGGATGATAACCCGCTGGTCGGCGTACCGGCGACTGCTGCGGAATTGACCGCGATCGGGGACCAGGGCGTACTCGCATTGGTCTGCGATTCGACCAATGTGTTCAATCCCAACCCATCCGGGTCCGAGGGCGCGGTACGGACGGCCTTGCTGGAAGAGGTTGCCCGGCACCATGGCAAGCGCGTGCTGGTCACAACCTTTGCCTCCAACGTGGCGCGGTTGCAGACACTGGGCGAAGTCGCCGTGGCGACAAAGCGGCGGCTTTGCGTGGCGGGCCGCTCGCTCGACCGGATCATCCGCACCGCCCAGGCCAGCGGCTACCTGAAGGACCTGCCGGACCTCGTCGATTTCGATAGCGCGATGAACCTGCCGCGCGGCGAGGTGCTGATCCTGGCGACCGGCGGGCAGGGCGAGCCGCGCGCCGCCCTGTCACGGATTGCCGAGGACAATCACCAGATCGCGCTGGAGGCAGGCGACGTCGTGCTGTTCTCCAGCCGGCAGATTCCGGGCAACGAAATCGCGATCGGCCGGATCCAGAACCGCTTGGCCGGCCGCGACATCACCATGGTGACCGACCGTCAGGCCGAGATTCACGTTTCCGGTCACCCTGGGCGGCCTGAACTCGAAGCCATGTATGACTGGCTCCGACCGGAAATCCTGGTCCCGGTTCATGGCGAACTGCGTCACATGCGCGAACAGGCGCGGGTTGGGCGGGCCAAGGGCATTCCCAAGGCGGTCGTGCAGCAGAACGGCGATATGATCCGCCTGGCTCCGGGCAAGCCGGGCAAGATCTCGGAAGTGCGGGCCGGACGGCTTGTGCTCGATGGCGATATCCTGACGCCCGCCGATGGCGAAGCCATTGTCATGCGCCGGCGGCTCGCCGCCAACGGCCTCGTGATCGTCGTGCTTGATGGCAAGGGCCGGGTGCACGTTGAGGGCATTGGCCTGCCGCTGGACGAGGATTATGACGATTTCACCGCCGAGGCGCGCGAGGACGTGGCCGTGGCGCTGACCAAGCTCAAGGGTGGGGCGCGGCATGACCGCGAAGCAATCTCAGAAGCGGCGCGCCTGGCGGCCCGCCGTGCCGCGCAGCGCTGGTCGGGCAAGAAGCCCCAGGTGCGCGTAATCCTGCCGGAGCCATGATGCCATGAAGATTACCTCGATTATTGCGATTTACGCCATGTTCTGGGTGCTCGCTGCGTTCCTGGTCCTGCCGTTCGGGATCAAGACTCATGAGGAGGCAGGCGAAGCCACGATAAACGGCCAGGCCAATAGCGCGCCGGCCAATTTCCAGCCCAAGAAGATTGCTTGGCGGGCAACGATCCTGGCCGCCCTGCTGTTCGGACTTTACTATGCCAACTATGTGAATGGCTGGATCGGGCCGCAGGATCTCGACCTGACCCGCTCGATCACCGACAAACCCGAGCTGCCCAAAAGTTATTGAGCGCAACAGAAAAGGGCGCGGCACCCAGCGGTACCGCGCCCCTTTTCCGTGCGCTTGCCTGGCTGATCGATCAGCCCAGGTTCGCGCTGACCATCGCGTAAAGCATCGGCAGCGACAGCAGCAGGTTGGTGCGGCTCGCCATCAATGCCCGCGGTGCCAGCTTGGCCTTTTCCTCAGCCGTGGCTTCAACAATGCCCAGGATGCGCTTCTGCGCCGGCCAGATGATGAACCAGACGTTGAAGGCCATGATCAGCGCCAGCCACATGCCAAGACCGATCAGGTTGACGTTGCCTTCGCCCGAGAAGGTCATGGCCTGGTGGCCGTAACCGCTTGCGAACGCGATCACGAGGCCGGTCACGACGGTCAGCAGCGCCGACCAGCGGAAGAAGAAGAACACCTTCGGGGCAATGTAGCCCGTCACGCCCTTCTTGAGCTCGTCCGGCACGGTCGGCATGGTCGGTACCTGCACGAAGTTCAGGTAATAGAGCAGGCCGATCCACAGGATGCCGAAGAATACGTGCAGCCAGCGGAACACCGAATTGACATCGACAGTGGCCGAACCGGCCCAATGCAGCATCACCGCGATCGCCGCGATCAGCCCGACAACCAGCACGAGGTGCAGGTTTCCGAAAAACTTAGCCATTTGCTTCCCCCTAGAATTGAAGCTTGTGGTTGGCCCACAAGGGTTGTGAGCAGGGCGCCAGTATCGCCCGTCCAAGCAGCAATGTCACACGCTTTTTGGAGGCTTTCCCCTGTCCAATGGGCCAGGTCCGACTACTCGTGCGGCGGATTTTCCAGCACGTCGGCCTTCTCCTCCGCCGCCAGCCCATGGCGCATCAGCATCGGGATCTGGCTAAATGTGAACAGGAAGGTAGCCGGCAGGAAGACCCACAGCTTGGCGGCGATCCAGTCCCCGAACGTAAGCCAGTAGCGCAGCCCCTCGTTGACCGCGGCCAGGACCAGGAAGAACACACCCCAGTTGCGCGACAGCTTCATCCAGCCTTCGTCGTTCAGGCCCTCAAAGGCAGCTTCGAGCAGGATCTTGAGCAGGGCCTTGCCGCGCCAAACCCCGACCAGCAGCACGACACCGAACAGCAGATAGATCGCGGTCGGCTTGACCTGGATCCAGATCGGATCGTGCAGCAGCACCGTCAACCCGCCGAAGCCGACGATGAGGACTGTCGATAGCCACAACATCGGCGAAATCTTGCCCAGTCTCCACTTCGAAACGAGCAGCGCGATCACGGCCGCGACCATGAAGCTGACGGTGCCCTTGATGACCGCCAGGACCTCGGCAATGGAGTTCTCGCGGTCTGCGGGCGAGTAGTATTTGTAGATCGCAAAGAACACGATCACCGGGCCGTAGTCGACCACGAGGTTGAGCCAGCCGGACTTCGGCTTGGTTTCCTCAGCCATCATGCCACTCCTGCAATCACGCGCGCGACCAGGTCGGGATCGAACGGGCGCAGGTCATCCAGCCGCTCGCCCACGCCGATCGCGTGGATCGGAAGGCCATATTGTTCAGCCGCCGCCACCAGCACGCCGCCGCGGGCGGTGCCATCGAGCTTGGTCATGATCAGTCCGGTCACGCCGGCTACCTCCTTGAAAATCTCGATCTGCTGCAGCGCGTTCTGGCCATTGGTGGCATCAAGCACCAGCACGACATCGTGCGGAGCCTCGGGATTGAGGCGGCCCAATACGCGGCGAATCTTGGCCAATTCGTCCATCAACTCGCGCTTGTTCTGCAAGCGCCCGGCCGTGTCGACAATCAGCGCGTCAATTCCCTGGTCGGTCGCCGCCTTGACCGCATCGAACACGACCGAGGCGGGGTCGCCGCCTTCGGGCCCGGTAATGATCGGAACGCCGACCCGGTCGGCCCAGACCTTGAGCTGGCCGATCGCCGCGGCGCGGAAGGTGTCCCCCGCCGCCAGCATTACGCCGTAATCCAGCTCCTGGAAATAGTGCGCCAGCTTGGCGATGGTCGTAGTCTTGCCCGAGCCATTGACGCCGATCACCAGGATCACCTGCGGGCGCGGGAAGGCAACGATATCGATCGGCTTGGCGACCGGGCGCAGGATCTTGGCGATTTCCTCGGCCACGGCTTCCTTGATCGCCTGTTCGTCTGCCCCGCGCTCAAATCGCTCCTCGGCCAGGCGCTCGCGAATTCGACCAGCGACGCGCGGGCCGAGGTCGGAGAGGATCAGCGCATCCTCAATCTCGTCAAGCTGGGCATCGTCGAGGCGCGTCTTGCTTACAATGCCTGAGAGATTCTCGCCCAGGCGTTCCGACGTCTTGCGCAGGCCGCCGAAGACCCGCTCGGTCCAGCTGGTGCTTTCGCTCATGCCAGCAGTCCTTCGACAATCCGGGTCGGGGTAACGGTCACGATAGTTCCAGCCTGTGTTCCAGGCGCGAGCTGCACCCGCGCGAAGTTTGGCGCATGGCCTGTCCCGTCGCGTTCGGCAAGCACCTCTTGCGGCTTGTCGAGCAAGGTCTGCAGCCAGGCAGCGCGCTCCCCGGCGACAGCCTCGCGGAGTTCGGCGGCGCGGGACTTGATGATGGTCGGCGGCACTTGCGGCATCCGGGCCGCGGGCGTTCCAGCGCGCGTGGAATAGGGAAAGACATGGCCGTGGACGATGCCGAGTTCGCGGATAATCGAGAGATTGGCGGCGTGGGCACGGTCATCCTCCGTCGGAAAGCCGGCAATCAGGTCGGCACCGATGGCGATTTCAGGTCGTTGCTGGCGGAGGGTATCGACCAGCCGAATGGCATCATCGCGCAAGTGCCGGCGCTTCATCCGTTTGAGGATCAGATCGTCGCCATGCTGCAGCGAGAGATGGACGTGCGGCATGACGCGGGGCTCGCTTGCCAGCAGCTCAAGCAGCAGCTGGTCAATCTCGATCCCGTCGAGCGATGACAGCCGCAAGCGGGGGAGAGCAGGAAAAGCCGTGAGGATGGCGGCGACCAGCACGCCAAGTCCGGGCCGCCCCGGAAGGTCATGACCCCAGCTGGTCAGGTCGACTCCCGTCAGCACGACTTCGCCGACGCCTGCGCCCAGATGTCGTTCCACTTCGCGCAGGGCATCGGGCACAGCCAGCGACCTGCTCGCCCCGCGACCTTGCGGGATGATGCAGAAGGTGCAGGCGTGATCGCAGCCGTTCTGAACCGCGATGAAGGCGCGGGTATGACTGGGGCGCGGCGCAGCTCGCTCTGCCGCGACATTCCAGGCGCGCGGATCAAGCTTGGCCTGGTTGGCAATCAGCCCGTCGACTTCGGCCATGCCGGTCAAAGCCTCTCGCTCAACCTCTGCCGCGCAGCCGGTCACGATCAGGCGGGCTGCGGGATGATCGCGCCGAGCGCGGCGGATCGCCTGGCGGGTCTGGCGCACCGCCTCTCCAGTCACGGCGCAGCTGTTGATCACCACCAGGTCTGGTTCGCCCGCCAGCATCGCCCGCAAGACTTCGCTTTCCGACAGGTTGAGCCGGCATCCCAGTGAAATCACTTCGGTCGGCACGTCAGGCTCCGAAAGCGGCCGGATCGAAGGTGCCGCGGAAGCTTTCCGTGGCCGGGCCAGTCATGGTGATGCGGTTGTCGGCACCCCAGCCAATCTGGAGCAGGCCGCCGGGCAAATGGACGGTCGCGGTTCCGCGGTCGACCAGTCCCCGGCGCATCGCGGCGATGGCCGTGGCGCAGGCGCCGGTGCCGCAAGCCCTGGTTTCACCCACGCCGCGCTCCCAAACCCGCAGGCGCAGCTCAGTTGGCGAAACGACTGTTGCGACGTTGACGTTGATCCGCGCGGGGAACAGCGGGTCGTGTTCGATCAGTGGCCCAAGCCGATCGAGTTCGACGGCGTCGGTGTCAGCCACAAAGAAGACCACATGCGGATTGCCAACATTGACCACCGCGGGATTTTCCAGGCTTTCCCAGCCGACTGGCATGGTCAGCGTGTCGAGCGGATAGGCGAGGGGGATCGCATCCCAGTCAAACCGCGGTTCTCCCATGTCCACCGCGACGCCCGCAGCCACCGGGTCCGTCGCCAGCATGCCGCCCAGGGTCTCGATCGAGGCCGGCTTGCCGAGTAGCAGCCCGACCGCGCGCGTCGCATTGCCGCAGGCTTCCACCTCGCCGCCATCGGCATTGAAAATCCGCATCCGGACATCGGCCTGGGCGGACGGTTCAAGCAGGATCAACTGATCGCAGCCGATCCCGGTCTTGCGATCGGCCAGGGCCGCCGCAAACCGGTTCGTCATCGCTGGAATATCGCTGCTGCGCGCGTCGAGCACGACAAAGTCGTTGCCCAGGCCATGCATCTTGATGAACGGAACGCGCATTTAGCGCGTCTATGCGTTGCGTGGCGGCGCGTCCAGCCTCAGGCGCGCCGGGCGCGGCGGGTTTCGTCCGTGGGCTTGGCGGTCGTCCGTTCCTCGCGCTCGAGCGTCAGGTGCAGTTGCCGCAGTCCCGCCAGGGTCACGTCAGCCGGTTGCGGCTGCCCATAAAGGTAGCCTTGGGCCTTGAGGCCCTCGAACCCGCCAAGTGCTGCGAGGACTTCTTCGGTTTCGACCCCTTCGGCGGTGACCGGCATGCCAAGGCCCTGACCGAGCGCGACGATCGACTTCACGATCATGCGGTTTTCCGCACTTTCGGGCAGGCTGGCGATGAAGCTGCGATCAATCTTGATCCGGTCGAACGGCAGGCTGCGCAGCTGCGCCAGCGAGCTGTAACCGGTGCCGAAATCGTCCAGGCTGACGCGGATGCCCTGGTTCTTGAGGCTGGTGATCATCGACCGGACCAGGCCGATGTTCTCGTGCAGGCTGCTTTCGGTGATTTCGATTTCCAGCCGGTGCGGCGGGAAGTTTGCTTCGACCAGCAGTTTCAGCAGTTTCTGGGCAAACCACGGATCCTGCAGCTGGACCGGTGAAATATTCACCGCCAGCGTCAGCTTCGGGTCCCATTCGCGCGCATCGCGCAGGGCTTGCCGGATGACGGATTCGGACAGCTCGGCAATCGCGCCGATCTCTTCGGCAACCGGGATGAAGATGTCCGGGCCGACCCGGCCCAGGGTAGGGGAGATCCAGCGGGCCAGCATTTCGAAGCCGACCAGTTCGCCCGTCGCCAGGTCGATCTGCTTCTCGTAGTAAGGAACGAATTCCCCGGCCGCAACGCCGCGGCGGATCCCGGCTTCCAGTTCACTCCGGAAGCGCAACTCGCTCTCCATGGCCGGTGCGAACCAGGCGATGCGGTTACGGCCCTGGCGCTTGGCATGGAACATGGCGATGTCCGCCTTGTGCAGCAGGGTCTGGACGTCGTCGTCCGCACCGCCATCGCTGCGCGACAGGCCCAGCGACACGGTCGCTTCGATTTCCATGCCGTTCCAGTCGACGCTCTTGCCGACCTGCGCGACGATCTCTGCACAGAGTTGATCGATCTGGTCGGGCAGCCGCGGGTCGAAGGGCACGATGCAGGCAAATTCATCGCCGCCGATGCGGGCGAGCAGCGCGCCTTCGGGCAGCAGGAGACCCAGCCGATCCGCAGCGGCCCGCAGGATCGCGTCGCCAGCCTGGTGGCTGTGCAGGTCGTTGACGTGCTTGAAATTGTCGAGATCAAGCAGTGCAAAGGCCAGCGCTCGATGCTCGCGTTTGGCCTGCGCCAGCAGGGCTTCTGCGGCCGGATTGATGCTGCGCCGATTGAGGCAACCGGTCAGCGGATCCGTCTCGGCCAGTTCACGGGCTTCTGCGGCCGCCTTGCGCGATGCCATGACCTCCTGGGCCATCACGCGAGAACGCCGCCAGCCCAGCAGAATCAGGGCAATGTTCAAAAGCATGGCGCTGGCGAGGACCTGGTCCGGTCCGTCGCCCACGCCCATGATGGCGCGCAAGACCTGGGGCAGGACCTGCCCTCCGGTGACGATGAACATGAATACGGCAGCCACAGCGATGCCCTGCGTGACAAGGTCCCGTCTGGCGCGTTCGTTACTTGGTGCCGATCCCGACATTGGCCACCCTGCAGCTAGATTAGGCCACAAGATTCCCAGACTTTGCTGAAGTTTGGGTTAAAGCTGCGCGCAGTTACTTCTTCAGGCCGATTTCGCGCAGGCGCTGCTGCAGGAATTGGTCGGCCGTGATTGGCTCGGGATAGTGATCCGGGCTCTCGGGCGTGATGCACTGCGGCAGGGTCTTGATCGGGAAATCGCTGCGCAGATGCAGGAAGAACGGCATCGAATAGCGGCTGAACGCGGCGCGCTCCGGATTGGGATTGCGCACCCGGTGAATGGTCGAAGGCAGGAAGCGGTTGGTCAGCCGCTCCAGCATGTCGCCGACATTGATCACCATCGCGCCTTCGGGCGGCGAGGCGCTGATCCATTCCTTGCCCTGGAACAGCAATTCGAGGCCGGCCTCCTCGGCGCCCAGCAGCAGGGTGATCAGGTTGATGTCGCCGTGCGCGCCGGCGCGGATCGCCTCGCCTTCCAGGTTGGGCAGGGGCGGGTAATGCAGCAGGCGCATGACCGAATTGCCGTCCTCGATGCCCTGGTCGAACCAGTGTTCATCAAGGCCGAGGTAGAGGGCGATAGCCGAGAGGATGGTCGCGCCGGTCTCGTCAAACTGGCGGTAGAGCTCAGTGAAGACTTCCTGGAAGCCGTCCGGCCGCGCCGGCCAGACATTGGGCGGCATCGAGGCATCGGCCAGCGGGCTGCCTTCCGGCAGGTCGCGCCCGACGTGCCAGAATTCCTTGAGATCGTGATGCTTGGCATCCTTGGCGATTTCGACGCCAAAGGGGGTGTAGCCGCGCGCACCGGCAATCGCGGGGTCGTGATAGCTGCGCTTTTCCGGCTCCGGCAGCGCGAAGAACGCTTCGGACAGCTTCCAGGCCCGGTCGATCAGGGCGCGATCGATGGCGAAATCCTTGACCATGGCAAAGCCGAAGGTCCGAAAGCTTTCCCCGATTGCCTGAGCGAAATCCGCCTTTGGCATGGTCAGCGACAGGACGGGCAGCGAGGTCAGGGACATAGGTGGACGCTTTCGAGAATCTGGGGCAATGGGCGGTGCCATAACCCCTTTCGCGAGTTCTGGCATGAGCAATATCAAATCATACTGGCTGATGAAATCGGAACCGGATGCCTACAGCTGGGATGACCTGGTGGCGGAGGGCGAGGGGACCTGGGACGGCGTCCGCAACTATACCGCGCGCAACAACCTGCGCGCCATGAAGCCGGGTGACCGCGTATTCTTCTATCACTCCAATATTGGGGTGGAAATTGTTGGAATTGCGGAAATTACCGCTTCCAACATCCCCGATCCAAGCGATGATACCGGGCGCTGGTCAGCCGTGAAGCTGAAGCCGGTACGCAAGTTGCAGCGCGCGGTAACGCTCAAGGAAATCAAGGCCGATCCAGCGCTGGCGGACATGGACCTGCTGACCAAGTTCAGGCTCTCCGTTTCGGCGGTCAAACCGTCGGAGTGGGACTATATCCTGAAGCTGACCGGCGACGCCTAGGGCTTCGCCCGGGCCCGCAGGCCCGCAACACTGGCACCGCCCGCACTGAGCTGCTCGATATCGATCACCAGGTGCAGGAGCCGCAGGCCCTTGCGGCCCCTCGCTTCGGCCAGGGCGGTGTCGAACTCTGCATTTGTCTCGACCCGAGCGGCCCATCCGCCATAGGCGCGGGCAAGGGCGGCGAAGTCGGGATTGTGCAGCGTGGTGCCGGATACGCGTTCGGGAAACTCACGCTCCTGGTGCATCCGGATCGTGCCATAGGCGCCGTTGTCAACCAGCACGACCAGCATGTCGCAGCCATATTGCACGGCGGTTGCCAGCTCCTGCCCGTTCATCAGGAAATCGCCATCACCGGCCAGGGCGACTACGGTCCGATCCGGGAACCGCCTGGCGGCTGCAACGGCGGCCGGCACGCCATAGCCCATGGCTCCGGCCGTCGGTGCAAGTTGGGTCGGGAAGCCGTTGTAATGCCAGAAGCGGTGCCACCAGCCTGAAAAGTTACCGGCGCCGTTGCAGATGATGGCATCGTCGGGCAGCGCAGCGCGCATCGCCGCGACGACCTGGCCCATGTCGAGCCTGTGCCCGTTGGGTTGGGGGCTCGACCATTCCAGCCATTGCTGGTGCGCCTCCGGGCCGGCATCGAACGGCACGATATCATCGTCCCACAGGTCGGCAGCCTCGGCGAATTCGGCCATGTCGGCGCAGATTGCCAGATCGGGGCGGTAAACCCGGCCCAGTTCCTCGGGATCGGGATGGACATGGACCAGGATCTGCCCGGGATGTTCCGGGGTAACCAAGGTATAGCTGTCCGTCGTCGCCTCGCCCAGCCGCGCACCCACGACCAGCACCAGGTCGGCATGCTTGATCCGCTCGACCAGCTGGGGATTGGGGCCATAGCCGAGGTTTCCGGCCCAGGCCGTGCTGGAATTCGGCACGGCATCCTGGCGGCGGAATGCCCCGGCGACCGGCAGGCCGATCCGCTCGGCAAAACCGGTGAAGTGCTCACGCGCCTTGGCGTGCCAGCTGGCGCCGCCGACGATCGCGACCGGTGCGCAGGCATCCTCGAGCATGCGCATCAGCGTGCCCATGGCATCGGGGCAGACGGCCTGGGCCGGGCGCGTTACGGCCGGTCGCGGAGCAAGCCGCGATACTTGTTCCAACAACATGTCTTCCGGCAGGGCGATCACGACAGGACCGGGCCGACCGGCCATGGCCGTGGCCCAGGCGCGGGCAATGTATTCAGGGATCCGGCGCGGATCGTCGATCCGCAACACCAGCTTGGCCAAGGGCGCGAACATCGTGCCGAAGTCCACTTCCTGGAACCCCTCGCGGTCCTTCATACCGCGATCGACATCGCCGATGAACAGCAACATCGGCTGCGAATCCTGGAAGGCGACATGCGCGCCGATACTGGCGTTGGTTGCACCGGGCCCCCGCGTGACAAAGCAGACCCCCGGCTTGCCGGTCATCGTGCCATCGGCACAGGCCATGAAAGCTGCGCCGCCTTCCTGGCGGCAGATCACGGTCTCGATCTGCGGACTGTCATGCAGGGCATCGAGCACGGCCAGGAAGCTCTCGCCTGGAACGGTGAAAATGCGGTCGCAGCCCTGCTCGATCAGGCAATCGACAAGCAGGCGGCCGCCGGTAATGTTCATCGGTTCGGTCATGATCCGGCTTTAGCCGGGCGGCGACGGAGCGGCAACGCAGTGCGTTCATTTATGACCATCGCGGTTACTGTCCCGCATTGGGAAGGTGCAAAAGCCGCAGGGTTACCGGGCTGGCGCGATGGTGAATGCTTTCTTAAGCCAAGCCAATGAGACGCGCACTGGTAGTCACCGATGAAAGCGCTCGCCACCCATTCCTGGCGAGCCTGCCCCCCCATATCCGCCACAGGATCGAGCCGATCCGGCGCCGGGTTGCGGCGCACATCACGTTGCAGGACGTGAAGGAATTCCTGATGGCCTATTGCGCATGCTTCGTGGCGGTCACCACGTTCCTTATCTGATCGTCGCCTGCTCCTCGGCAGCAACCAGCTTGCGGCCAAGCCAGGCGGAAAACAGGCACATGGCCGCGCCCAGGAGGAGCTGATCGGCCATCGGCAAGCCGGCCGCGCTCATGCCCAGCGCGATTACCGATCCCAGCACCATGGCGCCCGAATTGACGATATTGTTGGCCGCAATGGTCCGCGCCGTTTCCGACTTGTCGACGAAGGTTGTCAGGAACGCATAAAGCGGCACGACGAACATCCCGCCCGCCACCGAGATCCCCAGCAGACTGAGCAGCAACGGAATCGCCAGGGACTCGCGCAGGAACGCCGCCGTATCCAGCAGGCCATCCTGCGGATGCGTATTCCAGCTTTGGCAGACCCACCAGAATGCCACGACGAACAGTCCCATCACCACGACCGAGACCGGCGAATAGCGCGCGGAAACGGTGCCCCGCAGCAATGCGTTGACCGAGACCGAGCCGATTGACACCCCGATCGAGAAGATCACCAGGAACAGGCTGGCCACTTCCTTGCTGGCCGAAAGCACATTCTTGGCCAGCGGCGGGAACTGGATGAACAGCACCGCGCCGATCGTCCAGAAGAAGCTGATCGCCATGATCGCCAGGAACACGCGGCGGTCCTTCATGGTGTGACGGATCAGTGCCACGGACGAGCGCCAGACATGGAAATCTAGCGGTTGATCGGCAGTCTGCGGCGGGGCCGGAGGGACATGGCGCGATGTGAAGTAGCCGATGATGGCAGTCAGAACGACGCCAATCGCCGCCCACTCAACCGGGATCCAGCCCGCCAGGATCGTGCCTGAAAGGATCGCGATATAGGTTCCCGCCTCGACCAGGCCCGTTCCGGCCAGCACCTCGCCCTCATGCAGGTGCTGCGGGAGGATCGCGTACTTGATCGGACCGAAAAAGGTCGAATGTACACCCATGGCCAGCAGCGCCAGCAGCATCAATCCAACGGTGAAGGTCTGGTTCAGCACGCCCTGCCAGGCCAGCAGCAAGCCCAGTCCACCGACCAGCATGATCCCGATTTCCGAGGCCTTGACGATGCGGATGATCCGCGCCTTGTCGCGCATGTCGGCCAATTGCCCGGCCAGCGCCGAGAGCAGGAAGAAGGGCGCGATGAACAAGGCCGATGCGACAGCGCTGAACAGGCCTTCTGCCGCTTCCGAATTGTACAGCGTGTAGACCACGAAAAACACCATGGCATTGCGATAGAGGTTGTCATTGAACGCATTGAGCAATTGGGTGACGAACAGCGGCAGGAAGCGGCGGCTGCGGATCAAGTGGGTCGAAGTGGTCATACGGCCCTTGCAAAATTGCCCTCGACCAAGGCTCTAGCGATAGAAACGCTGCGGACAAGCCTGCTTGCGCCTCTTTTGCACCGGGCCGAACCGGGCTAGCTTTCCCGGCGATGTGGACCTTGCCCAATATCCTCACCCTGTCGCGGATCGTGGCCTTGCCGCTACTCGCGTTCCTGTTGTGGTGGCCGAGCTGGCGCTACGGCTATGGCCTGGCCTTCGTGCTTTACGTCGCGATGGGCGTTACCGACTATTTCGATGGCTATCTGGCCCGGACCAGCGGGGCGGTTTCGCGGCTCGGGATCTTCCTTGATCCGATCGCCGACAAGATCATGGTTGCCACCGTGATCCTGACGCTCACTGCCCAGGGCGTGCTGCGGGGTCCCTATGTGGGGGACATGCACGTGATCGCCGGTTTGGTCATTCTGGTGCGCGAGATCGCGGTTTCGGGCCTGCGCGAGTTTCTGGGCGGCTTGCAGGTTTCGATGCCGGTCAGCCGCCTGGCCAAATGGAAGACCACGTTCCAACTGGTCTGTCTCGGCGCGCTGATCCTGGGTGTTGCCCTGCCGCAGTGGACAGTCGATGTGATGGGGCTGACCATCAACTTCCCGCACACCGTTGGCCTGACCACGCTGTGGGCGGCGGCGGCCCTGACCGCCATTACCGGTTGGGATTACCTGCGGGTCGGCCTGAAACACATGGATTGAGCCTAGCCGGCGATTGAGCTGGCCGGCGATTGAGCTAACCGGCGCGCAGTTCTTCCGCCAGCAACCGGAACTCTTCGCCGCGCGGGCTGTTCTTGCGCCAGACCAGGGCAATCTCGCGGTTGGCGGAATCGCTGCGCAGCGGGCGGGCGACAACCTGCGTGCCGTTGAGGATTCCGGCATCGAGCGCCATTTCCGGCAGCATGGTCAGGCCCAGGCCGTTATCGACCATCTGCACCAGGGTATGCAGCGAAGTGCCGATCATCGTTGCACTGGCGCGCAATTCCGGCCGGTTGCAGGCGGCCAGGGCATGTTCCTTGAGGCAGTGCCCATCCTCAAGCAGCAGCAGCCGGTTCTGGTCGATCAGGTCGGCGGTGATTTCCTCCGGCGGATCGCGCGGATCGTCCTTGGGGAAGGCGACGTAAAGCGCGTCGAGCTCGATCGTCTCCTTTTCGACTTCCCCGGTCGGATAGGGCAGGGCAAGCAACACGCAGTCGCTGCGGCCGTGGTGCAGGCTCTCGATCGCGGCCTGGCTGGTTTCCTCGCGCAGGTAGAGCTTCAAAGCCGGGCGTTCGCGGCGTAGCCGCGGCAGCATCCGCGGCAGCAGGAACGGCGCGATGGTCGGAATTACGCTCATCCGGACTTCGCCTGAGAGCGGCTGCCCGGCGCTTTGCACCATGTCCGAGAGTTCCTCGGCCTCGCGCAGCAAACGGTGGGCCTTGGCAACCACGGCATTGCCCAGCGGGGTGAAACGGACAGCGCGCTTGGTGCGCTCGACCAGCACCACGTCAAGCAAGGTTTCGAGATCGCGCAGGCCCGCAGAGAGCGTGGATTGCGAGACAAAACAAGCGTCCGCCGCGCGGCCAAAATGGCCATGCTCGTGCAGTGCCACCAGATATTGCAGCTGCTTGAGCGTGGGGAGATAGGTTGTCATGACATCCTACTCCACCGGATCGGCTTTGGTCTCGCTGCTGTCGCCAATCTTGTCGATATGGGCCATTTTCATCCGGCCCTTGACCACGGCAAAGGCCAGTCGGCCCTCAACCAGCTCCAAGGCATCGCGGCCAAACTGTTCATAGCGCCAGCCTTCGAGCAGCGGCAACTCGCGCACGCCTGCGGCGAGCAGTTCGAGGTCTTCGCTGCGCGCGAGCAGGCGGGAGGCCACATCGATTTCGCGGCTGCGAATCTTGAGCAGCAGCTTGAGCAGGTCGGCCACCAACGCGCCCTCCTTGCCAAGCGGGGCGCCACGCGGGGTGCGGGGCGGCAATTCGTCATCATCGAGCGGCTTGGCGGCCTCCAGCGTCGCCATCATGCGCCGGCCGATTTCGTTATCCTTCCAGCCGGCGGAAAGCCCGCGCACCTTCGCCAGGTCGGCCTGGGTCTTGGGCGGATGGCTGGCGATATCGGCCAGGGTCTCGTCGCGGGCGATCCGGCCGCGCGGGATGTTCTTGTCCTGCGCTTCGCCCTCGCGCCAGGCGGCAAGTGCCTTCAGGCGGCCGAGCATGGCGGGGTTCCGGCCTGCGGCCTTAATGCGCTGCCAGGCGATCGAGGGATCATTGCGGTAGTTGGCCGGATCGGCCAGCTTTTCCATCTCGATATCCAGCCAGGCGCCGCGCCCGGTCTTGATCAGGCGGCCCAGGATCTTGGGGAAGATCTTGGCAAGATGAGTCACGTCGCCAATGGCATATTCGATCTGCCGCTCGGTCAAGGGACGGCGCGACCAGTCGGTAAAGCGGGCACCCTTGTCGATCTGCAGGCCCATCCAGCTTTCGACCATGTTGGAATAGCCGATCTGCTCGCTCTGGCTGATCGCCATCATCGCGATTTGGGTATCGAAGATCGGATGCGGGGTGCGCTTCGTCAGATTGTAGATGATTTCCACATCCTGGCCGCCGGCGTGGAAGACCTTGAGCACGTCCTCGTTATCGACCAGCAGGTCGAGCAGGGGCGACATGTCGAGCCCCTTGGCCAGCGGATCTATTGCCGCCGCTTCCTCGTTATCTGCGATCTGGATGAGGCACAGTTCGGGCCAATAGGTGTTCTCACGCATGAATTCGGTGTCGACGCACACGAAATCCGCTTTGGAGAGCCGTTCGCACAGCGCAGCCAGTTCAGCGCTATCGGTGATCAGGGGGTGTATTTTCATGCTTCTTTTCTGTAGTTGGGCCCGTGCGAGCCCCCGGCTTGACAAAAGTGCGGCCATCGCCTGTTAGCCGCGCCTTCGCCCCTGCATCATTGCAGGCCGATTGGAAAGAGTTTCGATGCATCTTTATCGTTCGCACACCTGCGGCGCGCTGCGCGCCAGCGATGTAGGCCAGACAATCCGCCTGTCGGGCTGGGTCCACCGTAAGCGCGACCATGGCGGCGTGCTGTTTGTCGACCTGCGCGACCATTACGGAATGACCCAAATCGTCGCCGATGTGGACAGCCCGGCACTGCCGATCCTGGAAGCCCTGCGCGTCGAATCGGTTGTGACCATCGATGGCGAGGTCAAGGCCCGCAGCGCCGGGACGGTCAATCCGAACCTGCCGACTGGCGAGATCGAGGTCTATGCCCGTTCTGCCACCGTCCTTAGCCGCTCCGAAGAACTGCCGCTGCCGGTGGCCGGTGAGCAGGAATATCCGGAGGACGTGCGCCTGCGGTATCGCTTCCTCGACCTGCGCCGCGAGACGCTGCACACCAACATCATGACGCGCACCGCAATCATCCGCGAGACGCGCCGGAAGATGGAGGACATCGGCTTTACCGAGTTTTCGACCCCTATCCTGACGGCGAGCAGCCCTGAAGGCGCCCGCGACTTCCTGGTGCCCAGCCGCATCCACACCGGCAAGTTCTTCGCGCTGCCGCAGGCGCCGCAGCAGTACAAGCAGCTGCTGATGGTCGCGGGGTTCGACCGCTATTTCCAGATCGCCCCCTGCTTCCGCGACGAGGACCCGCGCGCTGACCGGCTGCCAGGCGAATTCTACCAGCTCGACCTCGAAATGAGCTTCGTAACGCAGGAAGAAGTCTGGGAAACGATGGAACCGGTCATGGCCGGGATCTTCGAGAAATTCGCAAACGGCAAGGCGGTGACCCCGGCCGGTGAATTCCCACGCATCCCCTATGCCAAGGCCATGCTGGACTATGGCACCGACAAGCCGGACCTGCGCAATCCGCTGATCATCCGCGACGTGACGAGCGAGTTTGCCGCATCGGGCTTCGGCCTGTTCGAGAAGATCGTTGGCACCGGCGGCATGGTCCGCTTGATCCCTGCGCCGGAAACGGCGGGGCTTAGCCGCAAGTTCTTCGATGACATGAACGAATGGGCCCGCAGCGAGGGCCATGCTGGCCTGGGCTATGCTACCCGCAAGGACGGCGTGTTCGGCGGTCCGATCGCCAAGAACCACGGCGAGGACAAGATGGCCGCGCTGTGGGATTCGCTCGGCCTTGGGCCGAACGACGGGGCCTTCTTCGCCGCTGGCAAGGAAGAACAGGCGGCCAAGCTGGCCGGCGCGGCGCGTAGCCGGGTGGGTGAACAGCTCGACCTGATCGACAAGGATTCCTACCGTTTCTGCTGGATCATCGACTTCCCGTTCTATGAGTGGAGCGAGGAAGAGAAGAAGCTGGACTTCGCCCATAACCCGTTCTCGATGCCGCAAGGCGGGCTTGAGGCGCTGGAAACCCAGGATCCGCTGACCATCAAGGCCTATCAGTACGACATGGTCTGCAACGGCTATGAACTGGCTTCGGGTTCGATCCGCAACCAGCACCCGGACCTGATGGTAAAGGCTTTCGAGCTCACCGGGTTGACCCAAGTCGATGTCGAGGCTCGTTTCGGCGGGATGTACCGCGCCTTCCAGTACGGGGCGCCGCCGCACGGCGGGATGGCCGCCGGGGTCGATCGCATGGTCATGCTGCTGTGCGGGGTACAGAACCTGCGCGAGATCACGCTGTTCCCGATGAACCAGCGCGCCGAAGACCGGTGGATGGGGGCGCCGTCACTGGCCGAGCCGAAGCAGTTGCGCGAGCTGGGCTTGCGGATCGTCGAACAGCCGAAGGGCTAGGCCAGAGTCAAGCCAAGCCGCGGTGTTCGGAAGCGAACACTGCGGCTTGGCTGCCTATTCTCTGTCCGACGCGCGCTTCTTCGATTGGTCTTGGTCCGGGCCTTGGCCGTTGGCGCCAGACCACGACGGCGGAATTTCGCCTAGCGAAGTGTTGTTCGAGTTAGCCAGGTTGCGGGCCTCGAGTTCTTCCTCCGTGATCTTGCCAGATCTGATTTCCTCATCGTCCTGGCGCTCGCGCTGATCCTCTCGGGCTTGCTGGCGCGCTCTTTCCAGATGATACCACGTGGCCATTCCATGTTCGTCCAGCGGAACTCGGAAGCCTTCGGGGTGGTGTGTACGGGGGTCGCGACCTTGTGCCTCTGCGATTTTGGCGAGATTGATCTGGCCTGGTCCCGAGCCAAATTTGACCCCGCTGAACAGTTTTTCGGCCCGGACCAAGCGATAGGCACGAACGTTGGGCACCGTCCTTTCGACCAGATTTTCGTTGTCGACCGCAGTGTTGATCTGGGCCCGTCGGCGAAAGTCGAATGCGCCCCCATCGGGATCGAGACCCAGATTTCGGGCAGCCTGGCGATGCGCCTCGGTCGGTGGAGTCCAGTTCGGCGTGCCTTCCATGCTCCGGTTGACTGCGGTCCGGTCGAAATCGGGATCGTCGGCCTTGACGATGGCCTCTTGCAGCGCCGGCTGATCGTGGACCTGCTCCGGCTGCGGGGTCATCTCGAACAAGTGGTCGCCATATTGACTGACGGCATTCAGATCGGTGCCGGTCGAAGTGAAGGGGCTTTCGGCTTTGCGTTCCTTGAGCCCATCGACATGTTGCGCAGCCGTTGTCGCGCCGTCCGGATTCACCGGAACCAGTGTGCTGCCCGGAGAGATGTGGGATTTCTTCGTGCCGTAGCCCGGCTGGACGCTGTGAAACGGAAAGTTGTCAGCCCGGAAATGCGTTCCGCGCTTGGGCAAGGGCGGGCGTTCTTGCTGCTGAGGGCTCTGAGACGCCAGTGCCTGCTTCTTGAGCATCTCGGTAATTTGGTGTCCGGTCCACCGCCGATCACCGCCACCGCCACCGCCACCGCCCAGACTGCCAAAGCGTCTCGACATGCTACCGCCAGTGCGAAACGCCATGCGCGTCCCAAGACCGAAAAATCCCTGCACCACAGCACTGGGTCCTGCTTCGGCTGGACCCGATAGCACGCCTGCCGGAACGGCGGCCGGGCTGGTGGCTGCCATGGCTCTGGCGCCCATCACGTCGGCCTCGCGCTCCAGCCCAGCGTCATCGTTGATTTTCGCGCCCGAGCCCGCTTGCACGGTCGGCTTGACGCGGTTGCGGGCCTGCTGGACGATGTGCCAGGCCTCATGCGGCAGGTGCCGATCCTGGCCTGGTCCCAAATGTACCTCATTGCCCTTCGCAAAGGCCATTGCACCAAGCCTGGAATGGGCAGGTGAATTGTAATGGACCCTTACTTTCTCCATCGTCAGGCCGGAAAGTGCCTCAATTCCGCGCTGAAGCTTAGCGGGCAGCCGATTTGCGCGGACACTGAGGTGGTCAAGCTTGAAGATCGGAAGCGATACGGCAGGAGCTGCCGCGACCGCCGCCACGCGCCGCTGGAAAACCGCTGCTTTCGCGATGGGCGCCGCTGCTTGCCGAAAAACCATCACCAGTCTCCGCCCTTCCGCCTGCCACCAATAAAGCCAATCACCTTGGTGGCAGGGTCCATCTTGGCAGGCGGCTATCAGCATCTTCGGATCAACACGCAAGCTGCATCTGGGCCCTTGCGGCTTGCGGAAAGCCGGCAAGCGCGAGAGGGCCGCGAAAGCTTGTAGAGTATCGTTCAGCAAGCATTTTTTGCGGTCCCGCAAGTGACTAACCTGCAATGGCCGGCCGGCTTGGCGCCGCTGGGGCATGTGGCAGGGCAAAGCGGGAAAATGGGCGATAGCAAGTGTACCGTTTGATGTCTGCGTGCGGCTTCATCCCGGCGCATGTCGGAGCTTGTGAGCAATCGGTGCACCCTCTTGCGTTCGTGCGCGCCGTTCTCTAGGGCGGGCACGAGCACTGTTTTATTTGCCGTTCACGAAGGGGTAATTCCATGAGCGACACCGCCGACCGGGTTAAGAAGATTGTCGTCGAGCACCTCGGCGTCGAGGCCGAAAAGGTGACAGAGGACGCGAGCTTCATCGACGACCTGGGCGCTGACAGCCTCGACATTGTTGAGCTTGTCATGGCGTTTGAAGAAGAATTCGGTGTCGAGATCCCCGACGATGCTGCTGAGAAGATCAGCACCGTCTCGGACGCGATCAAGTTCATCGACGAGAACAAGGGCTGATTCAGCCTGCTTTTCGCACTGGCCCCAAGCCTGTCTGGGGGGTGAACTGCGGAAACCGAGACACGAAATTTGACAGGCTCAGTCCCTTTTAGGGTCTGGGCCTGTTGCATATCCGGAGAAGTGCATGCGCCGCGTAGTGGTTACGGGACTGGGCCTGGTGACGCCTCTTGGGGGCGATGTGGAAACCACTTGGGCAAACCTGCTCGCCAGCAAGTCCGGGGCAGGGCCGATTACCCGGTTCGATGCCAGCGATCAGAAGTGTCAGATCGCCTGCGAAGTGAAGCCTGCCGATCACCCCTATGGCTTCGATCCGAACAAGCGGATCGATCACAAGATCCAGCGTCAGGTCGATCCGTTCATCATTTACGGCCTCGATGCTGCTGGTCAGGCGCTCGAAGATGCCGGTCTGACCGAGATGGACGAAGAGCTGAAGATTCGCACCGGCTGCTCGATTGGCGCCGGGATTGGCGGCCTGCCCGGGATCGAGGCAGAATCGATTGTCCTGCATGAAAAGGGCCCATCGCGGGTCAGCCCGCACTTCGTCCACGGCCGGATCATCAACCTGATCTCGGGCCAGGTGTCGATCAAGTACGGCCTGATGGGACCGAACCACGCGGTGGTGACCGCCTGTTCGACCGGTGCCCATTCGATCGGCGATGCCGCGCGGATGATTCGCGATGACGATGCCGACATCATGCTGGCAGGCGGGGCCGAAGGCACGGTCAATCCGCTGGGAATCGCCGGCTTTGCCCAGGCCCGCGCGCTCAATTGCAGCTACAACGATCGCCCCGAACAGGCGAGCCGCCCCTACGACAAGGATCGTGACGGCTTCGTGATGGGCGAAGGTGCCGGCGTCGTCGTGCTCGAGGAATACGAGCACGCCAAGGCCCGCGGCGCAAAGATCTATGCCGAAGTTGTTGGCTATGGACTGTCGGGCGATGCCTACCACGTCACGGCCCCGCACCCGGAAGGCAAGGGCGCCGAACTGGCGATGCGCATGGCACTCAAGAAGGCCGGGATGGGGCCGGGCGATATCGACTACGTCAATGCCCATGGCACCTCGACCATGGCCGACACGATCGAGCTGGCCGCCGTGAAGCGGGTGCTCGGCGATGACCTGACTGGGGCCTCGATGAGCAGCACCAAGTCGGCCATTGGCCACCTGCTCGGCGGTGCCGGTGCAGTTGAGACAATCTTCTGCATCCTCGCGATCCGCGACCAGGTCGTGCCGCCGACGCTCAATCTCGACAATCCCGATGAAGGGACCGACGGTGTCGACCTGGTGCCCATGGTGGCGCGCAAGCGTAAGGTTCGGGCCGCGCTCAACAACAGCTTCGGGTTCGGCGGGACCAACGCCTCGGTGATCGTCAAGGCGCTGGAAGACTGATGCTTGGACGGCGCGGGTGCTGGCCGCTGCTCGCGGCGGGCTTGCTGGCGCTCGCTGCGCTCGGCTGGTTGGTGGCAGGCTGGTTTACCGCCGGTCCGCTGAAGCAGGATACGGCCTTCGTCGTGCCGGATGGCTCCAGCCTGTCGGCCGTTGCGACCAAGCTGGAAACCGCTGGTGCGATCGAAAGCGCCGAAGCCTTCCGAATCCGGGCCCGGATTTTCGGGGCCGGTGCGCCGATCAAGGCCGGGGAATTCATGTTCCCCAAGGGGGCCAGTCCGTCGCGCATTCTATCGATCATCCAGGGCGATGAAGTGTTGCGCCGCTTCGTGACCATTCCGGAGGGTATGCCCTCGATCATGGTCTACGACCGGTTGATGGCAAATAGCCAGCTGACCGGATCGATTCCGGTGCCGCCGGAAGGCTCGATCCTGCCCGATACCTACGAGATCGAACGCGGCGAGAGCCGCCAGGCCGTGCTGTTGCGCATGCAGGCAGCGATGCAGCGAACCCTGGCCGAACTCTGGGCCAAGCGCAGCGCCAGGACCGCAGTGGCCACGCCTGAAGCCGCGCTCTCGCTGGCCGCTATTGTGGAAAAGGAGACCGGCAAGCCAAGCGAACGCCGCACCGTTGCCGGGCTCTATTCCAACCGTCTGCGCCAGGGGATCATGCTCCAGGCCGATCCGACGATCATCTATCCGATCACCAAGGGCAAGCCACTGGGTCGGCGCATCCGCCAGAGCGAGATCCAGGCGGTCAACGATTACAATACCTATACCATGATCGGCTTGCCCAAGGGCCCGATCACCAACCCGGGCCGGGCCTCGATCGAAGCAGTCTTGAATCCGGCGCAGACCGACGTGCTTTACATGGTGGCCGATGGCACCGGCGGACATCAGTTCGCCAAGACGCTTGACGAGCACAACACCAACGTCGAGCGCTGGTTTGCTATCCGCAAGGCCCGCGGGGACTTCTGACGAGGTCCCCGCTGGATCGGTTTACGGTTCAACGATCTTGAACGATCCCGGGATCGGCTCGATCGCACTGAGCCAGGCTTCAGCCGCAGCGCGATCCCCTTCGACCTTGACCCCCATCATCTCAAGCTGGGCCAGGGGCATCTTCATGAACAGCAGGCCCAGCAATGCGCGGCGCGGGCCGGTAATCGTCACCACCGGCTGAACAACCGGCTTCATCCGCCCGATCATGGTGGTGCGCGTGAGCTCGACCCCGGCGGTTTCCTGCCGATCCGGCATCACCAGATTGATGCCCATCGTCCGTCCGCCCAGCTTGGCCGGATCAAACCGGGTAGAGACCGAATCGAGCAATTCCTGGGTCGGCACCGCGGCAATCATATCGGCATTCTGGGCCGAACTGGGCCGGATCAGAACACCCTGCCGCAGTTCCTTGGCACCCATCAGGAACTGATTGCGCCAGATTGCGCTCTCGGCCTGATAGCCCTGCTGCTCCAGACTGTCGGCCAGCAGCAGCCGTGCCGGCTTGTTGGCTGGATCGGCAAAGACGATCTGGCTGAGCAGGTCTGAAGACCAGCGATAATCACCAGCATCAAACGCCTTGCGCGCGGCCGCGAGCGCCTTCCTGGCTCCGCCCATCGCCGCAACCAGGCGCGTTGCGCGCTGGGCCGGCGGATAGGCATTAAGGTTGGCCGGGTTGCTATCATACCAGCCGAGGTAGAACTGATAGACTGCCTTGGAGTTGTGATTGTAGGTTCCGTAATAGCCGTGATTGAACCAGTCCTTGGCGATTTCAGGCGGCTGTTGCAGCGCCTCGGCGATCTCGACCATCGTCTCGCCCTTGTTCATCAGGCGTACGGTCTGGTCATGGAGATAGCGATAATTGTCGCGGTTGGAGGCCAGAGCGCCCGTCACTTCGCCGGTGCCGAAGCGCGGCCAGCAGTGGCTTGAAATCAGGCTGTCGCTGCGCGCGCCCCAGGTCTGCAGGGCTTCGTCGATATAGTTCGCCCAGATCCGCGCATCCCGTACCTTGGCCCCGCGCGGCGTCAGGATATTGTGGAGCGAGCAGGTGGTCATTTCTGCCGAAAGGAATGTCCGGCTTGGGGCGATATAGACGTTGAGTTCGGACGGCGCCTCGCTGCCCGAAACAATCTGGAACTCCAGCGCGATCCCATCGACCACGCGGGTCTCACCAGTCTTGTTGATGGTATCGGTGGGCGCAATCAAGGTGATTTCGGCGCCCGAAACGCCCGCCCCGATGCCGCTGCCGATCTGGCCTTGCGGGCCGGGCTGGAGCGCGGTGCCGAACTGGTAATTGACCCGGCGGCCCATCGCCGCGCCGGCCATGATATTCTCCGAAACCGTTTCGGCCATGAAATGGGCCGGGGCGATGATGGCGACCTTGCCAGCCTTCACATCGGCTTCATCCACCACACCGCGCACGCCGCCGAAGTGATCACCGTGGCTGTGGCTGTAGATCACGGCGGTAACCGGGCGCTGGCCCAGCTTTTCGTTGACCAGGTCGAGCGCAGCCCTGGCAGTTTCGCGCCCCGTTAGCGGATCAATCAGGATCCAGCCGGTGGCTCCGCGCACCACGGTCATGTTCGAGATATCGAAGCCGCGGACCTGCCAGATCCCGTCCGCAACCTGAAACAGGCCATGCCGGCGCAGGATGCCGATATGCCGCCAGAGCGAAGGGTTGACCGTTTCGGGCGCAGCACCGGCCACGAAGTCGTATGCGGCCAGGTTCCAAACCGGTCGGCCATCGGCAGCTTTGATCAAGGGATCGGCGCGCGTCCCGAGATAACCCTGGCGGGCAAAGGTCGCATCGCGGTCATCGTCTTGCGGGAGCGCAGCGGCGCTGGCGCGCTGGGCGGCCAGAGTTGCCGCGGTGGCCGGCTTGGGGCCATCTGGCGCAGGGGCCTGGGCCAGCAGCAGGGGCGCAAGGGCAAGCATGGCAGTGCCGGCAAGCCGGCGATGGCACAATCCAGTCATGTGAAATCCTCCCGCGACGCAAGGTGGGATGGGCGGACGATTCGGGCAAGCGACTTTGGCTTATCGCCTGCGACGATCACATAAAGCGGAACTCTGCATTAGTCCTGAAAGCGGCCCGGTCGTATCAACCTGTCATCCCTCGGATACCGGAACGGCTTGGCGGCGTTCCGGTCAGGGCGGCAGACAAACCTACCCCCTCCCAGTCTGCCGCCCCCAAGGGTATAAAGGGCCGCAATGGCATTCGAACCCTTCATCGTCACGGCTGAGCTGCCGCCTGATCTGTTCCGCTGGGCCAATGGGCTGCGGCAGGCGCACTTTCCGCCGGAGCGCAATCACCTGGCCGCCCATGTCACGCTGTTCCACGCCTTGGCTCCGTCGCTGCGTGAAGAATTGCCTGCCGTTCTGGCCAGGATCGCTGGTGAATATGCCCAGCCTAACGGGGAACTGACCAGCTTGATGAACCTGGGGAGAGGCACGGCCCTGGCGCTGCACAGTCCGGCTATGCTGGCGATCCGGACCGAGATCGCCGACCTGTTCCACGGCATGCTGACCGCGCAGGACCAGCACCAGCCGCGCCTGCACATCACCATCCAGAACAAGGTGACGCCAGATGCCGCACGGACGCTCCAGGCAGAACTTTCCCCGGTGATTGAGCCACGCAGATTCGCCTTCGCCGGCCTTGGTTTGCACCGTTACTGCAACCCCCACTGGGAAGCAGTGGGGATCTGGCCATTCCGCGGCAAAGTGAGTGGTTGACCACAGCCGCGCCGCACCCTATGTGCGCCGCCTGCCGGGGTGCCTTGCGGTGCCGAAAGCCTGTTTGGGGCGGAGTAGCTCAGCCGGTTAGAGCAGCGGAATCATAATCCGCGTGTCGGGGGTTCGAGTCCCTCCTCCGCTACCATCGCGCGCCGCAGAAGTGCGGGATTTCTTGTCAGATATGTGTTTCCAGCCGCGAAATGCCGTGTTGCATCGTGTTGCCTATTTTTCGGCTGATTTCCGTGCTGTTCATTCCCTTTCGCGCCAATCCGCGCAACAGGGCTGCAACATGGCTGGCTGGCCGCTTAGCTGCGCTGCCAACAGGTACCGGGATTAGGTGCATTATTGAGCAACGGAGCGGTTTGATTTCAGCCAAATTGCCAAATGATTTAGGAAAATCTTGGCGGCTGGGCTTGCCCCGTCTAGCGTTTGCTCAGTCACGTTTCGGGGAATTGTATGTCCACACCGCTTCGCCAACTTCTCGCCCAGTATCGGGCCGCATCGAAGTCAGAGCGCGAAAAGGGCACCTATTTTGAACGGCTCTCGCTGGCGTTCCTGAAGAACGATCCTGGCATGGTCAACGAGTATGAGGACGCCTGGACCTTCACGGATTGGGCCAAGGCGAACCGGCTGGATGGCAAGGATATCGGCATTGATCTTGTCGCCAAGATCAGGGGAGAGGATGGCTATTGCGCGATTCAGTGCAAATTCTATGCCGATGGCTATCGCATCCAGAAGGGCGATATTGATAGTTTCCTAAGCTCTTCCCAAACCAAACCATTTGCACGTGGGTTGGTGATTGAAACGACCGGCGCGGGCTGGAGCAGTAATGCCGAGGTGATGCTGGAGCCGCTAAACGTCACCCGCATCGGCCTGGACCGGCTGGAAGAAAGCCCGATTGATTGGACGGCCTGGTTTCAGCGTGATGAAATCAAGATCGCCGCGCCCAAGGAATTAAGGCCGCACCAGCGCGATGCGCTGAAGGCCGTGCAGGCCGGATTGCAGAATGCCGACCGGGGCAAGCTGATCATGGCTTGCGGCACCGGCAAGACCTTTACCGGGCTGAAAATTGCCGAGGCAATGGCTGGACCGGGCAAGACCGTGCTGGTGCTGGTGCCATCGCTGGCCTTGATGAGTCAGACAATCCGCGAATGGACGATCGATGCGGCCCTGCCGCTGCGATCCTATGCGGTTTGTTCGGATAGTCAGGTAGGCAAGCGGCGGCGCGATCAGGATGACATTGCCGAGGTCGATCTGCATGACCTTGACTATCCCGCCACGACCAATGCTGCGCGTCTGGCGTCGAGGGCTTCGCATCCAGCCGCTGAGCGCATGACGGTGGTGTTTTCCACCTATCAGTCAATTCAGGTGATCAGTGATGCCCAAAAGCTGAATGGCTTTCCGCAATTTGATCTGATCATTTGTGATGAAGCGCACCGCACGACCGGGGCAACGCTGGCCGGGGAAGATGAAAGCAACTTCGTCAAAGTCCACCAGAACGGTTTTATAAACGCCAGAAAACGGCTCTACATGACTGCCACGCCGCGCGTGTTTGGTGATGCGGTGAAGAGTAAGGCCAGCGAAGTCTCAGCCGAGCTGGCCTCAATGGATGATACCGCGCTCTATGGCGAAACGCTTTTTGTGCGAGGGTTCGGCTGGGCGGTCGAGAATGGGTTGCTGACTGATTACAAGGTGCTGGTGCTGGCAGTCGATGAAGGCATGGTTAGCGCTGGCGTGCAAAACCGCCTGAAGGACAGCGACAGCTCTTTGTTGCTTGATGACGCGACCAAAATCATCGGCTGTTACAAGGCGCTGATCAAGTCAGGCTTGCGGGATGAGCTGGCAGGCGATGGCCAGCCGATGCGGCGGGCGATTGCCTTCTGCAAGGATATCGCATCATCCAAGCTGATCCGCACCGAGTTTCAAGCAGTGGTCAGCGAATATCTGGCATCGGATGAGGGCAAGGAGGCACTAGGTGATGCCGAGGCGCTGGAATGTCAGTTGCGCCACGTTGACGGCACCATGGGGGCCAAGGAACGCTCAGCGCATCTAGATTGGGTCAAAGAAGAGCATGGCGAACCAGCCGCGCGGATATTGAGCAACGCGCGGTGCCTTTCAGAAGGCGTTGACGTTCCAGCGCTTGATGCGATCCTGTTCATGCACCCACGCAAGAGCCAGATTGACGTGGTGCAATCCGTGGGCCGGGTGATGCGCCGGGCTGAGGGCAAGCGGATGGGTTATGTCATCCTGCCGATTGGTGTTCCGGCGGGGATGACCCCGGAAGACGCGCTGAATGACAACGAGCGTTACCGGGTAGTCTGGCAAATCCTGAATGCCTTGCGTTCGCACGATGAGCGGCTGGATGCGCAATTGAATCAGGCTGACCTTGGTGTGGATATCAGCGGAAAGATTGAAGTTATCGCGGTCAGCAATAAGCTGCCCGTGCGAGGTAAGAAAAAAGGTGGCGACGGTCCGAATATCGGCGCGGGCGGCGGCGGCACGGATGAAGGCGAGGGAGCCGGTGGCGACAGCGCGCCAAGAACAGGCCCTGAGGGGCAGGGCGCTTTTGCGTTCGATGAGTTTTCCAAAGCGATCATGGCCAAGATCGTCAAGAAATGCGGGCGGCGCGATTATTGGGAGAACTGGGCGGGCGATATCGCCAAGATTGCCCAGACGCATATCAGTCGCATCACCGCGCTGGTGGAAAAGCCCGATACACCAGAGCGTGCGGCATTTGATGCCTTCCTGGCGGAAATCCGCGATGACTTGAATGACAGTATCACCTCGGGCGAGGCTATTGAGATGCTTGCCCAGCATCTGATCACCCGCCCGGTGTTCGATGCTTTGTTCGAGGGCTACAGCTTTGCCCAGCACAATCCCGTTTCTAGAGCCTTGGAGGCCGTTCTAAGCGCGCTGGATGAGCATCGGCTGGATAAGGAGGCGGACAGCCTTCAGCGCTTCTATGACAGCGTTAAGCGGCGCGCGGCGGGCATCGATACGGCGGACGCCAAGCAGAAGATCATTGTCGAGCTGTATGACAAGTTTTTCCGAAACGCCTTCCCCAAAATGACCGAGCGGCTGGGCATCGTTTATACCCCGGTGGAGGTGGTCGATTTTATCATTCATTCAGTCAATGAAGTGCTGCAAAGCGAATTTGGCCAATCGCTGGGCAGCAAGGGCGTCCACATTATCGACCCGTTCACTGGGACGGGAACCTTCATCACCCGGCTGCTGCAATCGGGTCTGATCAAGCCCGAAGAGCTTGAGCATAAATTCCGGCACGAAATCCACGCCAATGAGATTGTGCTGCTGGCCTACTATATTGCGGCGATCAATATCGAAGCGGCCTATCATGGTCTGGCGGGCGGCGAATATCTGCCCTTTGAAGGCATCTGCCTGACCGATACCTTCCAACTCTATGAGCAAGAAAAAGACCTGATCAGCGATTTGATGGCGGACAACAGCAACCGTCGCACCCGGCAAAAGGTGTTGGATATCCGCGTGATCTTCGGCAATCCGCCTTACTCCGTTGGGCAGGATAGCGCTAACGATGACGCGGCGAATCTCATCTATCCCAAGCTGGATTCACGAATTCGCGAAACATATGCAGCCCGAACTCGGATGACCAATAAGCGGTCGATATATGACAGTTATGTCAGGGCCATTCGTTGGGCGAGCGACCGAATAGGGAACGCTGGCGTTGTCGCTTTCGTCAGCAACGCAGGCTGGATTGATGGCAATGCGATGGATGGACTTCGCCAGTGTCTGGCAGAGGAATTCTCTAACATCCACGTGTTCCACCTGCGCGGCAATGCCCGCAGCTCGGGCGAGGCCCGTCGGAAAGAAAAGGACAATGTATTTGGGCAGGGTACACGAACACCCGTGGCCATCGCTTTATTTGTGAAAAACCCGGCATCCGCGCAGCCCGGTCTAATCAAATTCCACGATATTGGCGACTATCTGACGCGCGAAGAGAAATTGTTAGCCATCACTCGCTTTGGAAGTATCGCCGGAATTGAACGAAATGGAAAATGGGTTGAAATTTCCCCCGATCATGATGGCAATTGGATAAATCAGGGGGCGGAAAAGTTTGACGAATTTTTCGCCGCTGGATCAAAAAATGGTAGCGAAAAATCCATTTTTACAACTTTTTCCGCAGGTTTAAAAACTAATCGCGACGCGATCTGCTATAATGGGTCGTCAAGGCAGCTGAAGGGCGTGATCGATAGTCAAATAGCATTCTTCAATCACCTCCCACGTGATTCTGCCAGGGAGAATGAAGAGAGTCAGTTTAAGTGGTGCCAGAAGACTATCCTAGATCACGAGCGGGGAAAAAAATACAGCTTGGACCAAGGTAAGTTACGTCAAAGCCTTTACCGCCCATTCCAAATGCAATGGTTGTATGAAGATACGCGCCTGAATTGGAGCGGGTATCTAATGAAGCGCTACTTTGGCGACATGACTCAAGAAAACTTCGGCATCATGGTTTCAGGGCCAGGGGCGCAGGAGTTTAGCTGTTTGATGGCTGACACGCTTCCGTGCCACGATCTGATAGCAAAAGGTCAATTCTTGCCCCGCTTCTTCTACGCTGGTTCCGAAGACTCAGCGGGCGATAATTCCCAAGCTGGGTTGTTCGCCGCTGCGCCAGCCGCAAAGTTTGGCCGCCGCGATGCGATCACCGATGAAGGCCTGGCGCATTTTCAGTCCGTCTATTCCGGCGAGGCGATCACCAAGGACGACCTGTTTTACTACGTCTATGGCCTGCTTCATTCGGATGACTACCGCACTCGCTTTGCCGATAACCTCTCCAAGCAATTGCCGCGTATTCCAGCCGTAAAAAGCCCGACAGACTTCCGGCACTTTGTCGAGGCCGGGCGCAAGCTAGGCGATCTGCATTGCGATTTCGAGGCGGCTGAGCCGTTCCCCGTCACCATTGCCGAGGGTGATTTGCGACTGGCGCATATCCCTGACCCGGAACGCTTCTATCGCGTCGAGAAAATGAAATTCGGCGGCAAGCGGCCCAGCCAGGACAAGACGACTGT
Organism: Pseudomonadota bacterium; assembly: GCA_041182185.1. GTDB lineage: Bacteria > Pseudomonadota > Alphaproteobacteria > Sphingomonadales > Sphingomonadaceae > Novosphingobium. The sequence goes on from JBEGOD010000132.1 coordinate 76,322, forward strand.
AATCTACAACAGCAACATCACCGTGACCGGCATCCCGCTGGAGGCTTATGACTACGTGGTAAACGGCAAGCCCGCGCTCGAATGGGTGATGGAGCGCCAATGCGTAAAAACCGACAAGGCCAGCGGCATCGTCAACGATGCCAACCGCTATGCGATCGAGACAGTTGGCGATCCGGCCTATCCACTGAAGCTGTTCCAAAGCGTGATAACGGTCAGCCTTGAAACCATGAAGATCGTCAGGAGCTTGCCCAAGCTGGAGATCGACTAATGACCTTGCTCACTGCGGTTGCAGCCGCTGCGGTTTGCATTGCCACAGTGCATGATGGTGATAGCATCCGGCTATGTGATGGCGAGCGCATCCGCATTGCCAATATCGAGGCACCGGAAATGCCTGGCAGCCCCAAGTGCGAACGCGGGCGAACCGGCTGGTGCGACTATCGGCTTGCAGTGCAGAGCCGGGATGCACTTCAGGCCCTGCTGGACGGCGGGCCGGTCAGGATAGATCGGCAGGGGCAGGACGCCTATGGCCGCACGCTGGCCCGGGTCAGCGTCAATGGGCAGGATGCGGGCCGATATCTGATCAATCTGGGCCTGGCGCGGCAATGGCGCTGACTTGAGCTGACCCAGGGGAGGGGGAGATTCGATCTTCGCAGCTTTGGTTGCGGACGGCGTCCCTGGCGTTGCGTCAAAACGCTAACCCAACTTTTCACGCGCGCGCGAGGGATTCCAGCCAGCGCCCAAATCTGCTATGGTTTCGATATGGGCGGATATGGTTCAGGACGGCAATCCGGCAGGCCAACTGCCGACATGAGCAAGCGGATAGATCTTGCCTGGATGATCAGGACGGGCCGTGCAATTCCAGGTCAATGGATCTGTGGTACTTTGTCCTGGTCGATTGGCGACAGCCCCGCTGGATGGATCAGCTATCAAGCCGACATGTGCGATCCAGAGGCTTCAGAATTGAGACTGTGCTACACTCGCGGCAGTGGCGAAGCGCGCGAAGAGGTCAACCAGACTATTCGGCTGGTCCACAGCACGCCGCATTTTGGCGGGCGGCGATGGTGGATGGTCTGCCCCTTTCGGCATAATCGCGTTGCGAAGCTCTATATGCCGAATGGCGGGGACCGTTTCGCCAGTCGTGCGGCTTGGCGATTGGGTTATCAGTCTCAGCGCGTCGCGTGCCGGGACCGCCCGTTTGAAAAGCTTTTCCGCCTCCAGAAAAAGATGGGTAGCGTTCAAGGCTGGGAAGCTGGACTGCGCCGCCCGAAAGGCATGTGGCACAGTACTTTTGAACGCCACTTCGAGCGCTATCTGGAACTGGATGACCAATGCGCAATCGAGATGGCTGAAGTGATGGGCATCTTGGAGCACCGCTTCTAAACTAGTGGACCTTGGCGAGCCTGGTTTTGTCGAGCTAGCCCCTAGCCTATGGTAACAGCTGTATGTGGTGTGAAATTCCCAGCGATGCCGATTGGCGGATTTGTGCGAATGTGGGAAGCTAGCGGCTGTGTATTTCCCAGCCGGTGCCCCCGTAAATTAGGGTGATTTAGGGGTCGTCGCTGTGAAATCCACAACCGGGATTTTGTGCGAAGCTAGTTGCTGGCGATAGCGAGCCATCGCCTTTAGGCCGCGATCAGCGTTGCGCCGTGCTTTAGTCTGGACAGGGGCTTGATAGGTCAGCCAATCATTGGTGGCAGGCTTTCCGTCAAACACCACCCAGGTGATGCGCCAGCACCGCGCGCGGGCCGTCTCAGCGGCCTTGATACTGAAATGGGCATCTTTGGTCATCGCGATTAACCCGCGATCCTGAAGATCGCTGAAGGCGCGCATAGCGGGACGTTGATCGGTTTGACCCATTCGGTCCGCAGCATCTGCAACCGAGAGCCATAGGGAGCCGTTGTTTTTGCCATTTTCAATCATGACCAATTCAAGCAGCAGGCATCGAGCAGCCAGGTCCAGGCTGCGATAGGCCTCCGATATCAGGACGCGATGCGGGAGCAGTGCGAACCGCCCGGTCGAATGCTCATTGCGCCCCGTCGCGTTGACTTTGCGCCGGTTGCGACCGCGCGCCATCGATCACTGGCCAGTTTCTGACCTGAAGGCCGCTTCAAGCTCTGAGCGCCGGAAATACATTGATCGCCCTTTGCGAATGACAGGAAGCATCCCGTTTTCGACCATGTGATAGATTTGGCGGGCCTTGATGCGGCCTGCGGTTTCGGCTTCGACGCCCTTTGCGCCCTTGATGAGATCGTCCAAAAGCATTTGCATTGCCTCCGCTAAGTCGGTTGCCATTCCAAATGAAACGATGCTATGCAAGGTTTCATAACTTTGTTCTACTGAGTGGCATCAGTTAGCGCAAGGTTCCTATGCAACTTTACTAAAGCTCGATTGGCTAAAGCTGTGGATGATCGTTTTGAATGGACGTTTGGGGAGTTGGACGCGGTCTTGGCCGCTATCCATGGTATCGATCAAACCAAGCGAACAGCTTTTCAGTCCAGGCTGAAGAACTTTCACAGGCTGCGCTATCCGTTCGGGTTTAGCGCTGTGAAAGGCAAAGCCGCGTCCTATTCGCCGATGCAAATTATCGACATGGCGCTTGCACTTGAAATGACGCAGCTCGGCTTGCCGCCTGAGCGTTCGATTTGGATTTTGATGGCTAACCGTTGGCCAACCTTGATGGCGGTCGGAATGGCAGCGGATGAACTTGCGAAACATCCGAATGGATTTGATCCCGAAAAGCCGCAGCCGGATGAACCATTTTCGATGTTCATCTATTTCGATCCAGCAGCGCTAAGCCCACTTACGTTGCACCTTCCTGCCAAAATATTGCCGGACCTGGACGAGGCGGCAAACTCGTTCTTTTTCGGCGGAATTGGGATTGTCAGGGACGAGATCGCCAACTGGACGAGCGGCTATGCACCGCGAATTTCAATGATCAATGTAACTGCAATGATTGGGCTTGTAGCTGCTAGCCCATATGACGATGGCTCGCCTGAACACATCGCATATCGCCGGGAATTTTTCGTGAAACTGGGAGCCGAAGCCCGGTCTGCCTTGGATGAATGGCATGGCGCAGACGATGCCGAGGGAGACTACGTGTTGGGGCTGCTGGAAAGGGAGGAAATTACTGACCCTCTCATTTTGAGCAAACGGGTCAACATTTCAGCTGAGCGCGCCGTTAGCTACATTGTGGAAGAGGCCGCGCGCAAAACGAGGCGAGCATATGACGGCAATCCGTAAGCGCATTTGGACCGGGCCGGATGGGCGTGAAAAGACCGCTTGGCTGGTCGATTACCGCGATCAGTCAGGGAAACGCCGCGCCAAGCAATTCTCTCGCAAGAAAGAGGCGGAAGAATACGCGGACCGCGCCCGTTCTGAAATACGGCAGGGTACGCATACGCACGACCGGGACAGCGTCACTGTTTCGGTTGCGGCTGACCTTTGGGTTTCGGCAGCAGAAGCCGAGCAGCTGGAACGGTCAACGACCAAACGCTACCGGGAACTGGCAGACCTGCATATCAAGCCCAGGCTTGGCGGGCTGAAGCTAACCGCACTGACCAAGCCCATGGTGCAGGATTTCCGGCTGGAGTTGCTGCAAACCAAATCCCGCGCGATGGCGTCGAAAATTTTGCGGGCGCTTTCAGCATTGCTCAACAATGCGATGGAGATCGGCGCAATCAATCAGAATGTCGCGTCCACAGTGAAGGTTGGAAAGACGAAGCGAGAGGCGATAAAGATCGTCGTTCCCGACAGGGCTGACCTGAAGGCAATGATCAAGGCCGCAAATGTAAGCGTACGCCCCTTGATCCTTACAGCCATAACGACTGGCTTGCGCTCCAGCGAGCTTCGTGGATTGCGCTGGCAAGATATCGATCTTGCGGCTGGAACGATCACGGTTTGCCAGCGCGCTGATCAATGGGGGCAGATTGGTTCGCCCAAGAGTGAGGCTGGCAAGCGGACAATTCCCATTCCGCCGGAACTAGTTTCAGAGCTGAAAGCCTGGAAACTGCGAAGTCCGATCTCGCGGCTGGGACTAACATTTCCTAACAAAATTGGAACGCCACTGCGTCACAACAATTTGCTGCGTCGCATGTTTTTCCCGCTCCAGGTGAGGGCAGGGCTGAGCATTCCCAAATTGGATGGAAATGGTGAGCCATTGCTGGATGATGAGGGAGCGGCTGTTTTAACGGGCAAATACAGCTTCCATTCTCTGCGCCATGCGGCGGCGAGCGGCTGGATTGAAAGCAACATCGATCTGAAGCGCCTTCAGGTTTGGATCGGCCATGAGAACATCCGCCTGACCTTGGACACCTATGGGCATCTGCTGAAGGATGATGCCAAGGATGCAGAGCTGGCGATGCTGGCCAGCCGGGATTTGTTTAGGTGATCGCAGCGGTGAAATTTTGCCAAATGCGATTTGCTATTTGCCTACAAGCAGAAAAAAGAGCAATTCAAACGGAGCGGTTCAGGCCACATTAGCGTTTAAGGCCTATCGTAACACCGGCATAGGAGGCCGAAACCGTGACCCAAGTGGAGCGCAATGCAGCGATTGCGAAGAAGATTTCTGCATACACAGCGAAATTTGCGTCTGACCAAAAGTTGGCACGTGAAGCTCTCACCCGCGAAGGACTGATCAATGCGGGCAAGGTCGAGAAGCGAACAGCCGCCGCTTGAGTCGTCTCGCTACGTCATTCGTGCTTGGCTATCACGGTTGTCCGCGTGAGGTGGCCGACGCGGTAATCACGCGCAAATCCTCTTTGATCCCCAGTGACACCAAATACGATTGGGTTGGGCCGGGAATATATTTCTGGGAGTCGGACCCGCAACGTGCCCTTGAGTGGGCGAAAGAGCGGTGCCGCGAAGGTGCGTATGAATCGCCCGGTGTTGTCGGCGCTATCATTGATCTTCGAAATTGCCTCGACCTTTTGAACCGGACCGATCAGGACCTAGTCCTGAATGCCTACGACTCCCTATCGGAACTCTTTGCTGCGGCAGACAAGCCGCTACCTCAAAACAGAAACTCCAAGAAGGGCGGGGATCAAGACCGGAAAGCCAGAGAGCTTGATTGCGAAGTGATCAAGCATCTGCATTCAATCATGGATTATCCGGGCGAGGACCTGGACGGTCAGGATGCCATGGCAACGCCGCATTTCGACACTGTCCGGGGCATGTTCACAGAAGGGAGCGAGATTTATCCTGGCGCGGCCTTCTATCATCAAAGTCACGTGCAGATCGCAGTCCGCAATCCGGAATGCATTCGCGGAGTTTTTCTTCCGCCAGAGTTGGAAGCTGAGTTAGGGCATTAAAACCGGCAAAATTGCTCGGCTTGCAACACAGACGCAACATGGAGCTGCTGGACGCCCGAAATGCGGGAACTAACACGCGGAATCATAATCCGCGTGTCGGGGGTTCGAGTCCCTCCTCCGCTACCAATATTTTGCCCAGAACTATCAGTAGGCGTACGAAATCTCAGTTCCGCAATCCCGTGTGATTGCAGCGACTTGGTGCTCGGCTGACTGATATCCTGCTAAGATCTATACAGTCTCGATTGGCAACTCATAAAAGGCGGAGACTGCCCCTCGCGCTGCTCCGCGAAGGGCATTCCGGATGATTGCGCTATTGCTTCGCAGCGTCCCAATACCGGTCCTTGATCAGCCGCTTGTAGAGCTTGCCGTTCTCTAGACGCGGCAGGGCAGGATCGAAGTCGACCGAGCGCGGGCATTTAATCGGGCTTAAATTGGCTCGGCAAAATTCGAGCAACTCCTGGGCAAAAGCTGGAGTCGCCTCACCGGGGTCGAGCGGCTGAACGACGGCTTTGACCTCTTCACCGAAGTCTGGATTAGGGACCCCGATGACCGCGGCGTCAGCGACCTTGGGATGGGTGATCAGCAGGTTCTCGACTTCCTGCGGATAGATGTTGACCCCGCCGGAGATGATCATGTGGCTCTTGCGGTCGGTCAGGAACAGGTAGCCATCCCCGTCCAAGTATCCGATGTCTCCCAGGGCAGACCAGGTCGGATGGAGGGGATTGCGGCTATCGCGGGTCTTCTCTGGATCCCCCAGATATTGGAAATCCCAGCCGCCCTCGAAGTAGACGATACCCTGCTCGCCGGGAGGGAGCTCATTGCCGGCATCATCGCAGATGTGCAGCGTGCCCCAGGTGGCCTTGCCGACCGAGCCAGGCTTCTTGAGCCACTCCTCGGACGTAATCCCGGTCGATCCGTTGCCCTCTGAACCACCATAGTATTCGTAAAGGATCGGTCCCAGCCAGTCGATCATGGCGTGCTTGACTGGAACAGGGCAGGGCGCGGCGGCATGGATGACTTGGCGCAGCGAAGACAGGTCATAGGCCTTGCGCGTCGCTTCCGGCAACTTCAGGAGCCGCACGAACATCGTGGGTACCATCTGCGTCAGTGTCACACGATAATGCTGGACGGCTTCAAGCCAGCCCTCCGGGTCGAACTTGGGCATGACGACGACCGTTGCACCCAGCCGGTGAGCGGCGGTCGTGTAGGCCAGCGGTGCTGTGTGATAGAGCGGAGCAGGGGAGAGGTACGTATCGCCTGGTCCCAGCCCATAGCGGCTCTCGATTTGCACGGCGAGCTGATGGGCGTCGGTCACTGCACCTTGCGGCAGGGGTAGCCGGATACCTTTTGGCCGCCCGGTGGTGCCGCTGGAGTAGACCATGTGGAAGCCGGGCGCCTCGTCAGCAATCGGTTTGGGTGGTTGCGCGTCGAGCGCGCTGCGCCACTCGGCGACCGTCATCACCGTGACGCCGTCCGGGCGGTGCAGGCTCGCAAGACCGGCAATCTCAGGCGATACAACAACCATCCGGGCGCCGGAATTTTCGACGATGTAATCCGCCTCGGCACCAGTAAGCGCGGTCGCGATTGGGGTCACATAGAGCCCGGCGCGTTGGCCTGCCCAATAGACCTCGAACACCTCCGGACAATTGGGCAGCCAGTAGGCGATGGTCTCACCGGTCTTGATAGCCAATGAACGTAGCAACCTGGCCCCACGATTGGCGCGGTCTTCCAGCTGACCATAAGATAGTCCGGGTGAGCCATCGGACATGATCACGGCCGGCCGATCTGGCGTGGCCACCGCATGAAGGCGGGGGTGGGTCATGGCCGTTCCGATCAGCGCAGCGTGAACTTCTTGGCCTTGTCGGCCATCAGTGCTTCACGGTTGACCTGCGGCACGCCGACCGGATTGCCAATCTGTGGATACTTGAGGCCGTTGGCCAAGGCGACCGAGCGCGGCATATCTAGGCTCGTCCAGATTGCCTTGATGCTGCCCTGGATTGCAGCCGGCGGTTTGGCCGCAATCTGCAATGCGAGCTCGTGGGCGCGGTCCCATAGCTTGTCGAGCTGCACTACTTCGCTGACCAGGCCGATCGACTTCGCATACTCAGCCGACATCCGCTCGTCATTACCCAGCAGCACCATCCGCAGCACGTCCTGCAACGGCATCTTGTAGGTCATGCCAATCGGTTCAAGCGCACTCGTCATGCCGTAAGTGACGTGCGGATCGAAGAAGGTCGCGTCTTCCGACGCGACAATGATGTCCGCTTCGTTGAGCCAATAGAAGGCGCCGCCCGCCGCCATCCCATGCACGGCGGCGATCATGGGCTTCCAGCAATGCTGTGATTTCGGGCCAAGGAGATCGCCCGGATCGAAGCAATGCCAGATATTATCGAGATCGACCGCCGGGCGGCCTCCGCCCTTGACATCGACCCCGGTGCAGAAGGCCCGGCCCGGTGCCGCGCGCAGCACGCAGACGTGAATGTCGTCATTCCACTTGACCTCGTGCCAGACGGCCTCGAACTCTTCCATCATCTGACGGTTGAAGCTGTTCATGGCTTCAGGGCGATTAATGGTAATGGTGGCGACATGATCGGCCACATCGAACAGGATCGTTTCGTAGGTCACGCTTGACTCTCTCCCGGGCCTTCGGTCAAAGGCATTGATGGTTGACCTAGTTATATAACTGCGAGGATCGATGGCAAGCGCAATCCCCCCAGCGCTACGGAATGAAGTAGAGCAGGATACGGGCTGTGTCATTGCTGCTGAGCACGCGCGCGGTGGCGGTGGCGCCTCGCGCCAGGGGGCCGAGATAACCCTGCGCCAGCCCAATGGCGAGGAGCGTCATTGCTATCTGGCGTGGGATGGCCGCGCTGGTGATCCTTCGCGTCTGCCGTATTTCGAGCGTGAGACGGCGATCCTCCGCGCCCTGTCGGGTCCTTTCAAGGATTCGGGCGTGCGGATCGCGGCATTGATTGGCGCCTATCCCTCGCATCTTGCCCTGCTCAGCGAATTCATCCCCGGCAATGACCGGTTTCCGCAAGCGGAAGACAAGGATTTGCTGGCGCGCGACTTTATCGCCCAGCTGGCTGCGTTACACCGGCTTGATGCAAGTGATCCCGCTTTCGCACCGCTCGGCGATGCCAGTGAAGCCCCCTCGCTTCGTATCCGGAAGAACGTTGCTGAGTGGCAGCGCTTGAACCTGGCGGCCGGGGCTGATCCGGTGCTGCAGGTGGCGCTAGCCTGGCTGGCCCGCAACGTACCCGAAGATCGCGGCCAGGCGGTGGTGCTGCATGGCGATGCCGGTCCTGGTAACTTCCTCTACCGGGGTAATGAGGTGGCAGCGCTGATCGACTGGGAGCTGACGCACCTGGGCGATCCAATGGAGGATCTAGCGCAAATCTGGGTGCGCAGCCTGATCCAGCCTTTTGTGCCGATGGCGCAGGTTTTTGCCGCCTATGAAGCGGCTAGCGGTAGCACTGTAGAGCTCGACCGGGTGAAGTATCACCGGCTCTATTTCCAGCTCAGTTTTACCGCCCCCAGCACGGCTCTGGCCAGTACCGAAGGTTCGAGTGTCGGGGCGACCGGGACTGGGCTGATGTTCGGCACAATGCATAAGCGGGTAATCGTTCGCTCGGTCGCGGAACTGGCCGGGATCGCGGTGACCGATCCGGAAATGCCGGCGGTTAAGCCGGATTGGACCGACCGCTATTACGTTACAGCGCTCAATGACCTGAAGGACGATATCGTCCCCGCGGCCGGCAACCAGCGCGCTTCTGCCAAGGCCAAGGAGCTTGCCCGACTGGTCAAGTTCTGGCGTCGCCGTGCCAGCCATGGTGCCCAGTTCGACGCGGCCGAACTGGCCGAGATCAGAGCGCTCATGCCCTCTGTGCCAGACAACCTTGGTGCAGCTCGCGCGGCGCTGGCGGAAGCCATCGCCGCAGATGCGGTCGATTTCGCGGCCGCAGTCCAGCTTTGCCACAACCGCGTCACGCGGGAGACCTTTGTCATGGCCGAGGCAATGGGCGCCCTGGCCACCACCTGGTACGAGGAAATCGCCTGAATGGACTTTGACCTTTCCGACGAACAGAAGATGCTGGCTGAGCAGGCCAGGGGCCTGCTGGCCGAGCGCACCCCCTTTGATCACCTCCGGCACCTGATTGACAGCGGTGCGGAATGGGATGAGCCGCTGTGGCGTGAGCTTGGCGAGATGGGCTTCCTTGGGGCGAATATCCCTGAAGAGTTTGGCGGGCTTGGCCTGTCCGAACTCGATCTTGGAGTGATTTCGCAAGAGTTGGGTCGTGCAAATGCGGCCGTTCCGTTCTTCTCGTCGTCAGTGCTTGCTGCCGATGCGATCTTGCTCGCTGGAAGCGATGAGCAGAAAGCCAAGTATCTCCCTAAGCTTGCGAAAGGAGATTTGATTGGCTGCTTTGCATCTTGTGAGGGACCTGGGCCGCTGCTGGGAGTGAACGTGGAAGTATCGGGTGGTGTCCTGACAGGTAGCAAGTATCCGGTTGCGGATGCGGGAATAGCTGACATTGCGATCGTGCAATGCGGAAGCAGTCTCGCGATTGCTGATCTTAATCAGGTCACGGTGAGGAAAACCAAGCTCGATAGCTTCGATCAGCTCAGGCCCCATTACCGCCTCGACTTTGATTGGTCAGAGGTTGACGTCCTGCCGGGCCAGAACTGTTTGCCCACGCTGCTCGACCGCGCCGCTATCCAGGCAGCTTTTGAAGCGGTCGGTGGATCGGAAGCCTGTCTTCAAATGGGGCTGGGTTATGTGAAAGAGCGGCAGATGTTCGGCCGCCCGCTCGCCGGCTATCAAGCCATCAAGCACAAGCTGGCCGATGTCGCGGTGGCGATCGAACTGGCCAAGTCGAACGCCTATTTTGCCGGTTGGGCGGCTGGGGCCTCGGCCGATGACCTTCCGGGCGCGGCAGCGGCGGCGCGGCTGACGGCGATCAAGGCATTTGAGCTGGCCGCGCGCGAGAACCTGCAGGTTCACGGCGGGATCGGCTATACCTTTGAAGCCAACTGCCACTTCTACTACCGGCGCGAACGGATGCTGGCGGTGAACGTCGGCAATCGCGGCTATTGGGCCGACCGGTTGCTCAATGCCCAGCCCGGTGTCCAGGGAAAGGCTGCCTGACATGGATTTCAACGACACCCCTGCCGAAGCCGAGTTCCGCGCTGAAGCGCAAAGCTGGCTAGCCGCTCATGCGCCGGCGCACGAACTTACCCCCGGGATCAAGATTCCCGACACCGAGGAAGCCGACCGCGGCCGCGCCTGGATGCGTGAATTGTTCAAGGGCGGCTGGTCAGGCCTGACCTTCCCCAAGGCGCTCGGCGGGCGGGGGCTGTCTGGCATCGAGGCAGTGATCTTTTCCGAGGAAGAGGCCAAATACCATTTGCCCAAGGGGCCGTTCACCTCGATCGGCACCGGCATGGCGCTGCCCGTGATCGCCAAGCATGGCAACGACGAGCAACGCGCGAAATTCATCGAGCCCACGCTTAAAGGCGATATCACCTGGTGCCAGCTCTTCTCCGAACCCTCTGCCGGATCGGACCTTGCCAACCTCCGCACCAAGGCGGTCCGCGCCGATGACGGTTCCGGGGACTGGATCGTCAATGGCCAGAAGGTCTGGTCGAGCTGGGCGCACCTGACCGACTGGGCAATCCTGGTAGTTCGGACCGACCCCACCGTGGCCAAGCACAAGGGCCTCACATTCTTCGTGGTCGATATGCAGACCCCGGGGATCGAAACCCGCCAGATCCGCCAGATTTCGGGTGCGAGCGATTTCAATGAAACTTTCCTTACCGATGTCCGCATTCCCGATGCCAACCGGATCGGCGGGATTGGCGAAGGCTGGGCCTGCTGCATGACCGTGCTGATGGGCGAACGGCTTGGCTCCGGCGCGCATCGCAGCGGGGTTGAGCCTTTGCTTGAGCTGGCGAGCCGCACACCGTCCGCCGACGGCGCCACGATGCTGGACGATCGCTCAGTCCGCCTGGCATTGGCCGATGCCCTGGCTGAGGAACAGGGCGAGCGCTTTTTCCAGGCCCGGCTTCGGACCATGGTTTCAAAGGGAGAGAACCCCGGTGCCCTCGCCGGGATGATCAAGCTGGCCTATGCCGGGCGTCAGCAAAAAGTGCTGGGACTGGGGATGGAGCTACGCGGATTGGACGCAATTGCCGCCGATCCATCGGACGGTTACACTGCCGATCTGCATTATGACTACATCTATTCCACCGTTATGCGGATTGCAGGCGGGGCTGACGAAGTGCTGCGGAACCAGATCGCCGAGCGCGTGCTGGGCATGCCGGGCGAAGTGCGAATGGACAAGGATGTGCCGTTCGAGCAACTGAGGTAGCCATGGAATACGTTCGCCTTGGCAAGACCGGTCTGAAGGTCTCGCGCCTGTGCCTGGGCTGCATGAGTTTCGGCGACGCCAGCAAAGGCTGGCATCCCTGGATCCTCGACGAGGAAGCGAGCAGACCGATCATCCGGCAAGCGGTTGAGGCCGGGATCAACTTCTTTGATACGGCCAATGTCTACGCCGCAGGCACCTCGGAAGAGATTACGGGCCGAGCGCTTAAGGACTACGCGCGGCGCGATGAAGTGGTGATTGCCACGAAAGCACATGGGGCATGGGGCAAAGGGCCCAATCAAGGCGGGCTTTCGCGCAAGGCGCTGATGCAGGCGATCGACGACAGTTTGCGCCGCCTCGGGACCGACTATGTTGATCTCTACCAGATTCACCGCTGGGACAATGAGACGCCAATCGAGGAAACACTAGAGGCGCTCAATGACATCGTCCGTGCCGGCAAGGCGCGCTATATCGGGGCCTCATCGATGTACGCCTGGCAGTTCCAGAAGGCGCTGGCGCTGTCAGACGCCAACGGCTGGGCGCGGTTCGTATCGATGCAGAACCATCTAAACCTGCTCTACCGCGAGGAAGAGCGAGAGATGATGCCGCTGTGCCGCGAGGAGAGTATCGGAGTAATTCCCTGGAGCCCGCTGGCGCGAGGTCGGCTGACCAGGCCCTGGGGCGAGGCTACCGCTCGTTCGGACGGCGATGGTTTTGGCAAGATGCTCTATGCTCGTACGGAGGACAGCGACCGACGTGTAGTCGAGGCGGTGGCTGAATTGGCCAAAGCGCGCGCGGCACCGATGGCGCAAATCGCGTTGGCATGGGTGCTGGCAAAGGAAGAAGTGACTGCGCCGATTGTTGGCGTGACCAAGTTGGCTCAGCTTGATGATGCGCTGGCCGCGCTCAAACTGGCATTGTCCGCCGACGAAATCGCGGTGCTAGCGGCTCCCTATGTGCCGCATCCGGTCTTGGGCCACGATTAAGCTGCCTGGCGCCGGGCCTTGGCAGCTTCGGTCAGCGGGGCGACCAGTTCCTTCTTGACGATCTTACCGTTCGGGTTGAGCGGCATTTCATTCAGAATCAACAAGGTCCGCGGAACCTTGTTGTCGGCAAGGTGCTGGCGGCAAAAGGCGATAATCTCGTCTGGGGTAGCGGCCTGCCCGGGACGCAGGGTGACCGCCGCGGCGACGTCTTCACCCAGAACCTCATGCTCGACCCCGACCACTGCGGCCTGCTGGACTGCGGGATGGAGGTGCAACGCGGTTTCGATTTCGAGCGGGGTGATGTTGTAGCCGCCGCGGATGATCAGCTCCTTTGAGCGGCCGGCCATGATCAGATCGCCGTCTTCATCAACGTAGCCAAGATCGCCGGTCTTGGTCCAGCCGCCGATGAAGCTGGCCCGAGTCGCCTCGTCATCGTTCCAGTAGCGCCGCGGGTGGTTCTGGTAGCCATAGATTTCGGCGACAACGCCCGGCTGGGTGATGACGTTTCCAGCTTCGTCGCGTAGTTGCATGTGCGGCGGCAGCTTGCCGACACAACCGGGTTTGAGAACCTGCTCCTGCGTCGTTGTGCCAATCCCAATCCCGCCTTCGGACATGCCGTAGGAATTGCGCATGCGGACATGTGGCCAAAGTTCCAATGCGCGCTTTACCGAATCGTGCGGCAGCGGGGCGGTGCCGGTCATCAGGTATTTCACTCCGGCGAAATCGTAGTCTTTCACGTCGGGGTGATCGAGAATTAGCCGCAACATCGAGGGGACCAGATAGACCAGGTTGGGCCGCTTTTTCTTGACGAGTTCAAGAAAGCCCTTGGGATCGAACTTGGGTTGAGTGATCGCGGTTGCCCCGCCACGCGCGGGTAACATCACGATCCCAAGGTTTCCGCCTGAGCCAGTCAGCGGCAGCGCGTTGAGAGTTGAGCGCGAGCGGTCTAAGTTGGTCCCCGTCACGCCCTTCATCAGATCAGGATGTGAAACGACCACGCCCTTGATCTTGCCCGTAGTGCCGCTGGTGCCAAGGATTTCGGCGTCGGCATTGGGATCGAGGCTGGACTGATCGGGCAATGCAGCCAGATCGCGGGGCATTTCATCAACTGTCCAGCTGCCGTCGAGCTTCAGGCCAGCGACTACTTCGGGCACATCTGTGATGCACCAGCGCGGCGTGGTAAGTTCTGCGAAGTCGGCAATTTCCTTGGCATTGAGCCGCGTGTTGATCGGGCACGCGATCCCGCCAGCCCTGAAGACGGCAAAGACGGCGATCGCCATCTCCACGGCGTGATTATTGCTGATCGGCAGGAAGACGCGGTCACCCGGTTGCAGTCCGGCCGCTGCGAGTCCGCCACCGACCTCGTCGACCTCGCGGTCCCATTCAGCATAAGTAATCGCACGGTTTATGCCGTCATGGGCGATCTCGTCGCGCTGGTGCGTCGCCCGCACTTTGAGCGCGTCGCTGATCCGCCTCACTTCGGTCATTCTGAAATCCCTTGCTCCGTCTCTCTGCTTCTATTACCTAGTTATACAACTGGGATCAAGGAGTGAATGCCATGGCCGATGCAAAGACTGACATCAAGCAGAGCGAAGAGTGGCAAAAAGCTACCGCCTACGAGATTCTCGACGAGGACATCGAGCGGCAGCGCAAGCTGATCGGTTTTTGGGAACCCCAGAAGACCGCTGAGTATGTCCAGACCGCGTCCCACGATTCGATTCGCAACTGGGCCTATGGCTGCGGCGACGACAATCCGCTGTTCACCGATCCGAACTATGCAAAGAAAACCCGCTGGGGCGGCGTGATCGCACCGGGCATGTTCGTCGGCCAGATCAACGCGCCGATGCTGGGTGATCCGACCCCGCCTGAGATCAAGGCCCTGCGCAAGAGCCTGTTCAAAGGCATCCACGTGTTCGTGTCTGGTGCAGGCTGGAATTTCTACCGGCCCGTTCGCCCGGGTGACACGATCTATTCCTATGGCGGGGACCTGACCTGCGAGGTGAAGCAATCTGAATTCGCTGGCCGCTCGGTGATCATCACGAGCCGCCGGGTGAAGATCAACCAGCGTGCCGAAGTAGTCGCGACTTATGACATCCTGCGTGTCCTGACCGAGCGCAAGACGGCTGTGAAGAAAGGCAAGAACCTCTCGATCCAGCCGGCCACTTACAGCGATGAGGAATGGGCCGAGATCGAGGCAGCCTATGCCGCCGAACAGATCCAGGGCGCCGCGAAGCGGTACTTTGAAGATGTCGAGAAGGGCGATCCGCTGGGTTTGCAGATCAAGGGGCCGCTGACCGTCACCGACGTGATCTGCTTCCATGCGGGCGGTTATGGTTTTACCCCTTATGCCCCCACCGCCAACCGCCGCGCCCACAAGAATCGGCAGCGAATCCCGGCTTTCTACGTGAAGAACGAGCATGGCATTCCGGACGTGGCCCAGCGGCTGCACTGGGATCCGGTCTGGGCTCAGGCGATCGGTAACCCGATGGCGTATGACTATGGGGTGATGCGCGAAAACTACCTGTGGCAGTACCTCAACGACTGGGCCGGGGACGATGGCATCATCACCCACGTCCATGACGAGATCCGCAAGTTCAACTTCATGGGCGACGTTCAGCGCGTGACTGGCGAAGTGCTGGGCAAGCGTACAGAAAACGGGCAGAACCTGGTCGACGTGGCGGTGAAGTTCGTGAACCAGCGCGGCGAGGAAACGGTCCGGTCGACCGCAACCATCGCCCTGCCCAGCAAGGACAAGCCGCTGCCAATGTATCCCGAAGTGCCGACTGACATAGCCGAAACCTCGGCCCGGATGATGGCACGGCACTGGGAACTGGGCGGGAATTGAACAAGCCGATGATTGAAGAAGTCCTGATCGAGAATGACGGCGGTGTCCGGGTCATCACGCTTAACCGGCCCGACCGGTTGAATGCGCTGACCCCGTCGATCATGGAGCCACTGGCGGATGCCTGCGCCGATGCGGCCCGTGACGGATCCGTCGGCTGCGTGGTAGTGACCGGCGCGGGGCGGGGATTCTGCGCCGGCGGCGATCTGAAGGAAGGGGCCAGCGCCAAGGCAATGGTTCCGCCGAGTCCCGAGGCTGGCAGCCGCACCGAACAGGGCTTCACTCGGCTTCGCAGCTTCATGGAAACTGCGCGCCTGCTCCATGAAATGCCAAAGCCGGCAATTGCCATGGTCAATGGTCCGGTGGCCGGCGCGGGGATCGGAATAGCCGGTGCCTGTGACCTGCGTTTTGCTGGGCACTCGGCCACGTTCCTGACCGCGTTCGACAAGATCGGTGCGGGTGGTGACTTCGGTTCCACCTGGTTCTGGACCAAGATTGTCGGCACTGGCGTTGCGCGCGAATTGTTCCTGCTCGGCGAAAAGCTGACCGCCGAACATGCCTTCGCCAAGGGCCTCTATACCCGGCTTTATGATGACGAGGCGCTGCGTGAGGAAACGCTGAAGGCTGCACACCGCCTTGCCGACGGACCGCGGATGGGCTTCCGCTACATGAAGCAGAACCTCAATAATGCAGAGGATTGGGCCTTCGAAGCTGCGCTTGATGCCGAGGCGTTGAACATGGGCCTGTCTACCCAGGCAACTGCCCTGATCTGGCGCGAGGCGAACAAGCCGAAGGGCGACTAGCGCGGCGGCTTAGGCACGCTTTCCGAAAGATGGCCCGGCGCAACGAAGATCGTCTGGAAGCCGCGGGCATAGACGCCATGTTCATCGGCAAAGACATTGCGGGCCGTCCCGTGGCCGTTCCCGGCCATGTGTGTTTCGGCATCGAGTAGGAACCAGTCTCCTACCGGCATCCGCAGGAACTGGATCGTAATATCGAGATTGGCATAGGACCATTCTCCGGCATCGGTGGCGTTACCGAAACCATTGCCGAAATCGGCGAAGAGGCAGGCTTTCACGAAGTTCGATGGCTGGCGACCGCCGATGATCTCACCCTCCATCGCCAACCAGGATACGCCTCTTCCGGGAATGCCCGGACCGCCGATTATGCGCCGCAGGGTTATCGCTCCGCCCATTCGCGCACCGCGCGGACCTTCCTGAATAGGTACGTTATGCGGTGCGGGGTAATCGTGCGAGACCGGAAACACTGGCGTTTCCATCCGCCGAACCCGCAGGACATGGGCCTGGGCTACAGGCTTGTCATCAGCCAACAGGGTGATGCGGTGGAGCTTGGTCTGCCGCCCGTCGCGCAGCACCGCGATGGCGTGGGTCAGCGACTGGTGCGGAACCTTGCCGAAGATATCGACCTGGAACCGGGCAATCTCGAAATCGGATTCCAGAGCAGCTTCTTCAGCACAGCTTGCGAGCAGCGCGCTGACCGGTCCGCCGGCGATCGCCTTGCCGTCCCACGGGCTGCGCGCTAGCGCGGTCGGCACAAAGACTGCTCCTTCTGCTTCGTAATAGCAGGGTGGCAATTGGTGCTCTGCAGCACGGTTCATGGGTCCATCCTCAAGCATCGACATATTTGACCTAGTAATATAAGTAAGGCATAGCCACGGTGTGGATGCAAGCAATGTAGCGGGAGAATTTTGTCAATGGACCTGAGCTACGGCGAAGCAGCAGAAGCGTTCCGCAAGGACGTGCGCGGCTTCGTGGAAAGCCACTGGCAGCCGGGCGAACGTCGGGGCGCGGAGCTGAAAGAATTCGTGCGCGCATTCCGCCGCGCTGCGATTGATCGCGGCTATCTTTATCGCTCGATTCCAAAGCAGTACGGTGGAAGCGAGCAACCAGCCGACGTGATCCGCGCCCAGGTGATTCGCGAGGAATTCGGCCGTGCTCGCGCGCCGATGGAAGTAGGCGGCAATGGCGTGAACATGACCGTGCCGACTCTATTGGAACAAGGCACGGAGGAACAGAAGGAACTGTTCATCCGCAAGACGATCGAAGGCGACTACATCTGGGGGCAGGGCTATTCCGAGCCCGGTTCCGGCTCCGATCTCGCATCTGTCCGCACCAAGGGCGAACTATCACCCGATGGCTCTAAATGGATCATCAACGGCCAGAAGATCTGGACGAGCCAGGGCATGCAGGCGACCCACATGTTCATGCTGGTGCGAACCGAGCCGGACGCACCCAAGCATGACGGGATCACTTACCTGCTGCTGGACCTGAACCAGCCGGGCATCACCCGCCGCCCGATCCGCCAGATGACCGGGGAAGAGGGCGCGCATACCTTCTGCGAGTTCTTCTTCGATAATGCCGAAACGCCGGTCGGATGGCAGGTCGGCGAACGCGGCAAGGGCTGGTATGTTTCGCGCACCACGCTGAAGCACGAACGTGCCAGCATCGGCAGCGCAGATGGCCTGGGGAGCCAGTTCAAGAAGTTGGTGGACCTGGCCAAGGAAATGAGCCGGTTAGACGACCCGCTTGTACGCGACCGGCTGGCTGAGATCGAGGGGCGGGTGCTCTCGCACCGCTACAGCAGCTTCCGCCTGTTTTCTTGCGCGGCTGCCGGGGAAGATCCTGGTGCCGTGCAACTGATGATGAAGCTGCTACTGACCGAGATCGGGCATGAGATCGCCCTGCTGGCCCAGGACCTAATCGGCGATCAAGGCCTGATTGAACCCGAAGGGGCTGGTGGACGCGGCCCGCGGGGGCCACGTGGGCCCAACAAGTGGCTCGACCAGATCATGGGTAGCCTGGGCAATTCGATTGCCGGTGGGGCCAGCAATATCCAGCGCAACATCATTGCCGAACGCGGCCTTGGCCTGCCGCGCGACGGTTCGGTCTGAGGGGAGGGCAGGGACCATGCGTTTTCACCTGACCTCCGAACAGGTCGCGATCCAGGACGCGGTGCGTGGTACGCTCAGCGAGTGCTGGGGGATGGAACAGTTGCACAGGTTCGCCGATGGCGAGGCCGACTTCGATCCGGCAAGCTGGAAAGCGTTGATGGCGCTGGGGGTCGGCGGCCTCGCTTTGCCTGAAGCAGATGGCGGAGCGGGTCTGGGCTTGCTCGACGCTGCCCTGGTCTGCGAAGTGGCGGGCGCGGCAGCTGCGCCGGGGCCGCTGATCGGCCAGATTGTCGGCGCAATTGCCGTGGCTGCTTGCGCCAATTCCGCCACGCGTGAATTGCTTACTGCGATTGCGAGCGGAGAGAGAGTCGTCACCCTCGCGCTTGATGGCGATCTGGTGCAGTCGGCGCATGCCGCCGACTATTACCTGGCCGATGACGGAGCGGGCGGATTGCATCTGATCGAGGCCGGGGACGGCGTGACGATCGAGTCGGTGACTGCGACTGACCGCAGTCGCCCGGTGTCCCGGGTCAGCTTCGGGACAGTCGAGGCCCATCCGCTGTTCACAGCGGGCGATCCCATGGTCCAGCGTCTCCGCGATGCTGCGTTGGTCCTGATTGCCGCCGATGCGCTGGGCGGAGCGCAGCATTGCACCGACCTGTCGGTCGAATACGCCAAGACCCGCGAACAGTTCGGCCAGCCGATTGGCAAATTTCAGGGGCTGAAGCACCAGCTGGCGCAGATGGCACTGGAAGTGGAACCGGCCCGCGCGCTGGTCTGGTACGCGGCCTATGCCTGGGATGCAGGTCTGCCGGATGCCACCCGCGCCGCAGCCATGGCCAAGGCGCATCTCTGCGAAATCTATACGCGCACCACCCGCGCGGCCATCGCCGCACATGGTGGGATCGGCTATACATGGGAGTATGGCCTAAACTACTGGTTCCGCCGTTCGGTCCAGAACCGGGCCTGGCTCGGCAGCCCGGCGCAGCATCGCGCCCGCGCCGCCAAGCTGGCCGGTTGGTAGCGGCGATTTGGGAGTGAAACGATGAAACCTGGAAGCCGGATCAAGAGCGCGGCCTGCGCCAGCGAGGCGGTGGTGATCAAATATTCGGGCGGCACGATCGAGTGCGGCGGAGTGCCGATGGCCGAGAATGCGGCTGGTGACGGTACGCCTGCCGCGGGGTTCGATGGCGGCACAGTGATGGGCAAGCGTTACATCGACGCCGACGGCACTGTCGAGCTGCTCTGCGTTAAGCCGGGCAAGGGCAGCTTCGCGCTGAACGGCGTTGCCTTGGTGCTCAAGGAAGCCAAGCCGCTCCCTGCCTCGGACTGATCGACGCCACATGAACATTGCCCTTCTGCTCGAAATGGCCGCTCAGGCCGGTCCTGACCGCGTCGGGCTGGTCTGTGACGGCAAGCGCTGGACCTATGGCGAACTCGACAAGGCCGCGCGCGGGGCCAGCGAACTGATCCGTGCCAGCGGCGCCAGCCACGTCGCGCTGCTTGATGAATCGAGCGAGGCGGCGGTGATCGCGCTGTTCGGCGCGGCGCTGGCCGGGGTGCCATATTGCCCGCTCAACTATCGTTTGGCCGATGCCGATCTTGGCGCGCTGCTAGAGCGGATCGCCCCGGCGCTGGTAATAGGGGATGTTGCGCGTGTCGAGCGGCTGGCAGAGGGGCAGGGACACACCGCCTATCCACGCAGCGAATTCACGCTTGCCTCGCTGGAAGCCGTGGCCGACGAGTTAGCTGAGCACGATCCAGGTCTTGGCACCGCGATTCAACTGTTCACGAGCGGCACCACCGCCGCGCCCAAGGCGGCGCTGCTCGCTCACTCTAACCTTGTTTCATACATCCTCGGTACGGTCGAATTCGGTTCGGCGGACGAGGATGAGGCGACGCTGGTTTCTGTCCCGCCCTACCACATCGCCGGGATCGCCGCGCTCGCCTCGTCGATCTATGCCCAGCGGCGGATCGTCCTTTTGCCAGCTTTCGCACCGGAGGACTGGCTGAAACTGGTCGACGCGGAGAAGGTCACCAATGCCTTTGTCGTACCAACCATGCTTGGGCGGATCATCCTTGCGCTGGAAAAGGGTGTGCAGGCGGACATCGCTTCGCTGCGTGCGATTGCCTATGGCGGCGGCAAGATGCCGCTGGAAATGATCCGCCAGGCGTTGGATCTGTTTCCTACGACTGCATTCACCAATGCCTATGGATTGACCGAAACCAGCTCAACCATTGCCCTGCTGGGCCCTGACGAGCATCGCGCCGCGCATCGTTCGGACGATCCCAAGGTTCAGGCCAGGCTCGCCTCGGTCGGCATCCCGCTGCCGACTGTCGAACTGGAAATCCGCGACGAGGACGGACGCGTCCTGCCGCCCGGGCAGGCTGGTGAGATATATGTCCGCGGTGACCAGGTTTCCGGGCAGTACAAGGAAAAGAGCGCGCTTGACGCCGAGGGCTGGTTCCCGACCCGCGACGCCGGCTATCTGGACGAGGATGGCTACCTGTTCCTGGCAGGCCGCGCCGATGATGTAATCGTGCGCGGGGGCGAAAACATCTCACCTGGCGAGATTGAGGACCTACTGTTGACTCATCCAGCGATTTCCGATGTCGCGGCGGTGGCCGTGCCCAGCCTTGAGTGGGGCGAAGCGGTTGGAATCGCCGTGGTGGTGCGTGGCGGGTTCGATCAGCCGTCCGAGAATGAACTGAAGGAAATGGTACGCGCTCGTCTGCGCTCCAGCCGGGTGCCGGAGCTGGTCCGGTACTTCCCGACCTTGCCTTACAATGAAATGGGCAAGTTGCTGCGCCGCGAAGTCAAGGCTCTGCTGGCCGCATGATCGACGGAGGCGACCCGCTGGAGCTGGTTCCCGGTGTCCGGCGGTTACGCCCCGACGATCATTTCATGATCCTGGCCGAGACGGATGCTTCACCGATGCATGTCGGCGCATTGCTGCTGCTTGATGTACCGCCCGCCGAACGACCGGAGCTGACCAGCCGGTTCAGGCAGCAATTGGCCGCCCGGCTTCCGGCCACTCCGCTTCTGGTCCGACTGGTTGAAGCACCGGATGGATTCGACAGCGATGTCTGGGCTGAACTGGCTGCGGCCGACCTCGATGTTCATGTAGTTGAAGAAGCGGATATCGACTTATTCGCGGCGATCGCCCGGCTCAATCTGGAGCGGCTTGACCTCCGGTGTCCGCCATTCAAGGCGCATGTATTTCCCCACCATGGGGCGGTCTATCTCAAGATGCATCACGCTGTGGCGGACGGAATCGGCTTCCAGGAAGTCCTGCGCCGACTGAGCGATGCAGGGGC
This sequence comes from Pseudomonadota bacterium, assembly GCA_041182185.1. Classification (GTDB taxonomy): domain Bacteria; phylum Pseudomonadota; class Alphaproteobacteria; order Sphingomonadales; family Sphingomonadaceae; genus Novosphingobium. The sequence continues at coordinate 98,053 of JBEGOD010000132.1, forward strand.
TGGCGTCGCGCCGCGTAGCAAGGCAGCCGAGTTGCCTGCAGCAAGCATCTGGCGGGCCATGGCTGACGCCCGCTTTGCCGGGGAAGCATCCCGGCGCGATGCGCAGTCGGTTGCGCGCAAGGCAGCTCTGACCGCTCTGGAGGCACATCGGGATCAGCGGACGGAAACCCCGGTGCTCAAACTGTCCGGGCCAACTTCGCCGCGGCGCAGCTACTCCACGATCAGCATCCCGCTCGTCCCGTTCAGGGAAACCGCGAAGGCCCTGGACGCGACCATCAATGATCTGTTCCTGGCTTGCGCGGCCTGGGCATTGCGGGATTACCTGCTCATGATCGACGACCTTCCCGATTCGCCGCTGGTGGTTAATTCGGCCCGGTCCTATCGGCGCGGCGAGCACGGACCATTTGGGAACCGGATCGTTGCCCTGCATCCCCACCTTGCAACTCATCTTGCCGATCCGATGGATCGACTGCGTGCGATACAGGCCAGTATGGCGTCCGAGATGAGCCGTACCAGTCACGACGAGGCCCTGCTGGATGCTCTGGATAAGCCGTTTGGGGCAAGGGATCGACGTGCCGCCTTTGGCAACCGGGCTGCCGGAGGCGGACGAGTGTTGCCAGGCAATATCACCCTGTCAAATGTGCCTGGTCCAGCAGGCGAGCGATCATGGTGCGGCTATCGCCAGCTGCACAACTATCCCGTTCCGATCATCGGTTCGGGGCGGTTCCTCAATATCACTTCTCGGCGTAGCGGAGCCAACCTCGACATGGGCGTGATTGCCGATCCCGACAAGATTGCCGATGTGACGCAAGTCGCCACGATGTTTGGCCTTGCCGCTGGTGCTTATCGGAGAATCGCGGGATGCTAGGACAACTGGCTTTGCCCCTGATGTGTGCACCGATGAGCTTTGCATCCTCCACGGCGCTCGCTCGGGCCTGCGTCAATGCCGGCGTCGTGGCTGGTTGGCAGGGGGGCGCCGCCACCAGCGAGGCCGAGTTTTCAGACTATCTGGTCACGCTCAAAGCTCCCGGCCGTGCCCCGCCAATTGTCAACATGTCGGCTCGCATGGCCAGCGATCCGGCCTATGAAGCGCGCTTCAGACTGCTGGAACAGGCCCGGGTGCCTCTGGTCCTGTCAAGCATCGGCGATCCCACGCTGATGGTCGAACGGGTACACGGCTGGGGTGGCCGGGTGATCAAGGATGTGACCACCCTGCGTCATGCCGAGAAAGCCATTGCCGCCGGGGTGGACGGACTGATGCTCACCTGTGCTGGCGCAGGAGGACATACCGGCGCGCTGACTCCTTTTGCCTTTGTTCCGGCGGTCAGAAGGATCTGGGGCGGCTTGTTGATCGTGGCGGGAGGGATTGCCGATGCGGCAGGGATTCGCGGCGCGCTTGCGCTTGGCGCCGATCTCGCCTGCATGGGAACTCGCTTCATTGCCACGCCGGAAAGCGGGGTACGACAAGGCCACCGCGACCTGATCGTTGCGGCAGGGATGGAGCGTATCGTGCCTTCCGCCGCGATAAACGGGGTAGTGGCAAACTGGATTGCCGATTCCCTCGAAGCGGCGGGACTTGACCCGCGCAGCCTGCCAGATCACCGCATTGCCATGCCGGATGGCGTAAAGGCCTGGCGGGACATTTTCAGTGCCGGCCAAAGTGTTGGCTTGATAAGCCGTGAACTGCCGGTCGCCGCTCTTGTGTCCGAACTGACAGCTGAATTTGCCAGGCTTGGCGGCTGGCCCGGATGGGAACGCCGCCTGGCCGAAATCGAACGGGACTGGGGCTAGCTCTAATCCATCGTCAAAATGACCCTGCCTGCCAGACTGCCGCTGGCAGCGCTCGACATGGCGCTGCGGAACTCTTCAAGCGGAAAGGCTCGCGCAATTGCTGGCTTCAGGATATCTTCCCCCGCGAGCCGGAATATCTCCGCCCGATTGGCTTCCGCACGGTCTGGCTCAAACTCCCCGAACTGGCGAATATCGACGCCGACCAGGCTGGCGCCCTTTAGCAGGGGCAGGTTGGTGCGGAGGGCCGAGATCCCGCCCGGAAATCCTATCACCAGATGACGCCCGCCCCAACCAAGGCAGCGAAAGGCGGGATCAGTTACCTCGCCGCCGACGGGGTCAAACACTACGTTTACGGGTTTGCCGCCGTTCGCGGCTCGCACCTGTTCGCGCCAATCCTCGGCTCGGGCATCGACTGCGGTGTCAGCCCCGGCGGCGAGTGCCAGGTCGCGCTTGGCAGCGCTTGAGGCCGAGGCGATCACCCGAGCGCCCAGGTGCTTGCCGACCTGAATGGCCGCAAAGCCGGTGGCTCCGCCTGCACCAAGCACCAGCAGCGTCTCGCCGGGCCGGAGCTGGCCCCGATCGACCAATGCGTGCCAGCCGGTGGCATAGCTTACGGGAAAGACTGCGGCCTCGGCAAAGTCCAGCTCGTCGGGAATTGGCCGGACCATGCGGGTGGGCAGTATTGCCTCTTCGGCAAACAGGCCGCCCCAGCCGCTGACCGAAACGCGAGTGCCGACAGCAAAGCCTGTTACGCCTTCGCCCACTTCGCTGACTATGCCGGCCGCTTCGCTGCCCGGCACGAAGGGCAGGGGCGGCTTGACCTGGTATTGTCCGGCTGCCGTCAACACATCGACATAACTGATGCCGGCCGCCCTGATTGCAATCCGCACTTCTCCTGTTGCCAGGGCCCGAGGGGGCAGATCGCGCAGGTCATATGCGTCCGGCGGGCCAAACCTCTCGCCAATCACGGCGCGCGGCATCAGCGTTTGGCCCCGAACTGAGCAGCCACCCGCTCTGCGAAGTCCGGACCGACACCGGCCGAGGCAAACACCTCGTGCGCCAGCCCTGCATTCAGCGGGAGGTCGGCTTGTTCAGAATAAAGCCGCTTGTAGCTGAATACGCTGTGGCGGCTCTGGCCCGTGATCGCAGCGGCCAGCTCCGATACTTTCGCGTCCAGCGCACTGTCCGGAACGCAGTGATTGGCCAGGCCGATGTTGGCAGCTTCGGAGCCGCTGATCGGCATCCCGGTAAAACTCATCTCGCGGGCTTTCCATTGCCCGACCCGCCTCGGCAAGCGCTGGCTCATGCCCCAGGCGGGAACCAGCGCGAACTTGCCATGGGTATCGGCAAAGCTGGCGCTTGCGGAGGCGATAATAATGTCTCCTGCCAGGGCCAGTTCAAGCCCGCCAGTGAAGCAGCCACCTTGCACTGCCACGATCACTGGCTGTCGCAACTGGGCCAGCCGCGTTACGATGCTGGCCTGGTAGTTCTTGCGCGGGGCTTTTGCGCCGCGCTCGGTCAGGTCGTTACCCGCGCAGAAAATCGGCCCGGACGCCTTCAGAACAACCGCACCTATCGCTTCGCCTGCAGCCTCGATTGCATTCAGGTGACCCTCTAGTTCCGCCCATAGTGCCAGGTTTAGAGCATTGCGCTTCTCAGGGCGGTTCAACGTCAAAGTTGCCACCGCGTCATTGCAGGTGAACAGAACCAGGGATCCGCTCATCGTTGCCCTCCATCGACCCTCAGCAGTGCCCCTGTGGTATAGGAACTGGCGGGGCTGGCCAACATCAGCGCGGCTGTGACGATCTCTTGCGGGCGCCCCGGTCGTCCAAGCGCAACCGGCTGCCTTTCCCGCCGGCTCGGATCCCAGGCATCAGCGATGTCGGTAAGGAAGGGACCTGGGCTAATCGTGTTGACGCGCACCTTGGGTGCATACTCACGACTGAGCGAGACGGTCATCGCGTTAAGCGCTGCCTTTGCCGCGCCATAGGGCACAACATTGGGCAGAGCCATGAGTGCACCGGTGGAACTGACGTTGATGATGCAGCCGCCCTTGTCCTGGCTCATTCTATACGCCACTTGGCTGGCAAGCCGGAACGGTCCCTTGAAGTTGAGGTTGAGTACCGAATCAAACAGGCTTTCGGGCATCTCATGGCTGGGGCAGGGTGGGCTCATCCCGGCATTGTTGATCAACACGTCAACCTGTCCGAACTCGGCGTAAGAGGCCTCGACCAGCGCATCGCAATCGGCCCAGCGCCCTGCGTGCATGGCAAAGGGCATGGCACGGCGCCCCAGTGCGCGGCACTCCTCAGCCACCTTTTCGCAGTTCTCGAACTTGCGACTGGCGATGATTACATCGGCCCCGCGCTCGGCAAAGGCCTTGACCATTTGGTAGCCAAGCCCGCGACTGCCACCGGTGACCAGCACGACCTGGCCGGTGAAATCTAACAGCGGGTCCATCATTGTGCTCCCGCCATGCGGCTTGGAATATGCTCACTCGGAAACAGCCCTGGTGCTTCGGGCGCACGTTTCAGCAATGCCTTGGCGACCTGAGCCTTATGGACCTCGGTTGGCCCATCGGCCAGGGCAAGGCTTGGAACACCGGCCCACCAGTCGGCCAGTGGCAGTTCCAGCGTGATGCCCAGGCTGCCATGGAGATGGATCGCCCGTTGAATGATGTCGTGATAGACCTTCGCCATCTGGACCTTGCACATCGCGATCAGGGTGCGCGGGGCAATGGGTGGCGACCGTCCTGCCTCGACCTCGTCGATTGTCCAGGCCGTTTTGAGGACTAGCAGACGGTACTGCTCCAGCTCGATCCAACTATCGGCAATCATGCCCTGGACGAACTGGTGTTCAGCCAGAACCTTGCCTTGTGTGCGCCGTGAATTGGCGCGCTCTACCATCATGTCTAACGCGCGCTGGCATTTCCCGACCGTGCGCATCGCATGGTGTACCCGCCCGCCGCCAAGCCGGGCCTGCGCCACCTTGAAGCCCTCGCCCGGTGCCCCCAACATTGCATCAAGCGGCACCCGCACCCGGTTGTAGTGGATATAGGCGTGCGTTCCTTCATCGGCGTGATGACTGTCCCCCAGGGTCTTGACGTTGCGCAGGATTTCCACTCCCGCCGTGTCGGTAGGAACGATGAACATGCTCATGCGCCCATGCGGCGGATTATCCGGATTGGTCACGGCCATGACGATCAGGAAAGCGGCAAAGCGCGCGTTTGAGGAGAACCACTTCTCTCCCTCGATCACCCACTCATTGCCATCCTGCCAGGCGCGGCAGATGAATTCCTTTGGATCGGCCCCGGCTTGTGGTTCGGTCATGGAGAAGCAGGAGACGATCTCGCCGTCCAGCAGCGGCTTCAGGTATCGGGCTTTTTGTGCCTCGGTGCCGAACATGGCCAGGATCTCGGCGTTGCCGGTATCCGGCGCTGCGGTGCCGAATACCGTCGGTGCCCAATAGCACCGACCCAGGATCTCGTTCATCAGCGCGAGGCGCAGCTGACCATAGCCCGGCCCGCCGAGGTGTTCACCTAGGTGGCAGGCCCATAGGCCGCGCCGCTTGATCTCGTCCTGCAGGGGGCGAATTGCCGCCCTGCTCTCGGCATTGGCGACATCGTAAGGTGCACCGTGGCCGGGGAAACGGAAATCGAGCGGCTCGACCTCGCGCTTGACGAAATCGAGCATCCAATCGAGCTGCTCTTGCACTTCACGATCGGTTTCGAACTGCCACATTGCTACTCTCCTCAGCCAGCCTTTCGGGCCAGCGTCTCGGCCCGCGCGAAGGCAGCACGAACCAGCTTGTCGAAAAAGGTCCCGGTGGCTTGCGGCAGGATCCCGACCGCACTCTGCGCCACCTTGTATTCAAGGATGCAGCCGCTCTTGTAGGCGGCCAGCACACAGTAGAAATCGAAGTTCGCCAGGTTCCGCCCGGTTCCTGCGGCATAGTAGCGCGCCAGTTCCTGCCGGGTCGGGAAATTGGCGATATTGTAAAGCGTAGCTTCGCCGATCTCGTCCGGCCGGTCTTCATCGCGCAGCCGACCTGTGAACCATGCAAGATCGATCAGCGGATCGCCGATAGTGGACAGCTCCCAGTCGATCAGGGCGATTAGGCGGGCCGGCCGGTCAAAAGCGAACAGGGCATTGGGTGTGCCGACATCGCCGTGGATGATCCCGGCGTGGAAATCGTTCGGCACATTCGCTCGCAACCAGTCGCGAGCATAGGCAAAGCCAGCCAACTCGCGCCATTCGCTGCCATAGAGTTTCGGGTATGAGCGGATCTGGCCATCCCAGCGATCAACCTGACGCTCAAGGAAGTTGTCAGGTTTCCCGAAGCCTTCCAGACCGACTGTGCGGTAATCGACATTGGCCAGCGCCACCAGCCCGTCGACCATGGCATAGGCAATGCCATACTCACTGGGTGCCCGATCAAACGGAGCGCGGTGATAGATGCGTTCGTCGCGTAACTCGGCGGCCCAGCCGGACACCCGCTCCATCACATAGAATGGCGCACCAATCACGTCCGGGTCGTCGCAGGCTGCGAAGCAATGCGGATGAGGCACGGTGGTGCCATTGAGTGCAGTGAGCACTCGCGCCTCGCGCAGGATGCCCTTCTCGGATCCTGGCGGGGGCACGGCAGGCGGGCGTCGCAGCACCATGTCAGTCCCGCCGCGATTGAGCGTCAGGATTACGTTGGACGTGCCACCATGAAGCTGGTCGATCCGCAAGATATCAGTGCCTAGATCCGGCACGTGTTTGTCGAGCCATGTGGTGAGCCGCTCGGCATCGGCGAGCTCGCGCGGGACGGTCACCGCGTTACCATCCGCCGGAACAGGCTTTCTTCGGCCTGCCAGTCGATCCGCACCAACCGGTGGGTAAACCGCCAGCCCTGCGGCGTTCGCTCGAACCGGTCGGAGTAGGTCCCGGCGTGGTCGGCACCGTGGTTGGACCAGACCGTGAAGTAGCTGCGTGATGTCGCGCTATCACCATCGACCTCGATCAAGGGATTGGTTGTGTGGTGGCGCACGAAACTGCGGCGCGGGTCGCCCGGGCCGCCGCCGCTGAGTGCAGCAGCGATCGCTTCAGGCCCGGTAGCCGTTGCCCCCGGAAACTCGAGCACCCCATTCAAGGCGAAGCAGGCCGCCAGCTCCGCGATCCTGCCGCGATCGCCATTGTAGGTGTAGACTGCCAGCAATTGGCGGATCGCATCGCGGTCGCTGGCAAGATCAGGCATTGTAGTTGAGTTCCAGGCCCGGTTCGTCCCAACGCACTTTCACCAGCAAACCCTTGCTAGACAGGGTAACGAAAGCGTCCTGCCGATCATCCCCGCCAAAGGCGATGTTGGTTACATATACGTCGTCGAATGCGCGCTTGCTGGTCCGGCCATCCGGGGTCACGGTGGTAATCCCGCCCTCATATAGGGTCGCGACACAGACATTTCCTGCAGCAGTAACTGCGAGACTGTCGAATCCGACCGGGCCAGGGGCCGTGGCGACCCACTCAGGGCGCTGCTGCTCAACCTTGCGGGCATATCGATAGAGCCTGGCCTGATGGGTGTCGGCGCAGTAGATCGTTTCCCCATCGGGGGACAAGCCGATCCCGTTATAGCTGGTTGCATGGCGATTGATCGCACTGATCGAAGTCCCGTCAGGTAAGCAGGTAAAGAGGCCGCTGGCGGTGCGAATTCCATCGTGGCTCTTGCCGAGGTCTGTGAACCACAGCCGACCTTCGCCATCGAACACCAGATCGTTGGGCGCCTCCAGCGGCACGCCGTCGCAGCTGTCGTAAACCCGATCAAACTGTCCAGTGGCAAGGTCCACACGCTCGATGCGGCCTACGCAACCGGGTCCTCGGGCATTCTGGAATTTTACCAGATCGAGTCCGCCATTGTTGCAAACATAGAGGGCGCCATCCGGTCCGATCGCCGCGCCGTTAGGGCCGCCACCAATCTCACAAATTGTTTCGGTGCGACCGTTCCAGCAGCGCGTTATGCGCCCTCCGGCCAGTTCGACCACGATGACCGAGCCGTCCTGCATGACCACGGGGCCTTCGGGAAAGGCCAGCCCTTCGGTGATGATCTCCACCGCACCCCTCCTATATAACCAGGTTATCTATGTCTTGACATGCGTCGCCCTGCTGCGCAACCCTGCGCGATGGGAGAGCATGAATGCCGGTTCCGGATCATCATATTATCGCCACGCCACCACCTTTTGAGGTGCCGCCCTATCCTGCCGATGTGTTCGCGGGGCAGACCGTGCTTGTCTCCGGCGGCGGCACAGGCATGGGGCTGGCAATGGCCCTGGCCTTTGCTCAGGGCGGGGCGCAGGTTGCGGTAATGGGCCGCAGTCTAGAAAAGGCCCTTGAAGGCGCGGCGAAGATCGCCGCACTGGGGGTAAAGGTGCACGCGATGAGCTGCGATGTACGCCTGCCAGAGCAGGTCGCTGCGGCCTTTGACGAAGCCGAGCGGGTGTTGGGCCCGATCACCCTCCTGGCCAACAATGCCGGCGCGAACTTTCCCGTCCTTGCCGAGGACATTTCCGTCAATGCCTGGAACGCGGTGACGCGGATCGCCATCGACGGGACATTCTTGTGCTCCACCGAGTTCGCCCGTCGTCTGATCGCCCGAGGCCAGGGCGGAGCGATCGTCAACAATTCGGCTCAATATATCTGGACCGGCTTTCCCGGCGATGCCCATTCCGCCGCAGCCAAGACAGCCCAGGCGACGATGACCAAGAAGATGGCACGGGAATGGGCGCCGTATGGCATCCGGGTCAACGCGATCGCCGCCGGGTTCTTCCCGCACGAAACTTCTACCGCTGGACGCCGCGAAGGCGGAACCGAGGTGCTGCAGAACATGATCCCGGCCGGGCGGACCGGATCGATCCACGAATTCGGCTGGCTTTCGGCAATGACCTGCACGTCGTTCCTGGCTGGGCTGACCGGGCAGGTGATCCTGCAGGACGGTGGGGAAAGCCTGCGCCGTTCGCTGATGATGCCAGACTATGTGCCGCCGCGCGAACGGGTTGACGGTCCGTGGGGGTGGAAGTGATGGGGTGGCTAGCTGGAAAGACCGCGCGCCTGGTGGGAGAATGTCCGGCCATTGCTGCTGCCCTGACAGCTCATGGGGCGGCACTTATGGTCGAAGGTGATTGCGACGTACTGGTCCATGTGGTCGCCCCGCCGCAGGTGAAACCTGTTCATGAACTCAGCCATGCCGAGTGGCGAGTGGCGCTCGATGCCGGGCTTGACCAGCGCTTCCATCTGGCGCGTGATTTTGCAGCGGGTCGCCGCGCTGCGGGCCGCGGGGGAGCAGTGATCTTTGTCGGCGCGCCCGAACAGGCGCTGGGCAGCGATCAGGCCGCCGCCGCCGGGGCGCTGGTCAACCTGACCAAGACGCTCGGGGTCGAATGGGCCCGTGACGGAATCCGGGTAAATGCTGTATTGTCTTTCGAGCAGGGTGAGACGCTCGGCAATCTCGTGGTCTACCTGGCCAGCGATTATGCGGCTTACGTAACCGGGGCGATCACGGGGGTGGGGCTGGACGATGGCTGATCCGCTTGACGCCAGGCTTGATCTAAACCTGCGCGTGGCAGACCTGGAAGCGGCTGTGACCTGGTATTCCCGCGTGTTCGGCACAGAGCCGATCTACCGCGGGCTGGACCGGAGCAACGATGGCGGGTCGGTGGCTATGGCCTGTTTTCGCCTTGGCGGGGTGAAGCTGTGGCTGCTTCCGGCGGGCGAGGCTGAGCCAGGCAGACAGCGGGTCGGCATAGCCCTGATGACCCGCCAACCGCTTGGGTCCTTGCGGGTGGAACTTGCGGCCCGTGGGGCAGTGTTTGACGATGCCGACATGCCTGGCTTTCCGGTTGAGGCAGACGGGGTCCGGCGCGGGCAGGACGCTGAATTCTTCTATCTGGTTGATCCTGACGGGCACCGGATTGAGTATTGCCGGACTTTTCGGGCAGCGGAGCAAGCGGCATGAGCCTGAGAATTTCCCTGGAAGGGCAGGTTGCTTTCGTAACAGGTGGCGGGGGTGGAATCGGCCGGGCGATTGCCTTGCGACTGGCAGAGGCAGGGGCCGACATCGTACTGTTCGAGATCGTGCCCGAACGAGCGGACGAAACTGCCGCACGGATCCGGGAGTTGGGAAACCGAGTACTACCAATCGTCGGCGACGTCATGGATACCGAAGCGCTGCGAGCAGCCATCGCACAGGCTGATGGCGAATTCGGTCGGATCGATATCCTCGTCAACAACGCCGGGGGCACCGCGTCACGGCCGTTCCTTGAGCAGAGTGAGCGCAGCTGGCGTCGGCACATCGATATTAACCTGGTTTCGATGCTGGCCGCCACCCACGCCGCCGCGCCAATCATGATCCGTGAGGGGCGAGGCGGAGCGATCCTGAACGTGGCCTCGATCGAGGCGGAGCGCGCCGCGCCCAATTTTGCCGTCTATGCCGCCTGCAAGGCTGGGATGGTGAGCTTTACGAAGTCGATGGCAATTGAGCTCTCTGGCCATGGGATTCGAGTCAATTGTATCGCGCCCGATCACACCATAACCCCCGGGAACCAGGGTAACCGGGTCGGACCGGTGGACCCTGCGAGCTGGCGGTCACCCAGTCCGGCTGCGAAAGATGCAATGAACCGGCTGATCCCGCTTGGCCGGGAAGGGATCGATTTGGAATGTGGGGACGTTGCTGTTTTCCTTTGCTCTCCGCTGGCCAGCTATGTAACGGGAGTGCTGCTTCCCATTGATGGCGGGACCTGGGCGGCGGGCGGATGGGTGCGCGGCCGGGATGGAAAGTGGACCCTCAATGAAGGGCTGACTTTTGGATCCTAGCGCCTGATGCGCAGATTTCGCTTTAGTTATAACACTAAGTTTACTAAGTAGGTCCATTGCACCGTTCAGGCTGCGAAGGGAATGGGGCCTATGTTGCTTGGTTCAATCGATGACATCGTCAACGCGCAGCAGCGCATCCATGTACCCAAGACAAGTGAGATCGTCGCCGACAAGATCCGCGCCCAGATCATCCGCGGAGAACTGAACGAAGGCGATGCATTACCGCCTGAGGGGCAACTGATGGAGACCCTGGGTATCTCGCGTCCAACCTTGCGCGAAGCGTTCCGTATCCTTGAGGCGGAAGGCCTGATCAGCGTCGTGCGCGGATCCCGCACTGGCGCGAAGGTCCACAAGCCTTCGGTCGACCTGGTATCGCGTTATGCCGGTTATGTGCTTGAATCGCAGGGCACGACTATTGCCGATCTTTACCAGGCGCGCCTGGCGATCGAGCCGTCGGTGGTCCGCTGGCTGGCAGCCGATAAAGGTGGAGGTTCCATCCCCAAACTGCGGAACCTGCTGTCCGATATGGAACGCTTGCTTGACGAGGATCGCCACGAGGAATTCATCGCCAAGGTCGAGGTGTTCCACCAGTCACTGGTCGCCGCCACGGGCCTGAAGACGATCACTTTCATGAGCCGGATGCTGCTGAATCTGGCCGGCAAGCATCAGATCGAATTCCAACGCCGCCACGCGCGTTCGCAGGAAACCCGCCGCAAGAGCCATCGCGCCGGCCTCAAGTCCTATCAGAAGGTCGTTGACCTGATCGAGGCGGGTGAGGTGGAGCCCGCCGTTGCTCATTGGCGACTCCACCTCACTAACGCCAACACCACCTGGACCAGCGAAGGCGAAGGTGCGCGCGTGGTGGATTCGCTCGGCAACGACTAGTCGCGCACCAGGAGCATGGCTCCCGCAAGGGGCCCGCCTGCGGTCGATGTCGCGCAAACTTGCGGATCGCCCCGCACCTGACGGGCGCCGCCGCGGCCCCACAACTGGGTGCAGGCTTCGTGCACCGCGCCATAAGCATGGAGACGACCAGCAGACAGGGCTCCACCACCGGTGTTGACCGGCAGATCGCCTTCCAGCGCGATCCGCTTGCCGCCCTCGACAAAATCCTTTGCGCCATAGCGCTCACAGAAGCCGAAGTTTTCGAGCCAGTTGAGAGTGTGATAGGTAAACCCGTCGTAGAGCTGGGCGACATCGACATTGCTGGGCTTCAGATCGGTCCGGCTCCACATCATCTCAGCCACCTTGGGCTGAGCCTGGGTGTCGAGCGCATCAAGCTGGGTCCATGAATTGCGGTACTGCATGGACGATCCGATCGCTTCGATCCGCACCGGCGGGTTGCGCAGAGTGCGTGCGACATCCATTCTCGAAACGATGATCGCCACGGCTCCGTCGCACGGTACGTCGCAATCGAACAACCTGAGCGGCGTGGCGATCAAGGGGGAGGCGAGGTAATCTTCCAGGGTGATCGGCGTGCGGTAGACCGCCTTGGGATTGAGCGACGCGTTCCGGCGCTGGTTGATTGGCACCTGGGCCACCTGTTCAGGCTGGATCCCGCTTTTGTGAACATAGAGGTTGAAGAACAACGCTTGCTGCAGGGCGGCGGAGTAGGTGTAATAAGGAGCATACCAGGCAAACGGTCCGGCTTGCCGTTGGCCTTCCTTGAGCAGCGAGTTGGCGTAGGCGGTCTTGCGGGCTGTCGCCTCGTACATGGTTCGGAAGATCAAGACGTTGCGGCACAGGCCCGCAGCTATCGCCCCGATCGCGTTGAATACAGCGCCATACTGGCCCGGTGCCTCCCCGCCGCCTGCATACCAGTTGATCTTTAGCCGCAGCGCATCCTGAAGCGCCGCGCAGCCGACCGGCGAAAAGCCCGATCCGTCCGCCCGTTCACCCGGCCAGGTAGCGATCCCGTCAATCTCGGCGCGGGTCAAGCCGGCATCGCGGATTGCCTCGAGTGCGGCGTCGACGGTCAGTGCAAGCGCTGACTTGCTGGCGCTGCGGGATACCTCTGACAGACCGATCCCCGTGATGGCTGTATTCTTTTCGGCCAAGGTGTTCATTGAATCTCTTTCCTTGGACGAAACAGCGGGACCCAGAGGTCTTCATGCGGTTCGAACCAGACCTCCACCGCCATGCCAATGGTTACGTCTTCCGGCTCGCAATGGGTTATATTGCCGACCAGCCGGACCTCGGGAGCTTCATCCAGAGCGATCAGGGCGAGCACATAGGGCACAGGCAGACCTGGCACCCACTGCTTGTGGTTGACCGTGAAAGTTTCGACGTGCCCCTGCCCGGATACGCGTTCGGCAGTCACGTCGGTCTGTTCGCAAGTGGGGCAAAACGGAACCGGCGGGTGCACATATGTAGCGCACGAAGGACACCGGTAGATGACGAGGTGTCCATCTTTGCCTGCGGTCCAGTAAGCATGGCTGTCTAGGTCGATCGCCGGCAGAATACGCGGCGGGGGTGTTGGTGTGGCCATGGCTTGGTCTCCCTCCAACCTGTCTAACCAAGTTTACGATAAGCCATTGCGTCCAACCAGTCCATTCGATAAATTGACACATCATCAATTATTGAGTCGCGAGCCCGACAGGACTGCGGCCAGCACCCGGGAGACGTGCGATGCAGATGGAAGACATGGTGATCATCAGCGTTGACGACCATGCGATCGAACCGCCCGAAGCCTTCATCCGCCACTATCCCGAAGGCAAGAAAGACCGCGCCCCGCGCATCGTCCATGAAAATGGCAAGGATATCTGGCTGTGGAATGGCCAGCGCTTTCCCACCATCGGCTTGAACGCGGTGGTCGGCCGCCCACGCAGCGAATACGGGATGGAGCCCACCACTTTTGACCAGCTACGGCCAGGCACCTACGATCCGAAGCTTCGGGTCGATGACATGAACGCCAACGGCGTGCTGGCCAGCCTGAACTTCCCGACCATGCCCAGTTTTGCCGGCGGGGTCTTCGTCGGCATGGCCCAGAAGGACAAGGACGAGGCGCTGCTGGCGGTGCGCGCCTGGAATGACTGGCACGTCCAGGAATGGTGCGCCACCGCGCCAGGCCGCTTCATCCCGATGTGCCTGGTCCCGGCCTGGGACATGGAAGAGACGTTGAAGGAACTGAAGCGGATGAGCGCCCTCGGCGTCCACGCCGTCTCGTTCTCCGACAACCCTGCCAACATCGGCCTGCCCAGCATCCACAACGAATACTGGGAACCGTTCTGGAAGGTCTGTTCCGATCACAAGATCGTGATCAATTGCCACATCGGTACCGGCGCGCGGGCGATGCACCCCAGCCCGGAAAGCCCGATCGATGCCTGGATCACGGCCATGCCGATCTCGATCGCCAATTCGGCGGCCGACTGGACCTTCGCCAGCTTCTGGAAGCGCTATCCGGACCTGCGCATGGCCCTGTCCGAAGGCGGGATCGGCTGGGTGCCCTATTTCCTGGAGCGGGCCGATTTTACGTACGAACACCACCACGAATGGACCTTCACCGACTTTGCCGGAGAGCGTCCGTCAGACGTGTTCAAGCGCCACATCATCAGCTGTTTCATTGACGACCAGTTCGGGGTGAAGAACCTCGACTACATGAACGCCGACATGGTCGCCTACGAATGCGACTATCCGCATTCGGATACGGTCTGGCCGAACGTGCCCGAATATCTGTGGGCCTCGGTCAACGGCCTCGATCCGAAGGTGATCAACAAGATCACGCATGAGAACGTGATCCGCGAATACAGCTTCGATGCCTTTGGTCTCAACGGCGGCAAGGCAAACTGCACCGTTGGTCACCTGCGCGAGCTAGGCAAGGACGTGGACGTGTCTCCGCGCCACAACCTGGGCGGGCTGAAGACCGACAGCATGGATGCGATTGGCAAGGCGCGTCGCCCGGTCACTTCGGGCGATATCGAACGGATGTTCGCCTCGGCCTGAAGGAGCGCGCCATGATCAATCTGTTTCGCCTGGCCCTGGCGACCATGTGGTTACGCCTGCTTTATGTCACCGTTCATGCCGGGCAGACGCTGGGCTGGGATCAGGCCGGGGATTTGTTCTTCGGTGATATGGCCCATCCCTGGCGGGCGCAGTTCAATACTGATTTCTTTTTCTTCCTTTTGCTGATCGCCGCATGGATGGTCTGGCACGCCAAGTCGCGCCTTCTCGGTACTCTATTTGCCGCGCTGTCGGTGATGGGCGGCGGCCTGTTCACCTTTGCCTACCTGCTGGTCCAGTCATTCAGCACCAAAGGCAATCTCACTGCCGTGTTGCTGGGTCGCCATTACCACGAAGGAGCCAGCGAGTGATGACACATTCGATTTCGCCCGCACCGGCTGATGCGCCTCCGGTCCCTGCACACGTTCCTCCCGAACTGGTGCTCGATACGCGCTTTGCCAATGGCGGAGTGCCAAACGATCTGCCCGATCCCTATGCCGGAACGGATGTGCTGCGAGATCCTGCGTTTCCGAGGATTCACTATTATCCCTGGCCGATCAGCGGCAACCAGCATGGGGCCTGGGTTGTGACCCGTTACGAAGATATCCAGCGGGTCTACGAAGACAACGACCTGTTTTCCACCGAAGGCGTGGCTCAGTTCCAGAGATTGGCCGGAGAGACCTGGCCATCTATCCCGCTGGGGATCGATCCGCCCGATCACGCGAAGTATCGCAAGTTCCTCAACCCCTGGTTCACTCCGGTGGCAATGAAAACCATGGAGCCAAAAATCCGCGCCACGATCGGCGGGATGATCGACACGTTTGCCGCCAAGGGCGAAGTCGATATCGCCTACGACTTCGGCCGCGTCTTTCCGGTTAGGGTGTTCCTTGACCTGATGGGTTTCCCGTTTGCGATGTTTGACCAGTTCCTCGCCTGGGAATGGGACATCCTGCATGAACCGGAGATCGCCACGAAAGCCGCCGCAGTACGCGGAATTCTCGATTATCTGCAGGGTTTCATCGCCGAGAAGCAGGCCACGCCTGACACGACGTTGGGCAGCTACATCGCCAATGGCGAAATCGATGGGCGCAGGCTCAACCCCGAAGAAGTGATCGGGATGACCTGGTTCCTGTGGCTTGGAGGACTCGATACGGTTGCCTCGTCGGTCAGCCAGATGTTCCGCCGGCTTGGCATGGATCAGTCGTTGCAGGCCCGGATCCGGGACAATCGAGAGTTCATCCCGACCGCCGTCGAGGAGTTCCTGCGGGTTCAGCCCCTGGTCAATTCGGGCCGCAAAGTGAAGCGGGACTTCACCTGGCATGGGGTCGATATCAAGGCCGGCGACTGGGTCTCGGTTTACAACAGCGCAGGCAATTTCGATCCGGCCCAGTTTCCCGAACCGCGCCGCTTCGATCCCGAACGCAAGATCAACCGGCACTATACATTGTCGGGCGGAATCCACCTTTGTCTTGGCGCACACCTTGCCCGGCGCGAGTTGCGGGTGCTGCTGGACGAATGGTTCACCCGCATCCCGCAGCCTTTCACGATCAAGCCCGGGACCGACACTACCGTCACGCCCGGTCTGCTTTCGATCCGCAATCTGCCGATCGCCTGGGACGTAAATTGAGGATCACGCGATGACTTTCCTGAAACACCCGGATTGCCTGTACATCGGCGGCGAATGGCAGTCCGCGCCAAATCGCGAAGCCGTGATCAACCCCGCCGATGAAAGCCTGCTGATCGAAGCCCCCGTTGGCAGCGCGGCGCAGGTCGAAGCGGCGATTGCCGCCGCCCGCCACGCCTTCGATCACGGCGACTGGCCGCGCTTGCCAGTGGCCCAGCGTCAGGCGGTGATGCACCGCTTCCTCGACTGTATCGAGGCCCGGCGCGACGACATCGTCAAGATGATCGTGGCTGAGGCCGGGGCCACCCAGATGCTGGCCGGATTCCTGCAATATGGCATCCCGATGAAGCATGCCCGCCGTACGGTGGAAGTCGCCAGCCGCCCAGCAGTGACCAGCCTGCCGGTGGAACTGACTCCTAATGCCGCCGGCATGACCACGCTCGGAACCGGGGTGATCAGCCGTGAACCGGTGGGGGTCGTGGCGGCGATATCGCCCTATAACTTCCCGTTCTTCCTTAATGTCGGCAAGGTCGTGCCCGCGCTGGTGGTGGGTTGCACCGTAGTGCTGAAGCCTTCGCCCTATACCCCTATGGAGGCCCTGATCCTGGGCGAGATCGCCGATGAGGCGGGCTTGCCCAAGGGCGTGCTCAGCATCGTCACCGGCGATATCGAAGCGGGACGGATCCTGACCAGCGATCCTCGGGTGGACCTGGTCCACTTCACCGGATCGGACAAGGTGGGCGCCATGATCCAGGCTCAGGGCGCTCCGACCTTGAAGCGGATCGTGATGGAACTGGGTGGCAAGTCCGCGATGATCGTGCGCCCCGATGCCGACCTCCAGCAGGCGGCCATGGCGGGCCTTGGTGGTTTTACGGTCCACTGCGGACAGGGCTGTGCGCTCACCACGCGGCACCTGGTGCACAATTCAATCCGCCCGCAATTCGTGGAAATGCTGAAAGGGATGCTTGCCCATATCAAGATCGGCAATCCGGCGGATCCGACCGTTTCCTATGGGCCGCTAATTCGTGAAGTGGCGCGCGCTCGGACCGAGCAATACGTCCAGATCGGGCAGGACGAAGGTGCGACCTTGATCGCGGGCGGGAAGCGTCCCGACGGGTTCGACAAGGGCTTCTATTTCGAGCCGACCTTGTTCGACAATGTGAAGAACGACAGCCGTCTTGCACAGGAGGAAGTCTTCGGTCCGATCGGCGCCGTCATCGGCTATGATGATGACGAGGAAGCCATCGCACTCGCCAATGCCAGCGATTTCGGACTGTCCGGAGCGATCTTTTCGGCCGATGCGGGCAGGGCCTATGAAATGGCACTGCGGATCCGCACCGGCGGGGTTTCGATCAATGGCGGGGCAGGGACCATGCTGTCCGACGCACCGTTCGGCGGGATCAAACGCTCCGGCTATGGCCGTGAATATGGCGAGGATGGCCTCAACGAATTCACCTATCAAAAGGTGATCAGCTTCAGTGCACGATAAGGGAAGGAACCGGGCATGACCCAGGTAATGAAGGGCATCCGGATGCTGGAAGTGGCGCAGTTCACTTTTGTGCCGGCCGCAGGCGCGGTGCTGACCGATTGGGGCGCAGACGTCCTCAAGATCGAGCATCCGGTGCGCGGCGATGCCCAGCGCGGGATCAAGGAATTGCAGCGCTTTGCCGTCGATCAGCGCCGCAACGCACTGATGCAGCACCCCAACCGTGGCAAGCGAAGCGTTGGCATCGATATCTCGACGCCCGAGGGGCAGGAACTGATCTACGAGATCGCCAAGACCTGCGATATCTTCCTGACCAATTACCTGCCTAGCGCGCGGCAGAAGCTGAAGATCGATGTGGAGCATATCCGCGCCGCCAACCCGGACATTATCTACGTGCGCGGCTCTGCCTTTGGCGAGAAAGGCCCGGAACGAGACAAGGGCGGGTTCGATTCGACTGCCTTCTGGGCGCGCGGCGGATCGGCGATCCTGGCCACCCCGCGCGAACTTGACTGGCCGTTGACCCAACCGGGACCGGCCTATGGCGACACGATTGGCGGCATGAACATCGCCGGCGGGATAGCCGCCGCGCTGTTCCACCGCGAACGTACGGGTGAGACGACCGAGGTCGACGTTTCATTGCTCTCTTCTGGCATCTGGGCCACGGCTTGCTCGATCGACGTCTGCATGGAAATGCAGGTGGATCCCTTTGCCAATCCGCTACCGGGCAAGACCGTGATCGGGGCAAACCCCTTCATGGGCGTGTTCAAAACTAGCGACGGGGGTTACATCAATCTGACGGTGCTTTCGCCCTCTCAGCTAATTGCGGACACTTTTGCCCACCTCGACATTCCGGAATGCGCTGAGGATCCGCGCTTTTCGACGATTGAGAAGCTGAACGAGAATTCGGAGGCTGCACACCTGTTGGTCCGCGCTGCCTTCCTCAAGCAACCCTTTGCCTACTGGCTGCAGCGGCTGAAGACGATGAAGGGGCAGTGGGCCGCCTACCAGTCCCCGCTCGATGTCGGGAACGACGAACAGGTTGCGGCAAACGGCTGGATCTTCGAAGTGGAAAGCGCCGACGGTGGCAAACCGATCAAGCTGGTTTCCAATCCGGTTCAGTTCAATAAGGAACCGGTCAGCAACACCCGCGCGCCCGAGGCTAGTGAGCATACCGAGCTGTTCCTAATGGAATTGGGTCTCGAATGGGACCGGATCGAAGCGCTGAAGGCCAAAGGGGCGATTGCCTGACGCAGCGCTTTGGCCGATGGAACCGGGAACCATGCCCGATCCGTCCGATCTCCTGGGTGCTGAGGCCCTTTCGCCGCTGATTGGCTCACCGCTGGTTTTGCTTGCGCCGGGTGATGTTGTGCCTGGTGGCGGTGTAAGGTTATTAGTCGACCGGGCGGGGCTGCTCCCTGCAGTAAAACCGGCTGACTACGATGCCATGGTGACGTGCCGGGCGGATGCCCCGGCACCTTGGGTCAGCGTCCCACAGGTCCGGCTAGAGGCGCAACTAGCGGCTGCCCGCGAAACGGCCGAGCGAGCTCCAATCGCGACCGCTGTGCTCGCCCGCCTGCTCCGACTGGGCGAGACGGCCGACTTCGACACGGCGCTGGAACTTGAATCACTGGCCTATTCGACTTTGCTGGGCGGGGCGGAGTTTGCCCGCTGGCTGGCCGAGGACGAACGCAGTGGGGAAGGTGACCAGGCCAGTGCGCCGGTAAGGTATGAGCGCGAGGGCGATGTAGTTACCTTGACGCTCGCCTCGCCCGGTAACCGCAACGCCATGACTGCCACCATGCGCGATGCACTCTACGAAGCGCTGGTCAATGTGCTGGAAGACCCGAGCGCACCGACCATTCTGCTGCGGGCCGAGGGCAAATGTTTTTCAACTGGGGGCGCGCTGGAGGAATTTGGCTCGGCACGCGATCTCGCGGCGGCGCATATCATCCGGACCCAACGGGCCTGCGCGCGGGTACTGCATGGTCTGGGCGAACGCGTCCAGGTCCGGTTGCACGGTGCGTGCATCGGCTCCGGGATCGAAGTTCCAGCCGCCGCCGCACACCGAGTCGCTGCATCTGATCTGATCGTGCAATTGCCCGAACTGCGCATGGGACTGATTCCGGGGGCGGGAGGCACGGTCACCCTGTCACGTGCAATTGGCCGGCATCGTCTTCTGTGGCTGGCCTTGGGGACCTTCCGCATCGGCGCGGCTCAGGCGCTGGACTGGGGCCTGGTCCACGGCATCGAGGCATGATCGCGCGAATTCATGATCTGCTTAGTGAGCGGCTTGCGGGTTTTGGACTTGCGCCAAGCCAGTTGCTTGAGCGGGATGCGCCAGGCGGTCTATCACCACCAGGGATGATCTCGGCCAATGGCCATTGCCGTTTGTTGCGAGCAGCCGATGGCTGGTGCGCGCTCAACCTAGCACGACCTGATGATGTCGATGTGATCCCGGCGCTGACGGGTCGTGAGGGTGATCCATGGGCCGGGCTGGCAGATTGGGCTACGACTAAGGCTGCCGGTGAAATCTGCAACAGCGCCGCCGAACTGCAACTGCCGGTCGCGGTCGTCGGCGAGAGCCATGCACAAACTCTCGCTCCGCTGGGGGGCAGTGCGCTCCCCCGCAAGGTAGTTGATCTTTCGGCGCTATGGGCCGGGCCGCTCTGTGCTGGCTTGCTCGCCCGCGCTGGCAGCAAGGTGGTGCGGATTGAAAGCCAGGGACGGCCCGATCCGACGCCGCAGGGTTCGCCGCAACTCGATGCCTGGCTGAACGGCGCCAAATCGCAGCTTAGGCTCGATCTGCGCAGCGCAGAAGGGCGGGCGGCCCTGCTAGCGGACCTGGCCGATGCTGATGTGCTGGTTACCAGCGCGCGCCGCGCCGCGCTGGCCCGGCTTGGCCTGGCGCCTGAGGCTTTGCCGCACCTGACCTGGGTGGCGATCACCGCGCATGGCTTTGTCGGGCTTGGGGCGGAACGGGTTGGCTTCGGAGACGATTGCGCGGCCGCCGGTGGCCTGGTGCGTTGGCAAGACGGCACTCCGCAGTTCGTGGGCGATGCCCTGGCCGATCCCATGACCGGTCTGGAAGGCGCGCTCGCGGTGATGGCCGGGCAGCGCGGGTTGATCGACATAACCATGGCCCGGGTCGCCGCCGCCTACAGAAAGCGACTGCAATGACGCTGGTGCTGCGCAATGTGCGCCCGTGGGGCGGGCCGCAGGTCGATGTTGGGATCGCCGATGGCGTCATTGCCGCGATGGGTGCCAACCTCCAGCTTGCAGGTGAGGAGATCGATGGACGTGGCGGGCTGCTCTTGCCCGGCTTGCATGATCACCACCTGCACATCCTTGCTCTCGCGGCCCGGCGCCAGTCAATCGACCTGGCGGGGCTGACCGATGCGGATCAAGTGGCCTATCGCCTGCGCGCTGCGCCGGGTGAGGGGTGGGTTAGGGCAGTCGGTTATGACGAGCGAACCGCCGGACTGCCGGATGCGCAGCAACTGGACCGTTGGCTCAGGCACCGGCCGCTGCGCCTGGCCGACCGGACCGGCGCGCTACGCGTTCTGAACACTGCCGCCTTAGAGCGGATTAAAGGACAAGCCTTGCCGCCTGGCGCTGAGCGTGACGCCGCTGGGCAGCCGACAGGTCGGTTCTGGCGCGAGGACCGCTGGCTTGCGCAGGCCCTGCCGCAAACGCTGCCAGACCTCGCGGCTGAGGGGCGATCCCTGGCCGCAATGGGGCTGACCGCGCTCACCGACGCCACAGCGCACAATGGTCCCGATGAGGCGCGGATCCTCGCCGGAGCGATCCCGCAGCGTCTGACTCTCATGGGAAGCGAAGCTCTGATGGCAGGTCCGGGTTTCAAGCTTGGCCCGCTCAAGCTGGCCATTGACGAGCGAGACCTGCCACCCGTCGATGCGCTGGCAGAGCGGATCGTTGGTGCGCATCGGCTTGGCCGCGCAGTCGCGGCGCATTGCGTCACCGAAACCGAACTGGCGATCTACTTGGCTGCACTGGAGGCAGCGGGCGGGGCGCACAGCGGAGACCGGATCGAGCATGGCGGAATGATCCCACCTGCTTTCATGGCGGTGATCGCGGACAAGGGCTTGCAGGTCGCGACCAATCCAGCCTTCATCCATGACCGTGGCGATCGCTATGCCGCCACGATCGATCGGGACCAGTGGGAAGACCTTTATCCCGCGGCGGGCCTGCTGCGCGCTGGCATCGCCCTGCTGGGAGGGTCGGATGCGCCCTATGCCAGTCCAGACCCGTGGCTAGCCATGCGCGCGGGTTACTCTCGCCGCTCGGTCGGCGGTGTGGTGCTGGGGGCTGGTCAGCGACTGAGCGCGCTCAGCGCCCTTCGGCTCTATTGCACAGGGGCGATTGCGCCTGGCTCAAAGGCAGACCTGATATTGTGCTGCGGCACAATGACCGATGTCCTGGCCGACCTGTGTTTGGATCGGCTGCTTCTGACGCTGATCGCGGGTCGGATTGCCTTCAGTCGCGATTGAGCAACATCGCGCCGGCGATGAAGCCACCGCCCATGCCACATACTCCGGTGCGTGCATCTGCCACCTGGCGATCGCCGGCCTGACCCCACAATTGCAGGCAAACCTCGTGCAGCAGGCCGAAGCCGTGCAGCCGCCCGCCGGACAATTGACCGCCTCCAGTGTTGACCGGGAATCGGCCGCCTGGGCCAATGGCGCCACTGGCGATCAGGTCCTTGGCCTCGCCATGACCACAAAATCCCAATGCTTCCAGCCATATGGGGACGAAAATCGAGAAACCATCGTAAAGCCCCAACACGTCGACATCGTCGGGCTTTAGCGAAGTCCGGCTCCATAGGTCGGCCCCGGCGTCGTTGGCGCCCATGGTGGTCAGGTCAGGTCGCTGGTCCCAGGTTTCCAGCGAGCCGAGTGCCGAACCCATTGCCTCGATCCGCAGCGGCGGCAGGCGGCAATCGCTAGCCGCATCTGCTGCCGATACGATGATGACCGCAGCTCCATCGATTGGGATATCGCAATCAAACAGGCCGAGGGGTGAGGAAATCATCCGCGCTGCCAGGTAATCGTCCAAGGACAGCGGCTTTTGCATCACTGCTAGCGGATTCATCTGCGCGAACTGCCGTTCAGCCACGGCCACCATTCCCAGGTGTTCGCGGGTCATGCCGAATTCGTGGAAATAGCGGTTGGCGATCCATCCCGCCCAGTTCGATGCCGACATTGCGCCAACTGGCACCAACCAGCTCAGCCAGCCTCCGATCTGGGCCTTGCCCGCTCCCGCGATGCTGGCGCGCCGCCCGGCGGTTTGGGAGGAGCTTTCGGTCAGTGCCCGAAAGCACAGCACATGGCGGGCCTGGCCGGTCATCACCGCCATGGCCGCCACCATTATAGGGGCCATCTGGGCGGGTCCATCGGGTACCGCACAATGCCATCGTGTCTTGAGGCCCAACGCGCCGCGCACTTCACCGGTCCCAAGCGGTGACATACCGGGCGAATTGTCTGCCTTGCCGGGATAGGTGGCGATTCCATCGATATCCGCGCGGGTGAGGCCCGCCCTGGCCAGGGCGCGATCCGCCGCCTCGGCCAGGTGCAGCATGGCCGGTCGGCCCGTATTGCGACCAATGTCTGACATACCTACCCCGGTGATGGCGGCCCTCGGGAAATCTCTCATCCGGCGGCTCCTTCCAGCGGCGACCATAGGGGCAGCCAGACATCCCCGCTTGGCTCGAAGCCGATTACCATGCGCTGGCCGATCTGGACGCTATCGGGGTCGTCGCAGGCAACAGGCGCCGTTACCCGCACGCCAGGGGCATCATCGACATCGACCACGGCAATGGCGAAAGGCACGGCCATATCGGGGAGCCAGGGCTGATGGTTCACCGTGAAGCTGTAGACAGCACCGGTCCCAGCCACAGCTCGGGTGACGACGGCCTGTGACTGGCAGGTCGGGCATAGCAATTGTGGCGGGTGGATCGCCTTGTCGCAGTCACTGCAAAAAGCGATCATCAATTCACCGCGTTCGCCTCCGGTCCAGAAGGCGGTGTTTTCGGCTGTCAATTCTGGCAAGGGCCGCACGTCAGTTTTCTCCCTCGGCCGTCAAGGCGACCATACTGTTGACGATATGTCAGCTCTGGCGTCACTGGCAAGCACTTCGCACTTGAAACATGTATAACCAGGTTTACTAAGACTGCCGACGAGACCCGAGAGGAAACCCATGAGCAATCCGGCCAACGATCCCTATGCCTTCAAGCCCGAGGACGATTGCTATCACCAGTTGTCGGACGATCCCTATGAGACCGAAACCAACTGGTGGTCGTGGAACGTGCCCGAACGCAAGATTGGTGGCTGGATCCACACGCCCTATTATCCCAACCGCAAAACGGTAACCTGGCGGATATTCTGCTGGGACGCGCGCGGCTGGGATCCGGCGCGGATGGCATATTACAAGAAAGTGGAAGAAGCGCCGATGCCGGACAACCCGGACCTGCGAGACATCACTTTCCCGGGCGGCGGCTACAGCCTCAAGATGCTGGATCCGGGCATGAAGTATCACCTGCAATATCATGATAAGGACAGGGATTTTGCGCTAGATTTCATCCACACCGGCGCTCATGCACCGCGCCGATTTGAACCTGGTGAACCCCCGTTCATCAATACGCCGCATTATGACCAACTGGGCCATATTACCGGCACCTTGCGGCTGGATGGCGAGGATATCACGCTCGATTGCTGGTCGGTCCGCGACCGCACCTGGGGGCCACGCGGTGGACCCTATGCGCAAAGCCGCAAGCAGAACTATGCAACCGACCTGGACCGGGTGAAAGATCCCGGCGGGGCCCGCTGGCGCGAGATTGAGCGTGAGCGCGGACGCGGCCGCATCCAGTACATTTTTGGCCATGCCGACGGGAACAGCGGCTTCCTGGGCTTTGTTCGCTCTCAGGATGGCACGGCCGATGGCTGGAGCCCAATGAACGGTGGCTACCTGCTGCGTGACGGAGTCTATGGCAATCTGGATTCAGCCAAGAGCCGGATGCGCACCTTCCGTGATCCCGAATCTGGCTGGTCGAGCTACATGCAGGTCGAGCTTACCGACCAGCTTGGCCGAACGATGGCGATCGAAGGCTTCTCGGTCAGCCGCATGAGCGAGGCCGGTTACGGTACCAACCAGCTGATGCGCTGGGACTTCGATGGCAAGATCGGTTGGGGCGAGGACCAGGACGTGTGGAACCCGAAGCACTTCATCCGGATGCTCCACGCGCTTCGGGCGACGCGGTAAGTGATGACCGGACCAGGCCCCCGCGTTGCCGTTATTACGGGTGGGGGCCGTGGGTTCGGCAAGGCATTTGGTCATGCCTTTGCTGCGCAGGGCATGCATGTGGTGCAGGTCGATCTCGACCTGGCCGCGGCAGAGGCGGCTGCGGCCGAGATCGGACCAAATGCTCAGGCAATGCCTGGCGACGTTGCCGACGAGGCGGCGATGCAGGCGCTTATGCAGGCGGTGGCCGACCAGCATGGTGGGATCGACTTGCTGATCAACAATGCCGGGATCCATTCGGCCGAGGCCAACTTGCCGATCGGGGTGCTGGGAACGGCGCGGACGCGACAGATGTTCGATGTGAACGTGTGGGGCGTGATCCATTGCACGCTCGCCGCGCGACCCTTCATGCAGGGACGGGCAGGAGCCAACATCATCAACATCTCTTCAATGGCAGCCTATGGTTCGCAGATGGCCTATGGCGTCACCAAGCTGGCTGTGCGCGGGTTGACCGCATCGTTCGCCCACGAATTCGGCAGCGAGGACATCCGCGTCAATGCAATCGCGCCCGGACTGATCCTGACAGACACGATCAGGGCCGAATTGCCTGAAGCAGTCCGCAGCCGGGTTCAGGCGATGCAGATTGTAAAGCGTGACGGGCGCGAGGACGATGTGGTCGGTGCAGCATTGTGGTTAGCATCGAGCGCTGCAAGCTTTGTCACTGGCGAGACCATCCGGGTCAGCGGCGGCGCCACCCTGCAGGTGTGATGGTTCAGCTGCCGTAAGGGGGCTTGCGCCCCGGCAGGGCCAGCGCCAGCAATGTTGCCCCTGCGCTTAGCACCACGATCAGCGCCACCGCCCACTGGTAGGCATGCGGCGAGGGATAGCGTTCGGCGCCTTGCTTGACGCTTTCCAGTGCCAGGACAGTCGTCACGAGCTGCGAGCCGACGCCCATGAACAACGCGCGGATCACGCCAAGCATGCCGGTAACTTCACTGGTCCGCTCGGGCGGGGCCTCGGCGGCGATGATGGCGGGGGCGACGGCGAACAACATGGTCGTCCCGAACGAGATCACGATCAGTTCGGCCACGACGATGGCCACGCTGCTGGTATCTATCAGCACCAGCACCCAGCCGAGCGTAGTAATCAGCCCGCCGATCACCATTGCGGCGCGACCGCCGCCGCGCCCGGTCAGCCAGCCGCTGATCGGGCCAGCGAGGACCGAGGTGAGGTTTGATGGCAGCTTGACCAAACCTGCCGCTGTGGCGGTCAGCCCGAGGCCAAGTCCGGTCCAGAGCGGCGCCTGGAGCAGCAGTGAGAAGAACACGGTGATCTGCATGGTGCCCATGGCCACCAGCACGCTGGCCGCGCAGACCACTGCGATCGAGCGATTGGAGAGCGTCCGCACATCGATCAGGGGATTGGCGCTGGTCAGCGCGCGCCGCCACCACAGCAGGCACAGCGCGGCGCCAGCCGCTAGCATAGTGAGGGCTAGTGGATCGGCCCAGCCCCAGGCCTTGCCGCCGGTCAGGTAGAGTAGCACCAGCGTAATGCCTGGCGCGAACAATATGCCCGACCACCAATCGACTGGGCTGCGTAGCTGTGCGCGCGGCGAGGCTGGGACGAGCGTCTTGACCAGGAACAGGGAGATTAGGCAGAAGACTGCGCTGGCCAGGAAAATACCGTGCCAGCTCGCGAGGTCGACGATCAGCCCGCCCAGAACGAGTCCGGCCGCTGTGCCGATCGATGCACCAGAGATCATCAGCCCGATCCCGGTCGGCACGCGCTCCGCCGGCAGGTTTTCCCGCACCAGGCCGATCACCAGCGGCAGGATCGTGGCCGTTACTCCCTGCATGATCCGCCCGATGAGGACCAGTTCGTAGCGGGAGCTGGCGGCGCTGAACAGCGAACCGGCCGCGCCGATCGCAAGGACGATCAGCAGCACTTTCTGCCGCCCGTAAATGTCGCCCAGCCGTCCGACGACGGCCGAAGAGGCCGAACCAACGATCAGGAATGCCGTCACCAGCCAGCCAACTGCGGCGGCGTCGCCGAACTGCACTACCAGCACCTTGAGCGCTGCGAGGATCATCGCGCTTTCGAACGAGCTGGTCATTTCAGCCACCCACAAGGCGGCGAGCAGGGCCCAGGTGCGGCATTGCGGGTCGAAGCTCATTACCCGCGTGCACCTTCGGGCAGACCCGCCTGGGCGGCGCGCAATTCGATCAGGTCCACGCTGACATCGCGGGGAAGGGTAAGAATTGCGACCAGCGCCTGGGCCATCGATTCGGGTGTGGCGGGCGCTCCGCTCATGGCGGCATGACCGGTTTCGACGATCTTCTTGAAGAAGGCCTGGCGTGTTTCCTCGGACCAGGCTTGCCCGCCTGAGCCGCCCGAGACCGATCCGGAGCGCAGCACGCTGACCCGAATGCCGTCGCTGCGCAGTTCGGCCCGAAGTCCCTCGGACAGGGTTTCAACCGCCGCCTTGGTTGCGGCATAGAGCGCCAGCATCGGGAAAGGCATGGCTACGCTTTCGCTGGAGATCGAGACGATCTGGCCTTGCGTCTTGCGGAGGTGCGGGATGGCGGCGCGGATCGGCCATGCGACGCCCAGCACGTTAACTTCAAGATGCTGGCAAATGATCGCGTCGCTGCCGCTCTCAAACGCAAATGGATGATAGATCGCAGCATTGTTGACTAGCACGTCGATCCGCCCGAAATGTTGCACCGCCTGCTCAATCGCCGCGTCGACCATCTGGCTGTCAGTCACGTCGCAGGCAATGGGCAGAACGGCGGCGCCATGATCCTGGCCAAGCGCATCCAGTTCGGGGGAAGGGCGGGCAAGGGCGGCAACCTGTGCCCCGGCAGAGGTTAGGGCCGAGACGAAATGGCGCCCCATGCCTTTCGATGCACCAGTGACCACCACGATCTTGTTAGCGAGTTGTCCCATCGCATCTCTCCCGGGTCCACCGTCATTTGCCTGACTGTTGATTTCTGTTATTGACGTTATGTCAATTTCTTGCACGCAGGCAAGCGATCGTTGAAAGAGATGACCACAGATCCGGATCGGGGGACCACGAGCGATGGCAAAGGCTGGCACCGCTGCAGCGGCCTATAACCACTATGGCCAGAAAATCGGCACCAAGGGCGAACGCACCCGGCGCGCGTTGATCGAGGCGACGGTCGAACTGCTCCAGAGCCAGGGTCTGCGCGATGTATCAGTAGTCGATGTCGCGCGTGCGGCGGGCATCTCTCCGGCTACGTTTTACGTCTATTTTCGCGGCGTGCCGGAAGTGGTGCTGGCCGCCTTGGAAGACGCTTCGCAGACCAGTGCCGAGCTTGAGGCACTGATTGGAAGGGACTGGCAGGCCACTGGAGCGAGTGCAGCGGCGGAACGGTTTGTCGAAGCCTATACCCGGCTATGGAATGTTAATGGCACGATTTTCCGGGTTCGCAACCTAGCGGCGGAAGAGGGTGATGCGCGATTCTATCAGGCCCGGATGAAGGCGGCCTGGCCGATGATGGCTGGAATTGCCGATGCTGTTTCCCGCGCCCAGGCTGCGGGGCGGGTGCCACAAACCCTCTCTGCCCGGGCGTGCGCGGGGACCATCCTGATGATGCTGGAGCGCCTCGCCGCCGTCGGCCCGTTGACGCAGGAGGGTGACGGCCTAAGCTATGCCGCGCTCAAGGATGCCGCCGCGCATACCCTGCTCGGCATGATCGGGGGGCTGGATTAACCGCCTGCCGCTTCTGCGATCATCTGCTGGATGTTGAGCACGCCCGTGGCAAGGCCGCCGGCAAGGCCGGCATCGACGGGGAGGCAGACGCCTGAAACAAAACTGGCGGCATCGCTGTTCAGCAGGATCAAGGGCAGGGCCTGCTCTTCTGGCGTCGAGAAGCGGCCTTTGGCCTTGGCAAAGGCGGAGAGCACAGCATCGCCCGCCACCTTGCGGAAATCGTTTAGCATTGGCGTGTCGATCGGGCTGGGCATGGTGCAGTTGATGCGAATATCGCGTTCCATCAGCACGGGTGCGCTCGTTTGCGTCCAGGTGTTAACGGCTTCCTTGGAGAGGGTGTAGGGATCGCCGGCGCGCTCCGCATTGGCGAGGAACCAGGCCCGGCCCGAAGCGATGTCGGGATTGACCATGAACTCAGCCAGCAGAGGCTGGCGAGCAAGGTAATTCATGCCCCCCAGTGACGATACGGTGACGATTGCCCCGCCCTTATTGAGTTTGGGTAGCCAACTTTCGGTCCACTGGCGGATGCCAAGGAAGTTCACTGTGACCACATCTTCGCCCGGAAATGTCTGCGGCAGGCCGGAGATATTGAACAGTGCGTCGACCTGCCCACCGATAGCCGATACGCCGGCATTGATCGAAGCGGGATCCTTGAGATCGACTTTGGTGAATGAGGCCAGGCCATCGACCGGGGAGGGACGGATATCGGCACCGTGAACTTCTGCTCCCAAGGCCACCAGGGTGCGGGCTGCGGCTTCGCCCGTGCCCGAGAAGCAGCCCATCACAGCAACCCGCTTGCCTCGATAACCGAGAATGTCCGTGCCCATCTGTGCCTCTCCCTTGTCGCTGCTGCTCCACCCTTGATCGTGCGGGTATGAGCAGGGAATCAGTCCGAATTGATATACCGTCAATTTATAGTCGGGCCCTCAAGATTGACCAGCATCAAAGTGCACCTGGTCAACCAGGTGATAGGCAGGATTCGAGATGCAGGAATGTATGCGAAAATCCAATGTCCATCGAACCGACCCGACGCAAAGATAGCCAGGCCCATACCCGGGCACGATTGATGAGCGCCGCCCGCAGCGAGTTTGCGCGGCGCGGAGTGGCTGCCGCTTCGATCGACCGGATCAGCGCGCGCGCCGGTTTCTCACGCGGGGCCTTCTACGCCAATTACTCGGATAAGCACGCGCTGCTACTGGAACTGCTGGCCCAGCATCAGCGCCAGGAAATCGAGGCCTGGCAACAACTGCTGGATGCTCCGGGTCCATTGGACGTCGTTCTCCCCATGTTGCGCCAGCGCTTCGATGCCTTTGCAGAGATCATCGACGATTTTCTCTTTGCGGCCGAGCTGCAGAACGAGGCCTTGCGCAATCCGGACTTCGCCGTTCGTTATCGGGAATTCGCCAGCGAGATCGCGGAGCGGACCCGCCAGCTTGGCGCGGCCTTCATCGCGCGGGCAGGAAGCAGTCGGGTATCAGCCGAAGTCCTGGGCACGGCCCTGCAATCGTTCAGCCCGCAAATGATCGCTGAGGCCCGGCTGGGTTTGGGGCCGAACGGAGTGACCCCCGGCGAACGGCTTGTCGGGATGATTGTCGAATTGATGCGCACAGGCCCCTTGCCGGGGACTGGAGAGGAGAACCTGCCATGACTGCACTTGCCACCCCCGCCAATGTTCCGCCGAACCGCGTGATCGATTTCGACCTTTACGACTTCCCCGTCGACGGCCTTGATTATCAGGGTTCAATGCGGACGCTGTTCCAGGCCAATCCGGCCGGGGTGCTGTGGACGCCGCGCAACGGCGGGCACTGGATCGTCAAGACCAATGCAGATGTCGCCAAGGTTCTGGCCGATTCCGATCACTTTTCCTCGCGCCGGATCATGGTCGGCGATTATGATGACAGCCGCCCACCACTAGTCCCGCTCCAGCTCGATCCGCCGCATCACGCCCCATACCGCGCGCTGCTCCAGGCTGCGCTTTCACCCAAGGCGGTGGGTAAGCTTGGTGAGCGCGCGCGCGAGCTGTCGATCGAGCTGATCGAGGGGTTCAAGAACGATGGGCACTGCGAATTCATCGGCCAGTTCGCCCAGCACCTGCCGATCGCGATCTTCATGGAAATCGTCGGGCTGCCGGCGGAAGATCGCCCGTACCTGACCGAGATCGCCGAAACCGCGATGCGCGGCGCCACCGAAGTGGAGCGCAATGAGGCCGGGGCCAAACTGATGGGTTATGGCATGGCGAAAGTGGCCGAACGCCGCGCCAATCCCGGGACCGACCTGATCAGCACGATCGCCAAGGCCGAGATCGAGGGCAAGCCGATCGAGGACTTTCCGCTGACCGGCATGGTCCTGCTGCTGTTGCTGGGTGGGCTGGATACCGTAGCCTCGACCTTGGGCTTCTACGCCCAGTTCCTGGCGACCCAGCCTGAACACCGCCACCAGCTGGTCGAGAACCCGGACCTGATCCCCAATGCCAACGAGGAACTGCTCCGTCGCTTTCCGATCGCGATCCTGGCGCGGGAAGTGAAGGCCGATGTCGAGCTGGGCGGAGTGCGGATGAAGGCGGGCGAAATGGTAATGGTGCCAACCCCTATGGATGGTCTGGATGAGCACAAGTTTGCCAATCCGCTGACTGTCGATTTCAACCGGGTCAAGCCGGGCGCCAATTCCACCTTTGGCGGCGGGGTCCACCGCTGCGTCGGCTCGGTGCTGGCCCGCACTGAACTGCGGATCTTCTTGGAGGAATGGCTGAAGCGGATTCCCGATTTCGCAGTGAAGGCGGGCAGCAATCCCCGAGTCAGCGCCCGGTCAGTAGCGACCATTACCCGACTCGAATTGGTCTGGGATCCCAAGAGCGTCAAATGAGCGAGCCCGGAACCCGCCGTTATGTCTGCTTCTATTGCGGAACCGTCTATGATGAGGCTTTGGGGTGGCCGGATGAGGGGATTGCTCCGGGTACCCTGTGGGAAGACGTGCCGGACGACTGGCTCTGCCCGGAATGTGCCGCGACCAAGACCGACTTCGCGCTGGACGAGGATTAGCGGCGCCTGGCCTCACCGAGCGGGACCAACGGGAACAGCAATTGACGCGCCCAGTGGTGCTCGCCCCCTGGCAGGCCATAACGCCACGGACGCCCTTCCGGTACATGCAGCGTTCCGAACAGCCGGTCATAGAAGCTTAGGATGGTGCAGAAGTTGCGGTAGACTTTACCATCCTTGCCATAACCATGATGGGTATGGTGGATTCTTGGCGTCACGAAGACCAGTTCCATGGCCTCGATCAACCGTGCGCCGCCCGGCACCCGGGCAATGATTGCATCGTCCCAACGCCAGTCGCTGTGGGTGAGGGCGTTCCAGGCCATGATCGTAAGGTAGAATGCGGTCGTTGCGGCTGGCATGCCAAGGTAGAAGCCCAGGGCCGCACACCAGGTGTAGCTGTGCACCAGCGGCCAGAACAGGTTGGTCCGGTACATCAGCGTCACGTTGACATAGGGCGCGCTGTGGTGGGTGCGGTGCATCCCGTGGAGCAACGGATGGCGCTTTGAATCGTGCGCCCAGCGGTGGATCCAGTACTGGCAGAATTCAGCCACGAGCAGGAGGCCGACAAAACCGGCCCAAACTGGAACTCTGGCCAGCAGGCCCGTTCCGACCGGCATCAGCAGGCCGATCACCGTTGCGGTCAGCCAGGCCATGCCGACGCGGGTAACCTGACTGGACGTGATCACCGCCAGCATGATGGCGATATCGCGCGGACGGTGAACCTTACGGTGACGGCCTATGAGCAGTTCGATGATGAAGATACCGGCGACCAGAACCAGGATCCAGTGCTGCGGTTCCATAGTCGCCTCCATCTGCCGGTGTGGCTCAGCCGCGCATTACCCAGCCGCCATCGATGTTCAGTACCTGACCGGTCATCCACCGACCGGCCTCGCTGACCAGCAGCAGCAACGCGCCGCACAGCGCATCCGGCGTGTCGCGCAGCTGGATCGGTGCACGGGCGGAGATCGCCTGGACCAGCGGGCTGTCCTCCGGGGTCAGGGCAAGGCCTGCGTCGGTCTTGGTCATCCCCGGGCCGATCGCGTTAACGCGGATGTTCTGTCGGCCCAGTTCGGTCGCCAGCGTAGTGGTCGCGCCGTGCAACGCGATCTTGGTGACGCCGTAATAGGACTGGGCTGGATAGGCTCCGGCCGAAACCTGATTGACGATCGAACCGCCACCGCGCTCGGCCATGTAGGGGGCAACAACCTGCGAACAATTGATTGCGCCCCAAACGTTCACCGCCATGCCCTTGTCGAACCGGGCGCGGTCGGTCTGCATCAGCGGCTTGTCGACGATCTCGACCATCAGTGCGGCGTTGTTGACCAGGATGTCGATCCCGCCGAACGCTGCCTTCGCCGAAGCGGCCATAGCCTCAACCGAAGCGGTGTCGGTGATGTCCACCTGCACCGCAATCGCCTTGCCGCCCATCCCGGTGATCTCGTCCGCGACCTTTTGCGCGCCTTCGCCGTTGAGGTCGGCGACGACCACGCTGGCCCCGGCATTGGCGAGAGCGACGGCATAGGCCCGCCCGATCGAATTGCCGCGTCCGCCAGCCCCGGTGACAATTGCCACTTTGCCGTCGACGCGGAAGTTGTCGTTATTGAAATCGGCCATGATGCCTGATCCTTACTTGGGGAAGATCGGCGCGCCGACGCCGATGGTAACGGTTTTGTAGTGCAGGAATTCGTCGATCCCGGCCTTGCCGCCTTCCTTGCCGAAGCCGGAAATACCCACCCCGCCAAAGGGTGTGTGCGAATTGATCTGGAAGCCCCCGTTCACATAGACGCCACCGGCGTTGAGCCGCTCAGCCAGGCGATGGACCCGCTGGATGTCGTTCGACTGGATATAGGCGGACAGGCCGTATTCGCTGTTGTTGGCAATGGCGACGGCTTCGTCCTCAGTGTGGAACTTCATGATCGCTACGGCCGGGCCGAAGATCTCGACCTGAGCAATTTCGTGATCGGGATCGACATCGACCATGATCGTCGGTTCGATGAAGTTGCCGTTGGCCAGTTCGCCCCCGGCGCGCTTGCCGCCCATCAGGAATTTGCAGGCGTTGTCGACCGCGGCGCGATCGAACATGCCAGTGATGCGTTCCACCGCAGCCGAGCTGATCACCGGACCGACCATCACGGTCGGGTCCATCGGATCGCCCACCTTGAAGCGCTTGGCGATCTCGACCATTTTCGCGACGAATTCGTCATAAACATCGGCATGGACCAACTGGCGGGTGGGCAGGGCGCAGCCCTGGCCGGCCAGACAGCCGATGGTCCAGAACACCGCGCGTTCGGCTGCGGCATCCAGGTCGCAATCGGGGAAGGTCAGGCTGGCAGACTTGCCGCCCAGTTCCATCACGCTCGGCTTGATCTGTTCGGCCGCAGCCTGGAGGATCTTGCGCGCGGTGATCGGCCCGCCGGTAAAGCTGATCTTGCGCACCCGCGGGTGCCGCACGATCGCCTCGCCCGCCTCGCCGGTGCCGGGCAGTACTGAAAGGACCCCATCGGGAATGCCCGCTTCCTTGGCGCAGGCGGCAAACAGTTCGGGCGCGAAGGGTGTGATTTCAGCCGGCTTCAGGATCACGCAGTTGCCGGCGGCGAGGGCCGGGGAGACCTTCATCCCCATGCCGATCAGCGGGCCGTTCCAAGTGTTGATGATCCCGACGATGCCGATTGGCTCCGGCACCGAATAGGAGAATTCGCCGCGGGTATCGAAAGTGCTCATCAGGTCGCCGGTCAGCTTGTCACACCAGCCGGCGTAATAGCGCATCCAGCTTGCCGCGGTCTCCACGCCGCGTTCACCCTGCATCAGCGGTGTGCCGCCATCGAGCGCAGCCATCTCGGCGAACTGGCGCTGCTTTTCGATCAGCAGATCGGCCAGCCGGGTGAGGATCACGCCGCGCTCTTGCGGATTGGTGCGGCGCCAGCCCTCGCGGGCAGCCTCGGCCTTGGCCACTGCGGCCTCGACCTCGGCCGGGCCGGCCAGCGGTACTTCGGCCAGAGCCTCGCCGCTTACGGGGTGGATGTGAGTGCGGCTGCCGCCGGACCCGGTGGTCCGCGTCTCATGGCCGATGTGGAGGTGGACAGTAGGGGTGGTCATCGAAAATCTCCTGCGAATGCAATCAGGGCAACTTCAGCTCAAGGCCGCCATCGGCACCCGGCCGCATCACCGGGCTCCAGACGATCTCCCAGCCATTGCCTTCGAGGTCGGTAAAATAGCCAGAATAGAGGCCGCCATCACGGTCCCGGATCGGGCTGGTAAGAGTTGCGCCAGCAGCTAGTGCGACGGCAATCTGGGAGTCTACGTCCGCTTTGTCCCTAACGAAGACGGCGTTGATGGCCCGCGGTGCGGCAGAGATATCAATCCCGCTTTCGGCCGCAAGGTAATCGCGATTGAGGAAGACTATTACGGCCGTCCCTGCGCGCAGCATGAAGCTGCCTGGCATTTCCGGTCCCCAAGTCGACCACGCCAATCCGTCAACATAGAACTTGCGCAGGGCGGCCAGATCAGACGCTGGCACCATGTGCATGTGCAAGGCCTGATCCATCAATGCTGCTCCCATTCAAGGTGTAGCGCTTCAAGCGCCTGGACCGATCCGCCGCGGAAGTGCAACTGCTGCCCTTCGCGCATCCGGAAATGGCCGATCTTCTTGGCCCAGGTTTCATAGAACACTGTCATTTCCAGGCGGGCCAGGTGAATGCCGAGGCAGGTATGGATGCCGGAACCAAACCCGGCGTGTCGGCAATGCGGGCGGTCAAGCCGTACCTCGGCCGGGCACGAGGTCAGCTTCTCGTCCCAGCCGACCATGTGCAGCGGAACCAGAACAGAATCGCCTTCAAACACCTTCACCCCGGCAATCTCGGTATCCTGCGTGATGTAGCGCGGGGTGGAGACAAAAGTGTAGCGGCGCATCAGTTCCTCGACGATTGACGGGATCGCCGCGGGATCATCAATCATCCGGGTGCGCAACGCCTCGTCATGTGCAAGGTGCCGCATGCCGAAAGCCAGCGCGTTGACCACCGTATCCAGACCGGCCAGGAACATCAGGAAGCCGATCGAGATCAGCTCATCCTGAGACAGTTTGCGCCCCTCGAAATCGACATGGACGAGGGTGGAGACGAGGTCGTCCTTGGGCTCGGCGCGGCGTGCCTCGATCAGCTGGGTCAGGGTGCCCAGGATCTGCATCGTCAGCTGCATCCGGCGCTCCATATCGACCCGGGCGTCGAAGTATTCGACCACGGTGGCGCGGAAGAAGTCGAACTGGTCAAGCGGAAAGCCGAACATTTCCATGAAGACCGAGACCGGGAAGCGTGAGCCGAGCGCATCGACGAATTCGCATTCGCCCTTGTCCGCAACGTCATCGATCAGACGCTCGGCCCATTCGCGGATCCGTGGTTCAAGCGGCTCGATCGCCTTGCTTTCAAAGTAGGGGCGCAGCAGTTGGCGATAGGGGCGGTGCTCCGGTGGATCGAGTGATTCCGGAATCATCTTCGGCTGGGCCGGATTGGGTGGGATCGACAGGAACTTGCTGGAAAAACGATCGGGATGGCGCAGCACTTCGATAGCGGCGTCGCTGCTGGTCACGATCCAGTGCCCGCCATGGGCCGAGGTCCAGAATACCGGTGGGGCGTTCTGCTTGAGGTTCCAGTACGCGGCATGGACATCAGCTTCCAGCGCAGGATCGGCTATGTAATCGAACTCGTAAACGGGCTCACGCACGGACATTTCAGAATCCTCTGGGCACGCGACCGGGATCGCGCCCCGGCCTTCGATTCAGTTATTGCACTAAGTAAGATAGGTGTGCAAGACTACTCATATGGGATGTCTTGAAGGAAAGACCGCGCTCGTCACCGGCGGGGCGAGGGGGATCGGGGCCGCAATCGTGCGCCGGTTGGCAGGTGAGGGAGCGCATGTTGCCTTCGCCTATCGCGGCGCGACAGAGGCCGCAGATGCGCTGGTGGATGAAATAAAAGCGGCGGGAGGCAAGGCATTCGCGATCCGGGCTGACGTGTCCGATGCCACTGGGATCGCCGAAATGTTCAAAGCCTGCGATGCCGCATTTGGTATGGCCCCTGGTCTCGATATCCTCGTAAACAATGCCGGGATTGGTAGCGACGGGCAGGACGCCAGCCTGAAAAGCGGATCCGCTGACCTGTTTGATCGCATGATGGCGGTCAATGCCCGCGGCCCGTACCTTGTGACCCAAGCGGCTCTTCCGCGGTTGCGGGACTATGGCCGGGTGGTCAACATCGGGTCGATTTCGGGCAAGGTGGCCCAACCTTTCGCCGCCGGATACGCCATGACCAAGCGGGCTTTGCAGAGCCTCACCTTTTCGACCGCGACCGAAGTGGCTAGGCGCGGGATCACCTGCAATCTCATCGCGCCTGGTGCGGTCGCAACCGATTTCATTGCCAAGCTGCGCGAACGGCCGGGCTTTGACGAAGGCAATGCCAAGTCCACGCCGATGGGCCGGATGGGACAACCCGACGATATCGCGGGAGCAGTGCTGATGTTGTGCCGTGAAGAGGCCCGCTGGGTCACCGGCAACGTGATCGAGGCTGCAGGGGGGCTGGCCATCTGATGACGCTGATTACCGCCAAGCTGCGCGCGATCATGGCCCTCGATCCGGCACGGACCGAGATCGATTTCGAAGGGCGCGACTACAGCTGGGGCGATCTGGCGCGCGTGGTGCATGGGATCGAGAACGAGCTCGACGCACTGGGCCTGCCACCCGATGCCCGGGTAGGCGTGATGCTCCGCAACCGGCCAGGTCATATCGCCGCGATCCTGGCCGTGCTTTCGGGCGACCGCTGCCTCGTCTCGCTCAATCCAATCCTGCCCGACGACAAGCTGTTTGCGGATCTAGCAGGCCTGAACCTGCCGGTAGTGATCGCCGATGGAGGCGATGCTGAGCGACCGGGTCTGGCCGATTGCCTGGCCACCGCCGGTACGGCCCTGATCGCGATCGGGGCACGAATGGAGGGCGTGCGACTGGCCACACCCGGCGGTGTCCGCACCGGCCCGATCCCGACCTCGCCTGGTGTGGCGATCGAGATGCTGACCAGCGGCACGACCGGCACTCCAAAACGCGTCGCACTTACCCGGGCGGCTTTCGAGGCCAGCTTTGCCGGTTTCACCAAGTATGAGCGTGGCCGCGAATTTGCCGATCAGCCACAGCTCCGCTCGGGCGTGACGATGGTCAACAATCCGCTGACCCACATCGGCGGGATCTATGGCTGCATTGGCGCATTGATGGCCGGCCGCAAGATCAGCCTGCTGGAGAAATTCACAGTCGAAAGCTGGGTCGAGGCGATCCGCCGCAACAAGCCAAAGGTGGCAGGTGCCGTCCCATCGGCGCTACGGATGCTGCTGGAGGCCGATGTTGATCCGGCTGACCTGTCGAGCCTGACCGCTCTGATCAGCGGCACTGCGCCGCTGCCCCCCGAACTGGTCGATGCCGTGCTGGAGAAGTACGGAGTCCCGGTGCTGGGCAACTATGGCGCGACCGAATTTGCGGGTGCCATCGCTGGCTGGTCGCTCGATGATTTCAAGGCCAACTGGCAGGCTAAGCGCGGATCGGCCGGCCGGGTCCATGCCAATGTCGCAGCCCGGATCGTTGATCCGGATACAGGCGCGGAACTGCCCCTTGGTGAGGAAGGGCTGCTGGAACTGAAGGGCGAGCAGCTTGGCCCGGCTCACTACATCGAAAGCGGCACCTGGCTGCGGACCACCGACCGGGCGGTGCTGGACGCCGACGGCTATCTGTTCATCAAGGGGCGAGCTGACAATGCGATCATCCGCGGCGGGTTCAAGGTTCATCCCGACGATGTGATAAAGGCGCTGCACCAGCATCCCGCCGTGCGCGAGGCTGCGGTGATCGGTGTGCCGGACGATAGACTTGGCGCCGTACCCGCAGCGGCGGTGATCCTGAAGGACGGGTTCGAAGCGCCCGATCCCGATGAACTCAAGGCCTTTCTGAAGGAGCGGTTGATCGCCTACCAGGTGCCGGTCCACTTCCGCTTCGTAGCCGATTACCCGCGCACTCCCAGCATGAAACCTTCGGCGCCGGGACTGAAGGCACTGTTTATGGAGCAGGCGGGATGAGCGAGTTTGCCGGACGCGGCGTGATCGTTACTGGCGCGGGGCGCGGCATCGGGCGCGGGATTGCCGAGGCCTTTGCCGCAGCCGGAGCCAAGGTGATGATCGGCGCGCGTACCTTGTCCTATGGCGAAGCGGCACGCGACGCGATCCGCGATGCGGGCGGAACTGCCGAAGTCGAGCCTTTCGATGCCAAGAGCCATGATAGCTGCCGTGATCTGATTGCCGCCACGCTCGCTGCCTTTGGGCGGATCGACGTGGTAATCCATTGCGCTGCGGAAATCCCCCACGGCGGCCTGGGCAAGGTCAGCGACGAAGCCTTGGAAGCTGGCCTAGCCAGTATCGCCAAGGCGGCCTGGTGGCTGCTCGATGCAGCGCGTCCGCAGTTGTCCGCGACACCGACCGGAGGGCGTTTCATCGCAATCGGATCGGTCAACGGCACCTTCAGCACCGTGCCGAATATGACTGCTTATGGCATGGCCAAAGCGGCGCTCGATGCCTTCGTGCGCGGCGCGGCCGGCGATGTTGTGCGCGAGAACATCACCGTCAACGCGATCAATCCCGGTCTAGTCGCCAGCGACAATGCGCTGCGCGTGCTAGGGGAGGATGGTCTGGCCGCTTATGGGGCCACGATACCCGTTGGCCGTGCAGGCACCCCGGCCGACATCGCGCATGCCTGTTTTTATTTTGCTTCCGAGCGGGCCGGGTACTGCACCGGCGCAAGCCTGAAGCTTGATGGTGGAGCCAGCGTTGCGGCGCGCGGCGAGGGCGGGGACAAGGTGCTGCAAGAGCGCTTGAAAGCCCAGGCGGAGCAGCACTGATGGATCTGGGGATCGTCGGGAAGGTGGCATTGGTCACCGGAGGATCGCAAGGGATCGGCCTTGGCTGTGCCCACCGTTTTGCCGCAGAGGGCTGCAAGGTGGTGATCGCCGCGCGAACCCAGGCGAACATCGACCTGGCTGTTGCCGAGATCGGCAACGGATCTGTCGGCGTCTCTGCCGATTGCACCACGCGGGACGGAATCGCAATAGCGGTGCAAGCCTGCGTCGAAGCCTTCGGATCCCCCCCGGACATTGCGATCTTCAACGTTGATTCCGGACCGAAGGGTGCGTTCCTTGAGGTGGATGACGAAACCTTTGCGGCTGCCAACAATAACAATGTCATGGCCTTTCGCTGGCTGGTTCAGGCGGTGTTCCCACACATGCAGGCGCAGGGCTGGGGCCGGATCCTGACGATCGGGACCAATTCGGTGAAGCAGCCTCACCGCAAGCTGCCGCGTGCCGCGCAGAACACCTATCGGGTCGGGGCGCTCGCCCTCTCCAAGACGCTCTCGGCCGAACTCGGCCCGTTCGGGATTACGGTGAACACCCTTGGCACCGGGGCGATCGCCACGCCGCAGTTCAAAGGCGTATTCACGAAAATCGCCGAGGCCCAGGGACAGACATATGACGAACTCGTTGCCGCCCGGGTCGCCGAATGGCCGGTACGGCGTATGGGTACGCCGGCAGACATGGCAGCAGCCGCCGCATTTCTCTGTTCGGACCTCGCCGGATATATAACCGGGCAGGTCCTGGTAATCGACGGGGGCAACCTCGAGGCATTGCAATGACTTTCGACAGGAGCACAGCATGAAGATCGACAATTCTCTCGCCGCCGTTGTGACCGGAGGCGCTTCGGGCCTTGGTCGGGCGAGCGCCGAGGCGCTGGCCGCAGCCGGCGTGAAGGTTGCCATTTTCGACGTCAACGAAGCCGGCGGGGAAGAAGTTGCCAAGGCGATCGGCGGCGTCTTCTGCAAGGTCGACATCACGTCCGAAGAAAGCGTGGTAGCCGGCTATGATAAGGCGCGCGCGGCCCACGGACAGGAACGTATCGTGGTGCACTGCGCGGTGGTGACCGGCGGTGGCAAGACCATCTCGTTCGACAAGGAGACCGGCGGTTTCAAGCGCAACCCGACCGAGATGATTGCCCGCTCGGCCGAAGGGATCTTTACCGCGACCTATCGAATCGCCAGCCACGCGGCGCTGGGCATGGCTCATGCCGATCCGCTGAACGAGGACGGGGAGCGCGGCTGCATCATCTTCACCTCGTCTGCCGCATCGCAGGATGGGCAGATCGGCCAAGTCGCCTATGGTGGGGGCAAGGGTGCAGTCAATTCGATGGTCCTGCCAATGGCGCGTGATCTGATGGACCTGGGCATTCGTGTCAACGCGATCCTGCCCGGCATCTTTGCCACCCCGCCGATGCTGGGGGTGAAGGACAAGGCGCCCGCCATCTTCGCCGGGCTGGAAGCCTCGGTGCCGTTTCCCAAGCGTCTGGGCAAGCCAGCCGAGTTTGGCAGCCTCGTGTTGGAATTGGCCCGCAATACCTATTTCAACGGCCAATGCATCCGCCTCGATGGCGCGATCCGCATGCCGCCGAAGTAGCATGAGCGTTCAGCATCCGCCCCAGCAGTTCCCGTTCGCCCGACAAAGTGCCGGTCATGCGCCGTTGCGGCGTCCCGGCTCGATCAGGCGCACCACCTCAATCGATTCTGATTGGCCGGAAGGCTTTGGCGAACCGTGGGACATGGTGGGCCGGGCCCGCGACCTGCTTACGCCTGCCGATGGCGGCGAGCCTCAGATACTGGCAACCGGAGGTTTCAAGATCACCTGTTCGCCGCAGCGCGAGATCCTGGAAGTCGCCGTCGCGCCCGACCATCCCGCCACGGCGCAACTTGTCGGGGTGAGGGCGGGCGGCGCCAGCCGTCACTCACTGGCCGCGATCATGGGCGATATTCGGGGCACCCCAACCTTCCAACTGCTGGATGACTATGCCGGCGCGAGTCTGGTGGCGGGTTGGATCTGGTCGCAGTGGCGCAATGACTGGGCAACCGGCCCGCAGCGGGCAACGCAGCAGTCCACCGCCGGCCGCAAGGGACGGATGGATGATATCTGCACCGGCTTCGCACTTGGCTCCAGCGCCTTCAAATCCGACGGGTCGCCGGACAATACCAACCAGTCTTTCACCGAAGTCGGCCCGCTTGAAAACCCTGACGATCCGATCGGCTGGCATCCCATGCCGTTCCAGGAGGGGCCGCAGAAACGGCGGGCCCGCCGGATTGACCTGTGGCGGGTAGATGGCTCGATCATGGTCGATGCCGGCTTCCAGGACAGCGGTAGCAATCCGGCTGGGGGGCGAACCGCGATCCACGAGTACCGCGTCCACGCCGAAGTCGACGCAGCAAGCGGCATGCTGCTGGCTTTGCAAGCGCTGCCGTTGATCCTGCCTTTTCGGGAGTGTCCCGGGGCCTCGATCAAGGCGACCAGGTTGATCGGCAGGCCAGTGTCGGAATTTCGGACCAGCGTGCTCGAATTTCTGCCTTCAACCATGGGCTGCACGCATCTCAATGACGTCCTGCGCGCCCTCGCCGATGTCCCCTATCTGGCGAGGTTGGTGCCCTGATGACACAATTACAGGCTAACTTTCATCAGCCCTTGTGCATCTAGGTGCACCTAGTTATACATCTCTTACTTGAGCGCCATTAGGCGCCTTGGGAGGAGAGCCAGACCATGCAGACCAAGTTTCCGCGTGTCGCCGCCCGTATGCTGTCCACTGTTGCAGCAACGGCAATTGTGATCGGCGCAAGCCCCGCCATGGCCCAGGCCACAGCAGGCGATAGTGACGAAGAGCCCATCATCACAGTTGTTGGCGTAACCAAGCAGGCGTCCAACGTTCAGGATACGCCCATCGCCATCACGGCTTTCTCTGGCGACGATCTGACTGAACAGGGCGTGCGCGATGTCAAGGAAGTCGCAAAATTCACGCCGGGCTTTTCGGTCCGGGATGCAGGGAACAACCCAACCGCGTTCTCGCTTGCAATCCGCGGCCAGATCCAGAACGACAACATTGCCACACTCGATCCGTCGGTCGGCGTCTATCTTGACGACATCTATATCGCCCGGGCCTATGGCCTGAACTCCAACCTGCTCGACATTGAATCGGCGCAGGTACTGAAGGGGCCGCAAGGCACACTGTTCGGTCGCAACACGTCCGCTGGTGCGGTCCTGTTCAAGACAGTCGATCCTCAGTTTGGTGAGACTTCGGGCAAGTTCGAAGCGAGCTACGGTCGCTTCAACGAGTACCAGCTGACTGGCATCGTCAATGTCGGTGGCGACAATTTCGCCCTGCGCGGAGCGCTCTTCTATTCACACCGGGATGGCTACCAGACCGACGTATACACGGGCAAAAAGTGGGGCGAGAGCCGCACGGTGAATGGTCGTCTGAAACTCGCAGTCAAGCCGACCGATAACCTTACCGTGCTGCTTTCCGGCGAACGCTGGGATGCGGAGATCGCTGGCCGCGTCAACCAGAACCAATATTTCAATCTTGGCGGCACCGGGTTCGATCCGGCTGCGGCTGACCGCGCCCTGTTCGGTGGCGATCCGGACAAGGTCGCAGTGACCAATCCGCTGGCCATTCCCGGCACGCC
The DNA here is from genome assembly GCA_041182185.1 of Pseudomonadota bacterium. Classification (GTDB taxonomy): domain Bacteria; phylum Pseudomonadota; class Alphaproteobacteria; order Sphingomonadales; family Sphingomonadaceae; genus Novosphingobium. The sequence goes on from JBEGOD010000132.1 coordinate 141,321, forward strand.
CACCCAGGGGCCCAATACCAACGTCTTTACCGAGACCTACACCGCCAAGATCACGCTCGAAACCGGGTTCGGCGAGGTGAAGCTGATCAATGGCTATCGCCGGGTCGAGGGCAACTCGCTGATCGACCTCGACGGCGGCGCTTCGACAGCATTCTATCACTACACCGAAGCGCTCAACAATCTGAAGCAGTGGTCGACCGAGTTGCAGGTCACCGGCAAGGCAATGGACGACAAGCTGTCGTTTGCGCTTGGCGCGACCTATCTGAAGGAATCGGGCTACGACACTTCGCTGTCGAACGCACCGAACCCGCCGCCGGGACCTTCCGCGATCTGGACGCAGTTCCGCGGTGACATCGATAACAAGTCGTTCGGGGTCTATGCCCAGGCAAGCTATGCGGTGACCGACCAGCTCAACTTCACCGCCGGTCTGCGCTGGTCGCATGACGATAAGGGTGTGACCGTCCAATCCGCCGTTCGGCCGGTGCGCGGCGCCGCCGTAGCCTGTCTTCCGGTCAGCTTCACCGGCGACAACAACGGCAGTGGTTCATTCACGGTCGATGACTGCAACCGTTCGCGCAGTGATACCTGGAAGAACCTCTCTTACACCGTTGGACTTGATTACAAGGTCAACGATGACGTGATGGTTTATGCCAAGCAGAGCCGTGGCTATCGCGCCGGTGCTCAGCAGCTGCGTTCGCTGACGCTTACCGATACGAGCCCGGCCAATCCAGAAATCGTCAACGAGCAGGAAATCGGCCTTAAGACCGAATTCATGGACCGGCGGCTCCGCTTCAACCTGTCCGGCTATCACACCACGGTGAAGGGTGCCCAACGCAGCGTCATTCTGAATGTCGGCGGCACCAGCCGGACCGTGCTGGAAAATGCCGATACCGAGAACTGGGGCTTTGAAGCGGACTTCAACGTCAAAGTGGCTGATGGGTTGAACGTCTTTGGGGGCTATGCTCACACCAGTCCGAAGTACACCCGCTACAACGGCTTTGTCGTGGCCGGCGGCTTGTTGACATCATTCGACAAGAGCAACCAGCGGTTCGGATCAATCGTGAAGGACCAGTTCACCCTTGGTGGCAGCTATTCGGGTGACCTTGGCTTTGCACGGCTCAACCTGAATGCCAGCTATGCCTGGCAGGGTGACATGTATCAGGTTGGCGATCCGATCTCGACGCTAACCCTGTCGTCTGCCCTTGGCGGTGGCGGGATCCCGACTGCTGCCGAGGCGCAAAAGCTGATCGATGCCGGCAAGACGCCTGCTTACGGGATAACGAACGTGCGGGCTGCGCTCGCCTTTGGACCGGACGACAACTACGAAGTTTCCGTCTGGGGCCGTAACGTGTTCGATGTTCGCGCCAAGCAGTACATCCTGCTCCTGGGCGGCTTCAACTACGTTGGTGCAAGCTGGAACGACCCGGCGACCTATGGTGTTACCGTGACCGCCAAGTTCTGATCTAATCCGATCAGTCACGATGCAAAGTGGGGAAGGACGGCGCAGTCGTCCTTCCCTTTTTGCTGTGGGCCCTGACGGTAGAGCAATCGCTCCCGCGTTCCGGATTTCTGCATTCCGTAGGGTAAACTGCAATCTTCTTGTATTGCCTAGTAGACCTAGTTATACAAGTGAAACAGCCGCAACAGCGGCACGGGAGGAGAGCCTGAAATGACGAAGATCCGCAGAAGCCATTGCGTCCGTTTGCTGAGCACCGTCGCCGCAGCGGCCGTTGTCCTGACCAGTGGCACGGCCATGGCCCAGTCCACCAGCAATGATGAGCAAGCTGGACTTCAGGAAATCATCGTCACCGCCCGCAAGGTCGAGGAAAACCTTCAGGACGTTCCTGTTGCGGTGACTGTTCTCTCCGGCGATGACCTGGAAAAGAAGAATGTAGTCCGGATCCAGGATATCGCGTCATTCACGCCGGGCCTTTACATGCGCTCGGGTTCGAACAGCCCGGCGGGCATCACTGTCTCGCTGCGCGGTCAGTTCCAAAACGACACTCTGGCAACGCTCGATCCTTCGGTTGGGACCTATGTCGATGGAGTCTATTGGGCGCGTGCGTATGGTCTCAATACAACGCTGCTTGACATCAGCTCTGTTCAAGTCCTGAAAGGTCCGCAAGGCACCCTATTCGGTCGCAACACCACTGGCGGGGCAATGCTGATCAACTCGAACGATCCCAAGCTGGGTGAGTTCAGCGGCAAGCTTTCAGCCAGTTATGGCCGTTACAACGAGTTTGAACCAACCGGCGTGGTCAACATTCCGCTTGGTGACAAGATCGCCATTCGCCTTGCTGCGAAACGCCTCAGCCGCGATGGCTATACCACCAACAGTGTACCAGCTACTGCGACCTCAGCTGTCACGGCGGTAACCACCGCAGTGGCACGCCGCCCGGTGGGTGGCAACCTCAACGGCTTGAAGCTGGACAATCGCGATCGTTGGCAGGCCCGCGGCAAGCTGCTGATCCAGCCGACTGAAAATCTCAGCCTGCTGTTCTCGGGCGAATACTTCAACATGGATGAAGCCGCGCCGAGCCGCAACTTCGTCTATCAGACCCAGACCTTTGCCGGTGCCAATGCGACCTTCAACACCGCCAGCACGGGCGCACTGTTCGCCGGTCTGATGAACGGCGCCAGTCCGGCAACAGCCACTACGATTGGGCTTGGGGTGCTTGCCACCGAAGCAAACCGCCAGGCACAAGGCGGTTTGATCGCTGCGAACAACGAAATCCCCTACGTCTATGCCAAGACGCAGACCTACAACTTCACTGGTACACTCGATACCGGCTGGGGTCAGGCCAAGCTGATAGCCAGCTACCGCAAGATCAAGGCCAACGCCGGTTTCGACCTTGATGGCACCGCCTATGCGATCCACTTCACTGAAAGCCAGCAGGAGTTGACCCAGCAATCAGCCGAACTGCAGTTCACCGGCAAGGCCTTTGACAGCGCAGTCGATTTTGCCGCCGGTGCCTTCGTTTTCCACGAGTCGGGTTATGACCAATCGATCTCGATTACCCTGCCGATCCTCAATCCGGTGACATCACATTTCTGGGGTGACATCGACAATGACAGTATCGGGCTCTATGGTCAGGCAACCTGGCACATAACTGACAAGCTCAGCTTCACCGGCGGTCTGCGATACTCGGTCGACGATAAGGGCCTGGAAACGCGCAATAACAACTTCAACCGCACAAGCGGCTCAACGACCTGCTCTGTGGTTTCCGGCGTCGCGGCGTTTACCGTCCCTGAGATCGTCGCTCCAGTCCAGTGCGCCTTCAAACGGCGCGATGACTTCTCGGGCGTGTCTTATACTGCGGGCCTCGATTACAAGATCACCGACGATCTTCTGATCTATGCTAAGACGGCGAAGGGTTTCCGCTCGGGCGGCCAGAACCTGCGCGCTCCCAGTGTTGCCGCGTTCCTGCCCTTCAACCCGGAAGTCGCCTATTCCTATGAAGTGGGCTTCAAGGGCGAGTTTCTCGATCGTCGCCTGCGGGTCAATCTGGCGGCCTACACCTCGGACGTGAACGACATCCAGCGCTCAACTCTGGTGTCGGTCCCGCCGGTCCCGCCGGCAACGGTTGCCGGTACCGCAACTCTGCTTGGCAACGCCGGTAAGGCACGCTTCCGGGGGGTTGAGGCGGAAATCACCGTGGCACCTTTCGAAGGCTTCACGCTCCAGTTCTCGGGTGCGCTGATTGATCCCAAGTACATTCGTTATGCCGACTTGAACGACTACACCAATCCCAACCGCGACCGTTCGTTCGAACGGTTCAGCGGGGTGTTCAAGAAGCAGTTTTCAATTGGAGCCGACTATACCCGGCCAATCGGTGACGCCCGGATCAATCTTCATGCCGATTACGCCTGGCGCGGGGAAGTGCCGCTGGACATCTACAACTACGCACCAAACCCCGAAAACGCTGCGATCATCGCCGCGACCACTGGCCCGGCGCTCGGTCTCCTCAGCGCCCGCGCTTCGATCGAATTCATGGACCGCTTCGAAATCGGTGTGTTTGGCCGCAACCTCACCAACGAGCGAAAGTTTTCGCAGAACCAGTTGGTGGCGCCGCTCGGCTACATTTCGGCCACGTACAACGAACCTCGGACTTACGGCGTGACCGCATCGGTCAAGTTCTGAGTGCCACAGGCAATTCCAGCCTAATTTGTATCAAGGGGGATGACGGCCTGCCGTCGTCCCCCCTTGTTCTTTCTCCTGAACAGGAATGTTAGAACGATGGCGACGGTTTCCCCGCTTCACCGCAACACCACTTTTGGGCTACTCGTGTTGGTTGCGATCGTCAGCTATATTGACCGCCAGATTTTCTCGCTGTTCCAGGATGATATCAAGGCGGAGCTGGGTCTGACCGATGGCCAGCTCGGGCTGCTCACCGGTATGTCATTTGCACTGTTCTATGCGCTCGCCGCTTTTCCAATCGCTCGGTATGCCGACCATGGCGATCGCCGGCTGACGATCGCTGTATGCGTCATGGTCTGGAGTGCGGCGACGGCATTGTGCGGAATGGCGCAGAACTTCTGGCAGCTGATCCTGGCTCGGATCGGGCTTGCGGCCGGTGAAGCGGGCGCGGGACCGGCCGGAACGTCTCTACTGACCGAGATATTCCCGATCGAGCGCCGCAACATGATCATTGGCGGAATGCTGGCGGCAAACGCCGTCGGTTTGTCCGGCGGGCTCGCCTTGGGCGGCTGGCTTTCGCAATACTACGATTGGCGCACAGTGTTCCTGATCCTGGGCTTGCCAGGCATCGGTCTTGGCCTTGTAGTCTGGTTGGTCGCCGCCGAGCCGCGCCGTGGCAAGGACGGCATCGCCGCTCCGCCGCAGGTGCCATTGGGCGAAGTGTTCCGCACGATGGCCGCTAGTACCTCGCTGCGCTGGGTCGCGCTGATGCTTTCAATGGTGCCGCTGACGGGCTTTGCTTTCATCCTGTGGGGTGCTTCCTTCTTTCAGCGCGTCCACGGGATGAACAAGGCTGAGACCGGGTTCTGGTTGGGTGGAGCCATGGCGGCGGGGCTCGTGATTGGGAACATTCTCGCAGGCTGGGTCGCTGATCGCTATGGCAAGGCCAACCCGCGCTTCAACGGCTGGTTCGCCGGTCTGGGCCTGCTGGCATCATTCCCTTTTGGCCTTGGCTTTGCCTTGTCGCCTGATCCCTATGTAGCACTGGCCTGTTTTGTCGTGGTCAAGTTCACGATGACGTTGCACCTCGGGCCGATCATGACGCTCTGCTATGCGCAGGTCCCAGTCGCGATGCGGGCCATGATGGCTGCAACGATAGGTATGATCATCGGCCTGGCAGGCGTTGGCGTGGGTGGGACGCTGGCCGGCTTTATCAGCCAAGCCTTCAGCACAACCTATGGCGACAAGTCGCTTCAGCCATCGCTTGCGGTCATTTCCTGCTGCCTGCTGGTAGGCGGTGTCGCGGCAATCATGGCCGGTCGCACCGCCCGTCCACTTCCGGACCAGGGCTGACCATAAAAGCCCCGCCGGGGAGTGATCCGGCGGGGCAGGTGGGGAGATGGTAACTTTCAGGGTTAGATATGGTTTAGGCCGCCGCGAGCAACTCGGCCCGCCGCGCCTCGACTTGCGGGCGCAGGTTGGCGCGCTTGAACAGCTTGGCCGCATTGCCACCTAGGACGGCAACCAGTTCATCCGTACTCACGTCAGGATTGGCCTGAACCAGCTGGTCGATCACTTGCCGCGAAAACGGGAACGTCCCTTCAGCGTGCGGATAGTCCGTCGCGAAGAGCAGGGCGTCGACACCCACGCCCTTGCGGATCGCCATCGAGCTGTTGCCATCGTTCTGCAAGGCGCAGTGCACCTGATCGCGTACGATCTGGCTGGGCAGGCGTGAGAGCTTGGGGCTGATCGAGGGGGCATGGCCATTGTAGACTTCGTCCATCCGCTCGGCGAGACCCCAAAGCCACCCGGCGCTGTGTTCGGCAAACAGGATGTGGGCGCCCGGATTGCGATCAAGCACACCGCCGGCCACCAGCTGGGTGATCACGTCCACCGCATCGTTCATCTGGCGGGTGTAGTTGTAGAGCGCGCCGCCAGGTCCCTTGAGCGCCCGGATGTTGATGTTGCCCACTCCGGTGTGGAACACTAACGGGATGCCCTTCTCGGCCGCAAAGCCGAAGATCGGGTCCCAGCGGGGATCGTTGTAGTTGTTCAGGCCTTCCCACAGGCAGAAGGCGGCAAAGCCCTTTTCCGCCGTCCGGCGGCATTCGGCCAAGGCATCGTCGAAATCGATACAGGGGATCATGGCCGCGGGAATCAAGCGGTCGCGCACCGGCGCAGTGTAATCCCAGACCCAGTCATTATAGATCCGGCAGGCGGTGGATTGGCCCTCGCGGTCGCCAATCCGGGGCAACATCAGGCCAAGCGACGGAAAGACCAGCTCGGCGTCCACCCCATCTCGGTCCATGTCAGCCAGGCGCAATTCCAGGTCGCGGGCACCACGACGCTTGGTATCAACCGCGCAGTCGGACACGAAATTGTCCGCCGCATCAGTGCAGGCCCGGTCGATTGCCGGTCCGGCGTTCGTCTGGGCATTGAACTCGGCATCGCCGCTGCCGGTCTTGTGCTGGTGGAAGTTGGTGTTGATCTTCAGGATGACCTGCTCACCGATCCGGGTGATACGGATATCTCCATCGGCTTCGGAATGGATGACGAATTGCTTCAGGTGACTGGGCATGGCCGAGACGAACAGGTCTGGCGGTTCGGCCACATGGGCATCGCAGCTGAATACGAAGGGACGGATCGGATCGGTCATGGCATTCCTCCTTGCGGCGAGCGAATCCGGGTTCGCTCCTTTGCACGTGAAGGATGGCTAAACGGGTATCTTATTTAATTGACGAAGGTCAAAGTTAGGCCAGATTACGCTAGCTTTTTGCTCAAACACGTCAATATCAAATACCTCTAACGACTTCGTGGCAAGCCAAGGCAGGTTTCGGCGATGACGCTGCGCTGTACTTCGCTAGTCCCACCATAGATCGTCGCCTGTAGGCCCTTGCGCGCCGCCGCCTCAACCGCGGCAAGGCCCGCGCTTTCGTTCGTCAGTGACAGCGGAGCGAAGCGCTCGACCAGTTCGGCGCAGCAGGCCGCCCAGCTTTCGGTACCGAAAAGCTTGCACATCGGCCCGAACCACCGCTCCGATTGGCCGGCATGTCCGGCCCAGATTGCTCGGGTCGAGAGGCATTCCAGCAGGGCGACATGGGCATCAAGCCGCGCCAGCGACTGGCGGATCGCCGGGAGGTTGCCTTGCAGCTCCGGGCGAGCCAGCAAGTCTGGCAACTCGGCCCGCAATTCCTCGCGGGCGGTATAGATCTCGCCCAGGTAGTAGTCGCCCTGGTTGTGCTCCAGCGTCATTGTCGCGGCCAGCACCTTGGCGCCCTTGCCCGACTCCCCCAGCAGATAGCGGTCGTCGATGGCGAAGTCGGTATAGAAGGTGATGTTAGTACGCTCGCCGGCGAAAGTCTCAACCGGAGCAAGGTCAAAGCCTGCGTTGGCAAGCGGTGCAACAAACAGCGTAAGTCCGCCTTCGGTGCGGGTCAGCAGCAGGACATAATCGGCCAGGTGCGCGCTGGTGGTGAAGACCTTCTGACCATTCGCGATCCAGCGAGTGCCATCATGCGTGGCGCGAGTCTTGGCCCCGAACACGTCGGATCCACCGGACGGTTCCGACAGGCCCAGGCAGGCCAGCGCTTCGCCGCGCGCCAGTCTGGGCAAGATCTCGGACTTGGCCTCGGCTTTGCCGAACATCATCAGTAGCTTGCCGATCGAGTCCGACACTACCAGCACCGAGATCGGCCAGCCCGCGCGGCTCAACGCATTGTGAACAGCCGATGCAGCCGATGGCGATGCGCCTGATCCGCCCCATTCGGTGGGCCAGTCCGGAAAAAGCAGCCCGGCAGCAGCCAACTTGCGGTGCAGATCAGGGAAGTGATTGTCGAGCGACCGGGCAAATGCCTGCTTGTGCGCAACGGTGAAATGCTCGGCCAGAAACGCCTCGGTCCGCGCTTGCCAGGCATCGGCTTCGGCGTCTTGGCTGAAGCTAACCGGGACTGGGGCGATTGGCGCAAGCGTGGGGTGGAGCGCAGTCAGCGTGGCATCGGGATCTCCGGCTCCGTAAAGCGCGCCGCGGGCGGCACGGTACAGCGCGGGCAGGGGTGAATCCTCGCTCACGCCGTAGCCGCCGAAAACTCGCATGGCTGTCTTGATTGCGGGCACGCAGCACCGACCAGCCCACCAGAAGGCCTGGGCATCAAGCTCGGCTGCTTCGCCAAGGCCTTCAGCCCGCGCACCAATTGCTCGCCAGATCAGCAGGCGCGTACCATCAACCAGGGTGACGGCATCCGCCAAGGTATGGGCAATGCCCTGATATTCACCGATCGGGCGACCGAACACCACGCGTTCACAAGCATAGGCCGCCGCGTCGTCCAGTGCACGCCGCGCCATACCGACACAGGCGGCCGCGACCAAGATCCGTTCTGCCGGCCATGGCACCTCTCCCTGGCTGCCGGCAGCCTCGGCAACCAGCGCGGCATCGAGCAGGGTGCCACCCTCGGCCAGCAGGCTGGCGATGCCTAGTTCCGCCAATACGTCGGTGGCGGGGCGCTCGCCGCGATCGGCCAGCGCCCCGCGCACCGTGTCGATCATGGCCGACTGCTCGCTTGAGAGACCGAGGTTGACCATGATCGCTGGAGAGTTGGTCAAGAGGTCAGGCAGCGAGGCCGACTTCGCTGGTGTGTACTACAGGATCTATGCGGAACAGCCGCGCCGCGTTCAAACCCAGGATGTCGAGGCGGATCCGCTCCGGCACTTCAAGGTTCTCGAATAACTGTTCCTGGATCGGACGGCTGATCGGGAAGGTTCCTTCAGCGTGTGGGTAGTCCGAGCCCCACATCACGTTCTTCGCGCCGGCTAGGCCCGCTGCTGCAGCGGTGATGCATGCCCGGTCATGCTGGAAGCTGGCCCAGACCTGATCGTCGATGATCTGGCTGCAGCGGCGCGACAATTTCGGGAAGACGAAGTTGGCATGGGCTTCCTCAACCTCGTCCATCCGCTCTGCCAGGGCGACCAGCCAGCTGGCTCCGCTTTCGATGAAGGCGACCTTGGCACCAGGGTTGCGATCGAGCACGCCACCCGCGACCAGATACATGACGCTTTGCTGGGCGTCCGTCATCTGGTTGGTGTAGTTGATGATCCCTGCGCCGGGACCACGTTCCACCACCACTGTTTCAAGGCCGGTGCCAGTGTGCATGACGAACACGAGACCCAGTTCTGCGCCCTTGGCGAATACGACATCCCATTTTGCATCGTTATACTTGGGCAGGTTGGGTGGCGTGACCGCCGGCAGCATCGCAGCGGTAAAACCCTTCGCTGCCAGGTATTCCAGCTCCGCAACGGTGTTCGAGAAGTCGAGCACGGGCAACATGCCGCAACGCACGAACCGCTCAGGATGACCGCCCAGGAACTGGTGGTTCCAATCGTTGTAGAGCCGGGCCGAAGCAGCCTCCGCTTCAGGGCTGTCCAGGCAGTAAAGCCATAGCCCCAGGCTGGGGAAGCAGATCTCTGAATCGATCCCTTCCAGCTCCATATCCTCAAGCCGGCCGGGGATTTCGCGGATGCCCTTGCGCTCATTGTCACCCAACGCCTTTTCGCGGTGCTGGCCGACGCGCAGGCGATAGATCACCTTTTCCTCGGTGCCGGTGATCAGGAAGTCGCCTTCCTTGCGGCTGTGGATCGCGTGTTTCTTGAGGCTTGCTGGCAGGCCATCAAGGAAGATGGTCGGCGGCTCCATGATGTGGCTGTCGGCGCTGAAGACGAAGGGTTTCATTGGGAATCTCCCGATTCGACTGTTTTCTGATTAAATGAATACCTAGTTATACAACTCAGTGCAAGACTGGGGTGGACCAAATGAGGTAGTTGCGATAAACAGGTATCTTAAAACGAGGTAACGCATGTATCAGCCTGTTCAGACCGAATCCCTGGTGGCCCGCACTGCACGCGAGCTGGCCGACCTGAGCCTAAGTCACGAGGAAGGCGCTTTCATTGGGGCGGAGGATGACCTGCTTTCCCGCCTCGGCGTGAGCCGGCCGACCCTACGGCAGGCAGCCAAGATCGCGGAGAACGACCGGCTGATCAGCGTGCGGCGTGGTATCAAGGGTGGGTTCTATGCCAGCCGTCCAGACGCTCAGGACGCAATCCGAACGCTGGCGCGCTTTCTCCGCCTGAAGGGCACGACCTTAAACGATATCATGGCGGTCAGTCGCCTCGTTTCGGAAGATGCAGGAATGCTCGCCTGCCAGTGCAACCGCGCCGACTTGCGCGAACAGCTGGCGCATTTTGCAGCTCGCATCGAATCCAACGATAGCCCGGCCGCAATGATCGGAGCAGAGGCCGAACTGGTTCAGATTATCTCGGAGATGAGCGGTAATCCCGCAATCGAACTGGTGATGGCGATCGGTTTCTCCTTCGGCATGGAAGAACAGCGGACCGGACTTTACCGTTCGGCCGAACAGCGCGCGACTGCCCGCAAGCTCCAACAGCAGCTTTGCCAGGCCATCCTTGATCGCGACCCGGACATCGCCGCCGTGCTGATGCGCAGGCGGTCTACCACAATGCAGCAGTGGATCAACGATTTACCAGGCAGCGAACGGTGAGCCAGTCCACCTTCCGCGGCTTTGGCGGTATCAGCCTGACAGCCAATGTCCGTGGCGATAGCCACGACCCGGCGATCCTCCTGGTGCACGGCGCCGGGCAGACCAGCGCTGTCTGGGATACCGTAGCCGAAGGGCTGGAGCAGGCTGGCCGTCGGGTCATCACTTACGATCTGCGTGGCCACGGTGCCAGCGATTGGCCCGCCGATGGCCGCTATGACCTTGACGCCCATGCCGAGGATCTGCGCGCCGTGCTGGCTCAGTTGGATGCCAGGCCGGTGGTCGTCGCGGCCAATCTGGGCGGTTGGATCGCTATTCTGGCCCTGGCCCGCGATGCCACTAACCTTGCGGCCGGTCTGGTTCTGGTCGACATGCCGGTTGGGACAGATCCAGTCGTCGCCCGGGAAATTGGCGACCGGCTGCGCCAGGTTCCCGGTCGCGGGCAACAGCGCTGGGATCCCCGCGCCATTGCCGAGATCGATCTGGGCGCCGTCGGTGAGCGGCTAGTAGCTGCTGCTCCCGGCTTGCAGCTGCCGACTCTGGTCCTGCGCGGCGGCACGGGGTGGATGTCGAGTACCGAGCGTAGCGCAGAGTTTGACGCCGCCTTGCCAACTGCCGAAGTGGCGGAGGTGGCCGATTTGGACCTGCTGGTTGTAACCGACCGGACCGAGGCCTTCCTGGGCCTCTTGCTGGATTTCCTCGAGCGGCGGCAGCCCCGTTCGGCTGCAGAGTTCCGCGCCGGCTCTGACGCCCGCACCTTGCGCGATGCCATGGGCTGCTTTGCCACCGGGATCACCATCGTCACAGCTGTGGCACCGGATGGTACGCCGGTCGGCCTTACCGCCAACAGCTTTACGTCAGTATCGCTCGATCCGCCCCTGCTGCTGGTCTGCATTGCCAACAATGCAGGCTCTGCGCCGATCCTGCGAGAGGCGCAATGGTTTGGGGTGAACGTCCTGCAAACCAGCCAGCAGCAGACTTCCAACCGTTTCGCTGGCAAGGGCGAAGACCGCTTCGCAACGACCGCCTGGCATCGCGGTGAGGGCGGGGTACCGTTAATTGATGGTTCGCTTGTCTCGTTCGAATGCCGACGCAATGCGGTGCATGACGGCGGTGATCACTTCATCCTGTTGGGCGAAGTGGTCCGCGCCCAATTCGAGCCGCGCCGCGATCCGCTGCTCTACTTTCGCGGCAAGTATCGCCGGCTTCATTTCGCCTAGGTGCTGGACAAGGCTCGCGCCCTATCATATCGCACCTAGTTATATAACTTAGGAATCGAGGAGGGCTTGGCTGTGGCCTGGGCAAATCAGGACAAGACGGCGATCGTTGGCATCGGCGCGACCGACTATTACGTGCGCGGCAAATCATGGCCACGCACCATCAACGACATGGCCGGTGAGGCGATCCTCAAGGCCTGCGCGGATGCCGGGATCTCGATCAAGGACCTCGACGGCTTCGCTTACTACTCAACCGCCGGCGCGGGTTATCTCGACAAGTTTGATACGGCCAGCCTGATGGAAACGCTGGGCATGCCCAATGTGTCCTTCTCTGCGACGCTGACCAGCGGTGGTGGCGGCTGTCCTGGTGCGATCGGCCTAGCTACGGCCGGACTGGTCAACGAGGACTGCAAGTACGCGGTTACCGTGATGGCGTTGCAGCAATTGCCGCAACATCGTCTTGGCGTCGTCTTCGGTGCTGGCGCACCAAGTCCCGAAAGCAGCTTTCTGCAGCCGTCGGGCCTGGTGGGACCAGGGCACCTCATGTCGATGCTGACACGGCGCCACATGCATCTCTACGGCACGACCCAGGATGCCTTTGGCGAGATCGTGATGGCGACCCGCGCTAACACGCACAATCGGCCCAAGGCGGTGCGGCAAGCTCCATTGACCAAGGAAGAATATGATCACTCGGTCATGCTGGCCGATCCGCTACGGCGGCTCGACTTCTGTCTGGAAACCGATGGCGCCGTGGCGGTGATCACCACCACCATGGACCGGGCGAAGGACTGCCGCCACAAGCCGGCCGTGGTGCACGCCTGCGCCCATGGCGGGCAACGCGAGTGGGGCCGGGCCTTTGCCTGGATGGGAATGCCGGATCCGCACTTTGCCAGTTCTGGTCACAAATTCACGGCCGACCGGATCTGGGCCCAGTCCGGACTGGCCGCGAAGGACATGGACGTCGCCCTGATCTACGATCACTTCAGCCCAATGGTGCTGATGCAGTTGGAAGACTATGGCTTCTGCGAGAAGGGCGAGGGGAACGATTACGTCCTTGCGGGCAAGATCCGCTATGATGCAGCGACGCAGGGCGGGGTCAACGGCGGGGTGCCAGTGAACACGCACGGCGGCAACCTGAACGAAGCCTACATCATCGGCATGACCCATATCGTCGAGGGTGTGGAGCAAGTGCGCGGAACCGCGATCAACCAGGTGAAAGACGCCGAATTCGCGCTGGTTTCGGGCGGCCCCGCCTCGTTGCCAGTTTCCAGCCTGATCCTGAGGAGCGCGTAAAATGAGCGAGCCCATCAAGTACGGCCCGGCGCTGCTGCTGCCCGGTGAACAGATCCGCATCTCGACCAATCCCGATACCGAGCCGTTCTGGGAAGCGGCGAAGGAGCATCGGCTGACCGCGTGCCAGTGCGCCAGCTGCGGGCATTTCCGGATGCCGCCCACACCCTACTGCCCGGAATGCTCCAGCACTGAAAAGAACTGGCCGACCTTGCCGGGCACCGCGACGGTGTTCAGCTACGTAGTCTGCAATCGGAACCCCAAGAACGGCGAACCGTATATCTACGTGCCGGTGGTCGTGGATATCGACGGCGCGCCAGGCGCTCGCCTCAATGCAAACGTCACCGGCTGCAACGCCGACGATGTTCACATCGGCATGAAGGTGACGGTCGAGTGGACCGACATACAGGACGGCTGGGTGTTGCCGAACTTCCGCAAGGTTTGAGGGATTCCGCAATGCTGAACGAGCTGCGCATCGTCGAGATCGGGGAAGGGCAGGCGGCTCAGGTTGCCGGACTGATGCTAGCCGGTCTTGGTGCTGACGTTCTGAAGGTTGAGCGCCCGGGCGGTGATCCGGCGCGCGGCATGGCACGCTTTGCTAACTGGAACCGCAACAAGCGCAGCCTGGTGCTCGATCTCTCGACCCCTGAAGGTCTGGCGGCGCTGCACGCGCGGCTGGAGGGGGCAGATGTGTTGCTCCACCAGTTTACCCCGGCGCGCGCAAAAGCGCTAGGGCTGGACGATGGCACCTTGGCAGCGAAGTATCCGCGCCTGGTGACCTGCGGAATTACCGGCAGCCCCTTCAACCACCCAGATGTTGAACGTTCGGACGATGAGCTACTGGTTGCCGCCCGGTTCGGTGCGCTTTACGAAAACGATGGCTATCGCCCCGGTCCGATCGTCTGGCGGTTCAACGCGGGATCATGGTCAGCGGCCCATCTGGCAGCGGCAGGGATCCTGGCACGCCTTGTCGCCCGGCTGCAGTCAGGTAAGGGCGGCCCGGCCCATACCTCTCTGTTTCAGGGCCACATGGTCATGCTTTCGCTGATCTGGGCGCGCAATTCCAAGGGGCCGATGCCCAATAACGCGCCATACCCGCTAGCGGCGCGGCCAATCGGGCAGCAGTTGTACGAATGCCAGGGTGGGGACTGGCTGCAGATCATGGATCCGGCCCGGCAGTTCGACTACGCATCGATGCCGACCATGTGGGAAGTCCTTGCCGAAGGGGTCGAGATCGACACCGAGGAAGGCAAGATCGAGGCATTCAAGCGACGCCCGCTGGAAAGCTGGCTAGCTGATCTGCGCGCTGCCGACATTGCGGTGGAACCAGCCTATCCCCTTGGCGGGATGCTGACTCACCCCGAAGTCGAGGCCAACGGCTACGTCGTGGCAATCGACGACCCGGTGCTTGGCAAGACAGTCCAGCCCAACGTGCCGCTCCACAGTAACGCCGAACTTCCAGACCCCCGCCCGGCTCCGCGCCTTGGTGAAGGAGGCGATGTCGGCTGGACCCCGCCGCCGGCGCAGGTGGGCAGCAACGGCCAGCCCGCGGAAATGCTGGCCGGTGTCCGGGTGGTAGATTTCGGGATGTTTCTGGCCGGTCCAATGGGGCCGTCGATGATGGGCGACATGGGAGCCGATGTAATCAAGGTAGAAGCGCTGACCGGCGACCGGATCCGCTTCATGCATCGGTATTACCAGGCGGCCTCGCGCTCCAAGCGTTCAATCGCGCTTGATCTGGGTAAGCCAGAGGCCGAACCGATCCTGGCTCGGCTACTGCAATGGGCCGAGGCCGTGCATCACAACATGCGGTTCAAGGGTGCGGCCAAGCTAGGCCTGTCGGAAGAGGGTATCCGCAAACACAACCCGGACGTCGCATTCAACTATGTCAGCGCCTATGGACAGAAGGGGGCGCGCGGCAACTGGCCGGGTTACGATTCGATCTTCAACGCCATCGCCGGGTGGGAGTTCGAGAATGCCGGCGAGGGTAACAAGCCCATGTTTAACCGTCCCGGCACTATGGACGTCAGCTCCGCCCAGAGCGCGCTGGTCGAACTGATGGCTTCGCTTTACGCCAAGCGGGCGGGTAAGCCCGGCTACACCACCCAGACTTCGCTGCTCGGGATCTCCGCGCTGACCCAGGGGGAAACGCTGATCCTGCCCGATGGTTCGCTGGCGGAAACCCATCACCTGACCCGCGACCAGACGGGCTTTTCGCCATATCACCGGATTTACCAGTGCAGCGATGGGCACTGGATTGCAGTCGCGGCCCACATTGACGAGCGCCGCGCGGCGCTGCGTGCCGTGATGGGCGGGGACGAAGCCGGCTTCGAAGCGAACGCCGCCGCACGCAGCTCGGACGATCTGTTCGCCGCACTGGAAGCGGCCGATGTGCCGTGCGACCGGGTAACTTTCGAAGCTGCGGAGGAGCGTTTCTTCAGCAACCCGCTGAATCGCGAGCTGAACCTGATCTCGGTGCTGGAACAGCCGCTCTACGGCACGGTCGAGCAACCCGGAGCCTATTGGCATTTCGGCGATGTGCCAGTGGTCTTCCGCCAGGCTGCACCCGCCATTGGCCAGCACACCGACGAGATCATGCGCGAACTGGGCTTCAGTGAGGCCGAGATTGCAGACTACCGCGAGAAGAAGGTGATCAGCTAGGGACAGTGCCTCAGCCCTTCTTCTCCCGCTTTGGTGGAAGCCAGGTGCGAACCGGTTCGAACACCGGCATCCGCAGGCTGCGGCGTAGCCAGTTAGCCCCGTCGAGTACGAAGGTGTGGCCCGAACAGAACGCGGCATAGTCCGAACATAGGTAGGCAGCTGCCCAGCCCAGTTCGTGGACTTCGCCGGTACGCAGGGCGGGCTGGCGGTTCGACAAGTCATTGCCATCGGCAAAGCGCAGGTGCGCGGCGCGGTCGGCATGGGGAAACAGTCCGGGGGCAATACAGTTTACCCGGATGTCATAGGGTGCCCATTCCACTGCAAGGCTCTGCGTCAGGTTGGTGACCGCCGCCTTGGCCGCTGCCGAAGGCGAAGTCCCAGGGCCGCCTGTCCACGAATAGGTCGCCCCGATATTGAGGATCGCCCCGCCGATTCCATCAGCGATCCGGCGGCGGGCAAATTCGGTCGAGCAGATCCAGGTGCCGTCCAGGACAATGCTGGTCACCGCACGCCAGGCGTTGAGGCTGAAATCCTCTGACGCGCCTGCCAGGTTGCCGGCAGCATTGTTGATTAGCTGAGTGACCGGTCCGAAGGCGTCCTCGACCTCGTCAAAACAGGCCTTGACCGCTTCCGGATCGCGCACGTCCAGCTGCACGCCGATCGCCCGGCCACCCGCCTCCTCGACCGCAGCAACGCCGCGCGCGCGCTTTTCAGGATCTCGGCTGGCGATGGCGACGGCGCCGCCTAGCCGCCCGAATTCCGCTGCGATGCCTTTACCGATCCCCGATCCGCCGCCGGTGACGATCGCCACGTCATTTGCGAAGCTGCCCTCGGGCAGCATCCGAAGACCCCGCGCAGGGGCCGGGCGCAAGCCCTTGTAGGTATCGCTCATCTCACTTCCCCTTGTAGACCGGCGTGCGTTTTTCGCGCAGCGCGGCGCGGGCCTCGGCATAGTCCTCGGTCTTGAACAGCGCGGTCTGGGCCAGCAGTTCCTGGGCAATGCCGTTGCGCACCGCACCGGCAAGGGTCTGGTCGATCATGGTCTTGGCCATTGCGAGGCAGATCGGCGGTTTGGCGGCGATCTTGCGGGCGATTTCGAGCGCTCGAGCATCCAGTTCCTCAGGCGCGACAACGAAATCAACCGCGCCCCATTCCAGCGCGGTTTGCGCGTCGATCCGGTCGCCAGTCATGACCATGTACTTGGTCCGGCTCGGGCCGATCAGCGATGTCATCAGCTGGGTTCCGCCGGTATCGGGCAGAATGCCGTAGTTGATTTCCGGCAGGGCCATTTTCAGCGTCGTGTCCGAAACGCGGATGTCGCAGGCCAGCGCGGTTTCGCACCCGCCGCCGATCACGGCGCCCTTCAGCGCGGCGACGAATGGCTTGGGGCTGTCCAGCACGGCAAGGCGTTTCTGCTGGTGACGCAGGACGAAGTGGTAGTCGCTCTCGTCTCGGGCTCGGTGACCCAGCATGGTCGTGTCACGGCCCGAGCAGAACGACTTGCCGGCGCCCTGCAGCAGCACGGCGCGTACCGCATCATCTTCCAGCGCCTGGTCGAGCACCTCCTTGTAAAGGTGGGCCGCCTCGTCATCCATCGCGTTGTGCACTTCGGGCCGGTTGAGCGTGATCACGCCTACCCCATCGACAACTTCGTAGCGGACCTTTTCGCTCATGCGGCTTCTCCCAGGATGACTTCGCGCCGGACGGGTGCGATGAAGGACAACAGGTGCGCCCGTTTCAGGCAGAGGTGCGGATAGGCCTCATCGGTCATCCCGATCCCGCCATGTACCTGCACGTTGGCCCGGCCGTTCCCGATCGCGGCCTGATCCGCCAGGCGCATGGCAGCTGCTACGTGGAAAGCCGCGTCCGGCGCCCCGGCATCAAGCGACGCAGCGGCGTAACAGAGCTGCGATCGGGCAACGGCACAGCGAACCGCCATGTCAGCGCAAATATGCTTGAGCGCCTGGAACCAGCCAATCGGCCGATCGAACTGCTCACGCACCTTGGCATACTCGGCTGCCATGTCTCGCGCTGCATCGGCGCATCCGACTGCGAAGCTGGCAGTCAGCAACTGGAATTGCAGCGCTGCCGCAGGGCTTCCAGCCGGTTCAAGTGCTGGGGCCGGATCGAGATGAATCATCGCTGCCGTAAGATCGAGGCCTGGCAGGCCATCCATCCCGGCAGGGAGAGGAGCGATGGCAATCATCTCGCCAGCCAGCCCCAGTGCATGCTCAGCACCTGTCGGATCGAACACCCGCATTCGGCCGCCGACCACGTGTCGATCCATCAGGGCGAGTGCCGTCTTGCCGCTGCCAGGGAGCCACCGGGCCGCGACTGCCGTCGACAGCAGTGCGATCGGTGCAAGGTGGCGGCCAAGCTCGGCAAAGACG